>JBIKLI010000383.1:0-4068 GCA_044359885.1 Alphaproteobacteria bacterium | reverse complement strand
CATCGAAGCCGGCGCCAAGGTCAATCATCTGTCCTATGTCGGCGACGCACGGGTCGGGGCGCGCGCGAATGTCGGCGCCGGGACGATCACCTGCAACTACGACGGCTTCGAGAAGTTCCGCACAGATATCGGGGCCGGCGCGTTCATCGGGTCGAACACGTCGCTTGTGGCACCGGTCGCGATCGGCGACGAGGCGATAGTCGGCGCCGGCAGCGTGGTGACGCGCGACGTACCGGCCGGCGCGCTCGCCGTCGCGCGCGGCCGGCAGCGGACGATCGAGGGATGGTCGCGCGCCTTCCGCGCGCGACGCAAGGCGGCGCGCGAACGCGACGGGAAGGGCTGAGACGCATGTGCGGGATCATCGGCATCATCGGCCGCGCGGAGGTGGCGCCGCTGCTGCTGGACGGGCTCAAGCGGCTCGAGTACCGGGGCTACGACTCGGCCGGCATCGCGACGCTTCGCGACGGCGCGATCGACCGGCGCCGGGCGGAGGGCAAGCTGTCGCGTCTGGAGGCCGCGCTGCGCGAGGCGCCGCTGCCTGGCCGCACGGGGATCGGGCATACGCGCTGGGCGACGCATGGCAAGCCCAACGAGACCAATGCCCATCCCCATGCGACGCATCGCGTGGCCGTGGTCCACAACGGGATCATCGAGAATTTCGCCGAGCTGAAGGCCGAGCTCTCGGCGGCGGGCTGCCGCTTCGAGACCGAGACCGACACCGAGGTCTTCGCGCATCTGATCACGACGCTGCTCGACGCCGGCAATGCGCCGCGCGAGGCGATGCGCATGGCGCTGAAGCGCATCCGCGGCGCCTTTGCGCTGGCCGTGCTGGTCGCCGGACAGGACCGGATGCTGCTCGCCGCGCGTCAAGGCTCGCCGCTGGCGATCGGCTTCGGCGACGGTGAGATGTTCCTGGGCTCGGACGCCTTCGCGCTGGCGCCGCTGACGCGGCGCCTGTGCTATCTGGAAGACGGCGATTGGGCCGTCCTGGGGCCGGAGGGCGCCGAGATCTTCGACCGCGACGACGCGCCGGCCGCCCGGCCGGTGCGCGAGACGGCGCTGTCCGGCGCGCTTGTCGGCAAGGGCAACCACCGGCATTTCATGCACAAGGAGATCCACGAGCAGCCCGCCGTGGTCGGCGACACGCTGCGCGCCTACATGAACCCGGCGACGCACGCCGTCGGGCTGCCCGAACTGCCGTTCGATTTCGGCAGGCTGCCGCGGCTGGCCATCGTCGCTTGCGGCACGTCCTTCTACGCGGCGCAGATCGCCCGCTACTGGTTCGAGAGCCTGGCGCGCCTCGCGGTCGATGTCGACATCGCCTCCGAGTTCCGCTACCGCAGTCCGGTCCTCGCGCCCGGCGGCGCGGCGCTGTTCGTGTCGCAGTCGGGGGAGACGATCGACACCCTGGCCGCGCTGCGCCATGCGCGCGCCGAAGGGCAGAAGATCGCCGCGATCGTCAACATGCCCGAGAGCTCGATCGCCCGCGAGGCCGACGCGGTCTTCCCGACCCATGCCGGCCCCGAGATCGGCGTGGCCTCGACCAAGGCGATGGCGACGCAGCTGACGGTGCTCGCCTGCCTCGCACTGGCCGCGGCCCGGGCGCGCGGGACCCTCGACGGCGCCGCCCTGGCGCGGCTGTCGGTGGCGCTCACCGAGGCGCCGGCGCGCATCGCCGAGGTGCTGGCCCATGACGACGCGATCCGGCGTCTGGCGTCCGCCGTCGCCGAGGCGCGCGACGTCCTCTATCTGGGTCGCGGGGCGTCCTATCCCGTCGCTCTCGAGGGCGCGCTCAAGCTCAAGGAGATCTCGTACATCCATGCCGAGGGCTACGCCGCCGGCGAGATGAAGCACGGGCCGATCGCGCTGATCGACGAGAGCGTTCCGGTCATCGTCGTGGCGCCGAGCGACGAGCTGTTCGAGAAGACCGCGTCGAACATGCAGGAGGTCGCGGCGCGGGGCGGCCGGGTGATCCTGCTTTCCGATCGCCAGGGTATCGCGCGCGCCGGCAAGCTCGCCTGGGCGTCGGTCGAATTGCCGGCGGTCGATCCCTTCGTCGCTCCGATCCTGCACATCGTCCCGGTGCAGCTGCTCGCCTATCACGTCGCCGTGATCAAGGGCACCGACGTCGACCAGCCGCGCAATCTCGCCAAGAGCGTGACGGTCGAGTAGGGCCGGGACGTCCCGTCGGGCCCGGCCGGCATGACGGCCGCGGCGAATGTCTCGGGACGCGTGCCGGATCCGCGGGGCCGCCGCCAGGCGGGGGCAGATCCCTCGCGTTCGGATGATCCCATGCGGCCGGCAGGCAGGGCAGTGGCACCCGGGGACGGTTTCGGTCAGAGTGCCGGCCGGCAAGGAGCGATGGCATGGCATACGACTACGATCTGTTCACGATCGGGGCGGGCTCGGGTGGCGTCGCGGCGTCGCGGCGTGCCGCGGCCCATGGCGCGCGCGTCGCAATCTGCGAGGACCGGCGCGTCGGCGGGACCTGCGTGCTTCGCGGCTGCGTGCCGAAGAAACTGCTGGTCTACGGCGCCCATTTCGCGGAGGAGATCGAGGACGCGCGCGGCTATGGCTGGACGATCGAGGGCGCGCGCCTCGACTGGGGCCGGCTGATCGCGGCCAAGGACCGCGAGATCGACCGTCTGAACGGGATCTACGAGAAATTGCTGGCGGGTTCGAACGTCACGGTCCATGCCGGGCGAGGCCGGATCGTCGCGCCCAACGCCGTCGAGGTCGCGGGCCGGCGCTTTTCGGCCCGGCACATCCTCATCGCCACCGGCGGCCACCCGGTCCGGCCGGCGATCCCTGGCGCCGACCTGGCGATCGACTCCGATCAGGCGCTCGACCTGCCGACGCTGCCCGGCCGCGTGGTCATCGTCGGCGGCGGCTATATCGCGGTCGAGTTCGCCGGCATCTTCCGTGCCGCCGGCGCGGCGGTGACCTTGGCGATCCGCGGCGACCGGATCCTGCGCGGCTTCGATGGCGAATGCCGCACGCATCTGCAGGCAGAGATGGCGAAGAAGGGCATCGCGGTCGTCGCCGGCGCCGCGCCGGCCCGGATCGATAAGCTAGGCGACGGTCTCTGCCTGACCTTGCAGGACGGCCGGAGGCTAGAGGCCGATCAGGTGATGCTTGCGACCGGGCGCGCGCCGAACAGCGCCGGCCTCGGTCTCGAGGCGGCGGGCGTCGTGCTGAACAAGGCCGGTGCGATCGCCGTCGATCCGTTCCAGGCGACGACGGCGCCCGGGATCCATGCGATCGGCGACGTCACCGACCGCGTCAATCTCACGCCGGTCGCCATAGCCGAGGGCCGGGCACTGGCCGCGACCCTGTTCGACGGCCGCCCCACGCGCATGGACCATGCCGGCGTGGCCAGCGCCGTCTTCGCCCAGCCGCCGCTGGCCAGCGTCGGACTGAGCGAGGAGGACGGGCTGGCGCAGTTCGGCGCCATCGACGTCTACACCGCGAATTTCCGGCCGATGCGCCACACGCTGTCGGGCCGCGACGAGCGCACGCTGATGAAACTGGTCGTCGACCGCGCGACCCAGGCGGTCATCGGCGCGCATATGGTCGGCGCCGACGCGCCGGAGATCGTCCAGGCGCTGGCCATCGCCGTCAAGGCGCGGCTCACCAAGCAGGACTTCGATCGTACCGTCGCCGTGCATCCGACCGCCGCCGAAGAGTTCGTGCTGATGCGCGAGCCCACGCGGCGGCTGCCGGCCTGACGCGGCAGCCATGGTTTTTCGCAGAGGAGGCGGAAGATGGGCATCGGACTGACGCCGTCGGAGATCGCGGGCTACGGACGCGACGGCTATGTTTTTCCGGTTCCGGTGCTGGACCCGGCGCAGGCGGCCGCGACGCGGGCGCGGATCGAGGCCTTCGAGGCGACCTGCGGCGGCCGGTTGCCGAAGGAACTGCGCCACAAGCCCCATCTCTATTCGGCCACGATCGATGCGATCATCCGGGCGCCCTCGATCCTCGATCGCGTCGAGAGCCTGCTGGGCCCCGACATCCTGTGCTGGGAATCGGTGCTGTTCATCAAGGAGCCCAAGGATCCCGCCTACA
>JBIKLI010000079.1:0-14260 GCA_044359885.1 Alphaproteobacteria bacterium | reverse complement strand
GCCTGTGCGCTCTACACCGCTGCCGCGGTCACCGATTATCTCGACGGGTACTTCGCCCGGGCCTGGAAGCAGCAATCCAAGCTCGGCCGAATCTTCGACCCGATCGCCGACAAGCTGCTGGTCGCCTCGACGATCCTGCTGCTGGTCGCCTTCCAGCGCGTCGCGGGATACGACGTCCTGGCGGCGCTGGTGATCCTCTGCCGCGAGGTCCTTGTCTCGGGCCTGCGGGAGTTCCTGGCCGAACTGCGGGCCAAGCTGCCGGTCAGCCGGCTGGCGAAGTGGAAGACCGGGATGCAGATGACGGCGCTGGGGTTCCTGATCGTCGGCGACGCCGCGCCCACCGCCTTCCTGCCCGTGCTGCTGATCGGCGAAGTGCTGCTGTGGATCGCGGCCGTGCTGACCCTGATCACCGGCTACGACTATCTGGCCGAGGGCCTGCGCCATATCGACGAGAAGCCGCAGGCCGCGGAGCCGGGGCCGCCGGAGCCGCCACGCGCGCAGCGTCCTTCCGTCACATGAAGATCTTCGGCCTCGCCGGCTGGAGCGGCAGCGGCAAGACGACGCTGATGATCCGCCTGATCCCCGCGCTGGTCGTGCGCGGCCTTTCGGTCTCGACCATCAAGCACGCCCATTCCGGCTTCGACGTCGATCAGCCCGGCAAGGATTCCCACGCCCATCGCGAGGCCGGCGCGCGCGAGGTGCTGGTCTCGTCGGCCCGCCGCTTCGCCCTGATGCACGAGCTGCGCGGCGATCCCGAGCCTCCGGTCGAGGCGCTGATCGCCCGCATGTCGCCCGTCGACCTGCTGCTGATCGAGGGCTTCAAGCATCATGCCCACGACAAGCTCGAGGTCCATCGCCCATCGGTCGGCAAGCCGCTGCTGGCCCCCGCCGACGACCGCGTCGTCGCCGTGGCCTCGGATGCGGCGCTGGAAGGATTGCGCGTGCCTGTCCTGCCGATCGACGACGTGCCGGCGATCGCCGCGTTCGTGATCGCCCATTGCGGCCTCGGCGGCCGCGGCTGAGAGCGTCGGCCATGGCCCAGCTGTCGGACGACTGCTTCGCCTTCGGCGGCGAGCTGATGCGCGCCGACGCCGCGCTCGCCATTCTTGCCGGGCGGATCGTGTGCGTCGCCGGTACCGAGCGTCTGTCGCTGCGCGCCTGCCGCGGGCGCATCCTGGCCGAGGATCTGATCGCGACGCGCGACGTGCCCCCGCACGACAACGCCGCGGTCGACGGCTACGCGGTGGCCTTCGCCGATCTGGCGCAGGCGGGCGACACCCGGCTGCCGGTCGTCGCGCGGGTGGCCGCCGGGCATGCGCTCGACGGCCTCCCCGCCGCCGGGGCCGCCGTACGCATCTTCACCGGCGCCCCGATGCCGGCGGACGTGGACACGGTCTTCATGCAGGAGGATGCGCGCGAGGACGGCGGCGTCGTGGTCCTGCCGCCCGGCATCAGGCGCGGCGCGAATCGTCGCCGACGGGGCGAAGACGTCGCTGCGGGCAGCGTCATCCTGCGCGCGGGCATGCGGCTGCGCGCGCAGGATATCGGCCTCGCGGCCTCGGTCGGCGTCACCGGCCTGACCGTGCGGCGGCAGCTGAGCGTGGCGGTGTTCTCGTCGGGCGACGAACTGGTCGAGCCCGGCGCGCCGGTGCCGCCCGGAAAGGTCTACGATGCCAACCGCTTCGCGCTGGCGGCGCTGCTCGAGCAATATGGCTGCGCGGTCGTCGATCTGGGGATCGTCCCCGACCGGCGCGAAGCGGTGCGCGAGGCGTTGCAGGCGGCAGCGGCGGCGGCGGACGCGGTCGTGACGTCGGGCGGCATGTCCACCGGGGAGGAGGACCATCTGCGCGCGGCGCTGGCGGGGATCGGCGCGCTGCATTTCTGGCGGCTCGCCATCCGGCCCGGCCGGCCGGTGGCGCTGGGCCAGGTCGAGGGCAAGGCGTTCGTCGGCCTGCCCGGAAACCCGGTGGCGATGATGGTCACCTGCATGCGCTTCGCGCGGCCGCTGCTGCTGGGACTGGCCGGCGCGGCGCCGCGGCCGCCGCTCGCCTTCAAGGTCCGCAGCGCCGACGGTCTGCGCAAGAAGCACGGCCGGCGCGAATGGCTGCGCGCACGGCTGGAGGCGGGGCCGGACGGACATCCCGTGGCGCGCCGCTTTCCGCGCGACGGAGCGGGAATCCTCACCTCGCTGGTCGAAAGCGACGGCCTGGTCGAACTGCCCGAGGACCTGACGGATGTCGAGCCGGGCGCGATGGTCGACTTCCTCCCCTTCAGCGAATTGGCGGCATGAGATGAAGATCCTGTGGTTCGCCTGGTTCCGCACCCGCGTGGGCACGGCCGAGGAGCACCTGACCCTGCCGCCGGAGATACGCGACGTGCGCGGGCTGCTCGACTGGCTGCGGCGGCGTTCGCCGGGCCATGCCGCGGCGCTGGCCGACGAGGCCGTCATCCGGGTGGCGGTGAACCAGACCTATGTGAAGCTCGACCATCCGGTGGCCGACGGCGACGAGGTCGCGCTGTTCCCGCCGGTCACCGGGGGCTGAGGCCGTGACGGCGCGCGATCCGTCGGCGACGACGCCCGAGGCGCTGGTGCGGGTCCAGCGCGAGGATTTCGACGTCGGTGCGGAACTGGCGGCGCTGACCCGGGGCCGGCCGTCGATCGGCGGCGTGACCAGCTTCCTCGGCCTGGTGCGCGACATCCATGGCGGCGACAGGGTCGGCGCGATGACGCTCGAGCATTTCCCGGGGATGACGGAGCGCGAGCTGGAACGCATCTCCGCGGAGGCGCATGCGCGCTGGCCGCTGGCGGCGACGCTGATCGTCCATCGCTACGGCCGGCTGGAGCCGGGCGACCGGATCGTGCTGTGCGCCGCCGCCTCCGCGCATCGCCAGGCGGCGTTCGACGCCTGCGCCTTCCTGATCGATTTCCTCAAGACCCGGGCGCCGTTCTGGAAGCTGGAGGCGACCGACGGCGGCGAGCGCTGGGTCGAAGCGCGGGCCAGCGACGACGCGGCTGCGGCGCGCTGGGAGCGGTAGCGGGCGCGCGCTCGCCCCTCGGGGGCGGGGCGGTACCGGGAGGGGCGCGCCCCTCGGTCTGTCTTCCCGGTCGCGCCGATCCCGGCGACCATTGCGCGGCACGGGCGCCGCGCGCGATACATGGGGACGGACCGCGCCATATTCGCGACACGCGGTTGCGTCCAGGATTGCGCCGATGCTTCAGCCTACGACCCGATCCGGCGGCCCGGCGGCGAGCGATGCCTCGCCGCATATCCTCGTCGTCGACGACGACGCGCGGCTGCGCGACCTCTTGCGCCAGTTCCTGGGGCGCAACGGCTTCACCGTGACCACCGCCGCCGACGCGGTCGAGGCGCGCGCCAGGCTCGCGTCCTTCGCCTTCGACCTGGCGGTGATCGACGTGATGATGCCGGGCGAGTCCGGGCTCGACCTGACCCGTCATCTGCGGGCGACCGGCGCGCTCCCCGTGCTGCTGCTGACCGCGCGCGCCGAGGCCGCCGACCGCATCGCCGGGCTGAGCGCCGGCGCCGACGACTACCTCGTCAAGCCCTTCGAACCCGACGAATTGCTGCTGCGCGTGCGCGCCATCCTGCGTCGGGCGCCGCCGCCGCCGGTCGCGACGGCGCAGGTCGCCTTTGGCCCGTTCCGCTTCGTGCCGGCGCGCGAGGAACTGCTGCGCGACGGCGTGCCGGTCCGCCTGACCACCGCCGAGGCGGCGCTGCTGCGCGTGCTGGCCGAGCACGCCGACGCCGCGGTCTCGCGCGAGGAACTGGTCGCGCGCGCGCGCGTCGACGGCGGCGAGCGCACCATCGACGTCCAGGTCACGCGGCTGCGGCGCAAGATCGAGGAGGATCCCCGCAATCCGCGCTGGCTGCAGACCGTTCGCGGCGCCGGCTACATCCTGCGGACGGACTGATCATGGCCTCGCTGCTCAAGCCGCTGATGCCGCGTACCCTGTTCGCGCGGGCCGTCGTGATCACGGTGCTGCCGCTGATCCTGGTCCAGGCGATCGCGATCTTCGTGTTCTACGACCGCGTCTGGGAGACGGTGACGCGGCGCCTGACCCATGCCGTCGCGGGCGAGATCGCGATGACGATCGGCATGCTCCGGTTCGGCGAGGATCCCCGGCTGCGGGCGGACCTGTTCGGCCACGCGCTCGGCCTGGGGCTCGCCATCGAGATCCGGCCCGGCGCGGCGGTCGCGGCGCCGGTCCTGGGCGACGGAAGCGGCATCCTCGAATATCATCTCGTCGACGCGATACGCGAGCGCATCCGCCGGCCCTTCGAGATCGACGTCTGGGGCCAGCCGCGCGACGTGCTGGTGCGGATCCAGCTCGACGACGGCGTGATGGACATACGCTTCCCGCGCGCGCGCGTCTTCACCACCCATGCCTCGGTGATGATCCTGTGGATGATCGGTTCGTCGATCGTCTTCCTTACCATCGCCTCGCTGTTCATGCGCAACCAGGTGAAGCCGATCCGCGAGCTGGCGGCGGTCTCGGAAGCCTTCGGCAAGGGCGGCGACATCGAGGGCTACAGGCCTTCGGGGGCCAGCGAAGTCAGGCAGGCAGGTGCCGCCTTCGTGGTGATGCGCGAGCGCCTTCGCCGGTTCCTGCTCCAGCGCACCGAGATGCTGGCCGGAATCAGCCACGATCTGCGCACGCCGCTGACGCGCATGAAGCTGGAACTGGCCCTGCTCGACGAGAGCCCGTCGGTCGCCGGTCTGCGCGCCGACGTCGCCGACATGGAGCGGATGGTCGAGAGCTATCTGGCCTTCGTGCGCGGCGACGGCGAGGAGCAGCCGGCGCCGACCGATCTCGGCCGTCTGCTCGCGGACCTGGTCGCCGACGAGCAGCGCGAGGGCCATCCGGTCCGTCTCGTCACCGAGGGAGATCTGGCGGTCTCGCTGCGGCCCCAGGCGATCCGGCGATCGATCCGCAACCTGCTCGCCAACGCGACCCGCCACGGCGCGCGCATCGAACTGCGCGCCAAGCGCCGGGAGCGGTCGATCAAGATCCTGATCGACGACGACGGTCCCGGCATTCCGTCCGCCTCGCGCGAGGACGTCTTCAAGCCGTTCTTCCGGCTCGATTCGTCGCGCAATTCCTCGACCGGCGGGGTCGGCCTGGGGCTGACCATCGCGCGCGACGTGGTGCGCGCGCATGGCGGCGACATCTGGCTGGAGGATTCGCCCCTCGGCGGCCTGCGGGTGCGGATCAAGCTGCCGGTCTGATCGCCCGCCGGGCCGTCAGAACAGCTTCCCGCCGTCCGGCACCGCGCGCTCGGGCCCGATCAGCACCACCGCCCCGTCCGGATCGGGGAAGCCGAGCACGAGGACTTCGGACATGAACGGGCCGATCTGCCGCGGCGGGAAATTGATCACCGCGGCGATCTGGCGTCCGCGCAGCGTCGAGGGATCGTAATGCACGGTGAGCTGGGCTGAGCTTCGCTTCACCCCGATCTCCGGGCCGAAATCGATCCTCAGCCTGTAGGCGGGCTTGCGCGCCTGCGGAAAGGTCTCGGCCTCGACGATGGTGCCGACGCGGATGTCGACCTTCGCGAAGTCGTCGTAGCTGATCGTCATGTCGCCCCCGGCGCGGCTCGGCCTTCGCTCAGCGCTTCTGTCCTGCTTCGATCGCGGATTTCAGTTCGTTGAGGCTGGCCGCGAGACGCTGGGCGAGCACGTCGCCCGCCTCCTGCTGGGCGCGAGCGGCGATCTCGACCAGTTCGCGCGCATTGGCGGTCGCGCGTTCGAGCGCCTCGCGGGCGAGGTCGGTCTGGCGCGCGGCCTTGTCCTCGGGGCTGCCCGCGGCCATCAGGGCGCGCAGCGCCTGACCGGCCTGCTCCAGGCCCTGACGCAGCATCTCGCCATGCCGCTGGGCGAGGGCCTGGATGCCCTCGGTCGCGACCTGGTTGGCGCGCGTCATCGCCTCGACGTTGCGACGCTGTGCCTCGACCATCGCCGACATGTCGAATCCGGCCGGCAGGCGCATCGCCTCCGGTCCGATCTTGCCCAGATCCATGAAATTCCGGGGGTCGAAGGCGGCGAAGGGATCGGTCGGGTTGGCCATGCGGAACGGGTCCTTTCGAAACGAGGCGGTCGGCGTCGGGTCAGGCTGCGGCGCGGTGGGTGCGCGGCCCCGGGAAACCCCGTGCCACGGCCTCGAGACGCGCGAGACCCGAATCGAGGGCCTTCATCGTGCGCGCCATGTCGGCGCTGTCGTCTGCGAGCCAGATCCGCGAGACCCAGGCCTGCAGCCCGGCCAGCGCCTTCACGCGCAGGCCGCCGAGCGGGCCGCCCGTCTCCACCCCCGCGCGTTCGGCGATCGCGGCGATCGAACGCAAGCCGCGCAACGCGATGCAGGCGGCCGCCGCCGGATCGCGCGGCAGGTCGCCGGCCAGACGACGCAGCGCCGCACGGTGCGGCTGCAGCGCGTCGAAGCGACGCATCATCAGTTCGAACAGCGCCTCGCGCACCGAGGCGCCCTCTTCGGGCGCCGCCGCCAGCACGGCGCGGTCGACGCCGTCGAGGAAGCCGCGCAGCACCGCGGCCTTCGACGTGAACACGCCATGCAGCGCGGCGAAGGGAAGATCCGCGGCGCGCGCGATGTCGGCCAGCGTGACCCCCGCCCAGCCCTGGTCGGCGAACAGCCGCATCGCCGCGGCGATCGCGGCTGCCGCGACGTCCGGCGGCGCGTCGCCGGGTGCGGCGGCCGAGCCCGACCGTGTGCCGCGCTTCGCTCTGCGTTCAGCCATCCTTACCTCCATCGCTGCACCGGTCGAGGGTAGCGGGACCGGCAGCGCGGGCAAGGGCCGTCATGCGTTCTTCCTGATGTCGGCCCGGCGGCCGCCGGTCAGTCGCGCAAGTTCGCCGGGCGTCAGGGCGAAGACCGCGAAGGGCGATCCGGCGGCGGCGTAGACCCGCTCGAAGGCGAAGAGGTCGTCGTCGAGGAAGACATGCGGCGGCGTGACATGGGCGACCGGCGGCACGCCGCCGATGGCGAAGCCGGTGCGTTCGCGCACGAACCCGGCGTCGGCCTTGAGGATCCGTTCGCCCAGCAGCGCCGCCAGCTTGGCCTCGTCGATGCGGTTGACGCCGGAGGCCACGACCAGCACCGCGCGACCGCCGCCGCCGCGGAAGACGACCGATTTCGCGATCTGCGCGACGTCGCAGCCGATCGCCGCCGCGGCCTCGGCGGCGCTGCGCGTCGTCTCGGCGAGTTCGAGGATCTCGTTGGCGAGCCCGGCGTCGCGCAGCGCCTGCCGGACGCGATCCACCGAAGGCGCGCGCGACATCGGCCGGTCAGCCGGCCAGTTCGCGCGAGCGCCGCGCCGCGGCCGCCACCGCGCGCGACATCAGCGGCTGCATCCCGTCCGGCGCCATCAGTACCTCCAGCGCGGCGGCCGTGGTCCCGTTGGGCGAAGTCACGTTGCGGCGCAGCTGTCCGGCGCTTTCAGTGGCGCGATGCAGCAATTCGCCGGCACCGGCCACGGTCGCGCGGGCGAGGCGCATGGCGAGATCGGCCGGCAGACCCGCCTCCCGTCCGGCTTCGGCCATGCATTCGGCCAGCAGGAACGCATAGGCGGGGCCGCTGCCCGAGACTGCGGTGACCGCGTCGATCAGCCCCTCGTCCTCGACCCAGCCGACCTCGCCCACGGCGCCCATGAGCCGGCCGGCGAGCGCGCGCTGCGCAGGGCTGACGGCGGCGTTGGCGCAGCAGACGGTGATCCCGCGGCCGACCTGGGCCGGGGTGTTGGGCATGGTGCGCACGATCGCGGCGCCGGCACCGAGATGCCGGGCGAAATAGGCCAGCGTCCGGCCGGCGGCGACCGACACGAAGAGCGTCTCCGGGCCTGCGAGGCCGGCATAGCCGGGAACGACGCCGTCCATGACCTGGGGCTTGGTCGCGAGGACGACGACCTCGGGCCGGAATCCCGGGGGCAGGGCGTCACGCGTCGCGACGCATATGATGTCCGGCTGCCCGTCGGGGACCGCGCCCGGCGCCGGCATCGGCTCGACGATCGCGATCGGGCGTGGCGTGTCGGGCGCCGCGCACCACCCGGCCAGCATGGCGCTGCCCATCTTTCCGCATCCGACCAGCAGCAATCCGGCGGTTGTCATGCCCAGGTCCCTCGTCGATAGCCGGCGCGCGGCCGGGGAGTGTCAGGCCTCGCCGCAGGTGTCGGTCAGGGCGGCGGCGATCGCTTCGTTCGGCGCCTTGCCGCCCCAGACGACGAATTGCAGGGCCGGATGATAGCGCTCGCACGCGTTGACGGCGCCGTCGATGAGGTCCTCGAGCAGCTCGACCGAGGCGCCGCGCACGCCGCGCAGCGGGACCGCATGCCGGAAGAGCGGCATGTCGCTGCCGTGCGGCAGGTCGAAATGGCCCAGCCACATCCGGCCATTGGCCAGTATCAGCAGCTCCCCGACCGCCGCGCGCCGATGGGCCGGAATCCGCAGGGCGAGGCCGCAGACCAGCTGCAGCACGCTATGGTCGTGGTTCCAGCAGAAATGCAGGTCGTAGTCGCTCCATCGGCCGGCGATCCGCGCGACCAGTTCGCCGTCGCCCGTCCGGTCGCAGGCCCAATCCTCAGCCGACGCCATTTCCTCCAGCAAATCCAGGGGGTTGGAGGTATTCGATCGGGCTTCGTCGGTGTGGCCGTACATGTTCCGCGCGATGGCTCGTGGTGCAACCCGGCGTTGGCGAATCGCTTGCCGGGGGCCACCGCACCTCCGAACGCAACAGCATCTTGAGGGCGTTGCGCCACCGACACGCTATATGCAGTAGGGTGCCAAACATGAAACCGTCCCGCAAGGGAAATACCCTGCGGGCTGGGGAAAACCCGGTCGTGCTGGCGATGTCAGTCGCGCGTCGGCTCGCCCGCCGGGGGCGGCGGCGCGATCGCAGCCTCGAGGCGCGCGATCCGGGCGCGCAGGTCCTCGTTCTCGGCCCGCGCGCGCGCCGCCATCTCGCGGACCGCCTCGAACTCCTCGCGGGTGGGCAGGTCCTGGCCCTGCAGGATGCGCTCGATCGCGGTCTTGACCTGCTGGTCAAGCTCGGATTTCAGGCCGCCGAGCGCGCCGAGGGCACCGCTGGCGGCACGGGCGATATCGTCGAGGAGGCGGTTCTGGCTCTGCATCGGGTGCAACTATCGCATGGGGACGGGCAGTTGCAAGGGCGCGCGCGGCGCTCCTATAAGCGTCGGCCATGTCCAAGATCATCGTCGTGACCGGCGGCGCCGGGTTCATCGGGTCCAACATCCTCGCCGGCCTCGAGTCGCGCGGCGGCATGCGGCTGGTCTGTTGCGACGTGTTCGGCGAGGGCGACAAATGGCGCAACGTGGCCAAGCGCCAGTTGCACGACGTCGTGCCGCCCGCGAGGCTGGCGGACTGGCTCTGCGGGCCCGACGCCAGCGAGGTCGGGGCGATCGTCCACATGGGTGCGCGCAGCGACACGACGGCGCGCGACGTGGACGCGGTGATGGCGCAGAACTTCGCCTTCTCGCGCATGCTGTGGGACTGGACCGCGCGGCGGGGCGTGCCGTTCGTCTACGCGTCGTCGGCGGCGACCTATGGCGACGGCCAGGCCGGATTCGACGACGATCCCTCGCCTGCGGCGCTCGCGCGGCTGCGCCCGCTCAATCCGTATGGCTGGTCGAAGCATCTCTTCGATCGTTTCGTCGCCGCCGAGGTGGCGGCAGGCCGGCGGCGGCCACCCCACTGGGCGGGCCTGAAGTTCTTCAACGTCTACGGGCCGAACGAGTACCACAAGGGCCCGCAGCGTTCGGTGGCCCACCAGATCCATCCGGTGGCGGCGCGAGGCGACGCCTTCGCGCTCTTCAAGTCGCATCGGCCGGGGATCGCGGATGGCGGCCAGATGCGCGACTTCGTGTGGGTCGGCGACTGCGTGCATGTGACCCTGTGGCTGCTCGACAACCCGCAGGCCAGCGGCCTCTTCAATGTCGGGTCGGGCCGTGCGCGCAGCTTCCTCGACATGGCGCGCGCGGTCTATGCCGCGTGCGACCGCAACGCCTCGATCGTCTTCCGCGACATGCCCGAGGAACTGCGCGCGCACTACCAGTACTTCACGCAGGCGCGGCTCGACCGGTTGCGCGCCGTCGGCTACGCGTGGCCCTTCACCGAGCTCGAGGACGGCGTCGCGCGCTATGTGCGCGGCCATCTGGCGACGCCGGACCCCTATCAATGATCTCGCTCGCCATCGCCTTTCCGGCGATCGAACCGGAGATCTTCCGTATCGGTCCCTTCGCCCTGCGCTGGTATGCGCTCGCCTACATCGCCGGGATCGTGATCGGCTGGCGGCTGGCGTTGCGCCTGGCCGACCGTGCGCCGCGCGTGGCGACGCGCGGCGACATCGACGATTTCGTCACCTGGGCGACGCTGGGGGTGATCCTCGGCGGGCGGCTCGGCTACGTGATCTTCTACAAGCCGGCTCATTTTCTCGCCAATCCCGGCGACATCCTGGCGGTCTGGCAGGGCGGCATGTCGTTCCATGGCGGCATGCTGGGCGCGGCGGCGGCGACGGCGCTGTTTGCGCGACGCCGCGGCATCGACATGCTCGCGCTCGGCGACGTCGTCGCCCAGATGGCGCCGATCGGCCTGTTCTTCGGCCGGATCGCGAACTTCATCAACGCCGAGCTCTACGGCCGGCCCACCGACGTCGCCTGGGCGGTCGTCTTTCCGACCGATCCGCTGCGGCTGGGGCGTCACCCGAGCCAGCTCTACGAGGCGGTGCTCGAAGGCGCCGTCCTCTTCGTCGTGCTGGCGCTGCTCGCCGCGCGCAGCCGCGCGCGCTGGCGGCCCGGCACGATGGCGGGGGCGTTCCTGATCGGCTATGGCGTGGCGCGGATCGTCTGCGAATTCTTCCGCGAGCCCGACGCCCATCTCGGCTTCCTCCACGCGGGCGCGACGATGGGGCAGGTGCTCAGCTTGCCGATGCTGCTCGCCGGCGCGTTCCTTGTGCTGCGCGCGCGGCAGCGGCCGCCGATCGCCGACGCGGCCGACGGATGAACGCGGCGCCGACGCCGCTCGCACGCGCACTGGCCGATCGGATCGCGCGCGACGGACCGATCGGCGTCGACGAATGGATGGCGGCCTGCCTCGCCGACCCGGCGCATGGCTATTACCGCGCGGGTTCGCCGATCGGCGCGGCGGGCGATTTCGTGACCGCCCCCGAGATCAGCCAGATCTTCGGCGAGCTTCTGGGCGCCTGGGCGGCGGCGATGTGGGTCGCCCTCGGCCGTCCGGCACCGCTGCGCCTGGTCGAGCTCGGTCCGGGGCGTGGGACGCTGATGGCGGATGCGCTGCGCGCGACCGCGCGACCGGCGCCGGATTTCCATCGCGCCCTCGATCTTCATTTCGTCGAGATCCATCCGGCCTTGCGCGCGGCGCAGCGCGCGGCCGTCGGCCGTCCGGCGACATGGCACACGGACCTGGCCGGTGTTCCGCCGGGCCCGGCCGTGGTTCTGGCGAACGAGTTCCTGGATGCGCTGCCGGTGCGCCAGCTGGTGCGCTGCGCGGAAGGCTGGCGGGAGAGGCGCGTCGGCCTCGCCGGCGGTCGGTTCGTCTTCCTTCCCGGGCCGCTTCTGGCCGCCCCGCCGCTGGAAGCCGCGCATGCGGCGGCCGGGCCGGGCGACATCGTCGAACTGCCGGCTGCCGCACATGGGCTGGTGCGCGGTCTTGCCGCACGTCTGGTGCGCGACGGCGGCGTCGCGCTCTTCGTGGATTACGGATCCCAGGCCAGCGGTCTGGGCGACACGCTGCAGGCCGCGAGCCGGCACGGGCCGGCCGATCCGCTCGACCGGCCAGGCGCGGTCGACCTGACGGCCCATGTCGATTTCGCCGCACTGGCGCGCGGGGCCCGGACCGCCGGGCTGCGTGCCTGGGGGCCGGTGCCGCAGGCGGTGTTCCTCACCCGGCTCGGCTTGCATGCCCGGGCGGCGACGCTCACGAAGTCGGCATCCACCGAGCAGCGCATTGCCATCGCGCGCGGATGTGCCAGACTTGTCGGCGACGGCGGGATGGGGCGATTGTTCAAGGCGCTCGCCTTCGCCTCGCCAGGGATCGATGCACCGCCGCCCGGCTTCGAGCCGGCCGACGCATGAGGATGGACGGACGATGCCGCGCCTGACGACAGGCATTCTCAACCGGCTCGACGGCGTGAACCACGGGTTCTTCACGCGAAACGGCGGCGTCAGCCGCGGGATCTACACCAGCTCGAATTGCGGCTTCGGCTCGGGCGACGCGGCCGCCAGCGTCGCCGAGAACCGGGCCCGCTGCGCGCGACGGCTGGAGGTCGAGCCCGGAAGGCTCGTGACGCCGTACCAGATCCATTCCGCCGATGTCGCGGTGGTCGAGACCCCCTGGCGTCGCGAGGACGCGCCGCGCGCCGACGCGCTGGTGACGCAGGTTCCCGGGCTGGCGGTGGGCGTGCTGACCGCCGACTGCGTCCCGGTCCTGTTCGCGGACGGCGAGGCGCGTGTCGTCGGTGTCGCGCATGCCGGCTGGCGGGGGGCCTTGGCCGGGATCGTCGAGGCGACGCTCGAGCGCATGTGCGCGCTGGGCGCGACCCGCGAGCGGATCACGGCGGCGGTGGGGCCGGCGATCGGCCGCAACTCCTACGAGGTCGGTCCCGAATTCCCGGCGCCTTTCCTTGCCGCCGAGCCCGGCAACGCGGCGTTCTTCTTTCCCGCCACGGTCCCCGGCAAGCATCTTTTCGACATCAAGGGCTTCGTGGCGTCGCGCCTCGCCGCCGCCGGCGTGTCCCAGGTCGCGGTCCTGCCCAACGACACCTGCGCCGAGGAACGCCGTTTCTTCAGCTATCGCCGCGCCTGTCGCCGCGGCGAGACCGATTACGGCCGCCAGCTCTCGGCGATCGCGCTGGAGGCATGACGTCGCATGCCGCATCTGTTCCTGCTTGCGGTCTTCGCCCTGCTGCTTTCGATGGTGGCCTGTGCGCTGCTTTAGGGCCGCGCTTCCGTCCCTTCTCGCGCTGGCCGGCCTTGCCGCATGCGGCGACGTCCACCGTCCGTTCCAGCCCGACGACAAGCCGCTGTCCCACGCCTTGCTCCGGCGAACCGACCACGCCGGCGTGATCGTGATGCCTCTGTCGGGAGCCGCCGACGACGTCCAGTCGCTCGATTTCGGCGCGGCGCTGGCGGCGGCGCTGCGCGCGGCCGACGTGCTGGCGCATAACGGGGCCGGCAATCGCGACAGCCCGGTGCTGTCCAGCTATCTGGAGCGGGACGCCGCCGACGACGGAAACCTCGTCCTCTGGCTGTCGAACGGCGCCGGTACCGATATCGGGACCTACGAATTCCGGGTCCGCCTGCGCGATCTGCTCTCGGACACGGCCGGGCGTCGCACCCTGCTGCGCAACCTTGCCCAGCGCATCGCCGCGGAACTCGACCCCGAGCGCGCACGTGCGCGCGCGACGCCGCCCGTCTTCATCGCGCGCATGGACGGTCTGCCGGCCGCCCAAAGCGCGGCGCTCGAACGCGCGATCGCGTTCTGGCTGCAGCGCGCCCAGGTCGAGATCGCGGAACGTCCCGGCCCGGACGCGCTGGTCGTGGCCGGCGGCATCGGTTTCCAGGACCGGCCTGGCCGGCAGGTGACGGTCGATGTCGTCTGGCGCGTCCTGGCCGGCGACGGCGGCGAGATCGGGCGGGTCACGCAGCGCAACGAACTGCCGGCCGCGATGCTGTCCGACGGCTGGGGCGATGTCGCCGCCGCCATCGCCGAGACCGCGACCGAAGGCATCGTCGACCTCGTGGCGCGCGCCCGTTCCGGAGCCGCGCCGTGATCGCGCGGCGTGCCGCCCTGGTGGCCGGCGGCGCGGCGCTGGCGCTGGCGCCGGCCCGCGCGCGCGACGCCGATCTCGACCTCGAGCTGGTCCTGGCGATCGACGTGTCGCGAAGCATGGACGACGAGGAACTCGAACTGCAGCGACAGGGCTATGCCGGCGCCTTCCTCCACCCGGCGATCCTGGCCGCGATCCGCGGGGGCGCGCAGGGACGTATCGCGGTCGCGATGGTCGAGTGGGCCGGCGCGCATTATCAGAAGGTCATCGTGCCCTGGACCATCCTGCACGATGCCGAGACCTGCGCCGCGTTCGCGGACGCGATCCTGGCGACGCCCAAGCAGTCCTTCAACTGGACCTCGATCTCCGGTGCCATCGATTTCAGCCGTTCGCTGTTCGGCGCCGGGGGACGGCGGGCGGCCCGGCGGG
>JBIKLI010000381.1:0-4074 GCA_044359885.1 Alphaproteobacteria bacterium | reverse complement strand
CGCAGCACGCGGCTGTCGATGTCGAGCATCACGACCGGACAGCGATGCCGGGCCAGGATCGCGGGCAGCGCCAGGAACCGCGCGCAGGCGTAATAGGTCCGGCGGTCGGCGCCGAACCCGCCCAGGTCGGGGCGCTCGATGCTCCAGTCCAGACGCAGCGGCGCCAGCTCGGCGCGCAGCGCCGCGAGTTGCGCGACCTGGGCCGCGTCGGGATCGACCAGATGCAGATGGACGGCCCCGTCGACGCCGCAGCGGTCGCGCACCGACAGCGCCATCTGCCGGCCGAACCGCGCGAAATAGCCGCCATCGGCGCCGGCCATCACCACCCAGCGCGGCGGCGGCGCGCCGGCCGCTTCCCCGTCGTCGATCGCGACGGCCGCGCGCGCCGGCCGTTGGCGCAGACCGGCCACGTAGCCTGGATCGAGGCGCAGGATCCGTTCGCGCCCGCCATGGTCGTGCGCGATCGCGGCGAAGAGCGCGTCGGCGGCGCGCCAGCGCCGCGCGTCGGCGAACAGGCTGCCCAGCCGCGAGGCCGCGAAGGGCGCCGTCGGCCAGAGCGTCTGCGCGCCGCGATAGGCGCTCTCGGCGGCGTTGCGCATCCCGGACCGGCGCAGGACGTTGCCCAGGCCCACGCGCGCGGCGTAGCTCTCGACGCCGGGCGTCAGGCGGGCGCGCAGCGCCGCCTCCGGCACCGCCGGCCCGATCAGGTTCGGACCGACGCTGACGCAGAGCTTCCAGGCGGCATCATAGGTGTCGGCCGCCGGCGCCAGGTCCCAGGCCGCCAGGGCCAGCTCGGTGGCGGCCAGGACGTCGCGCGGCACGGCCGCGAGCGCGGCAGCCAGATGCGCACTCCCCAGCCGCATGGCGAGACCGGCGAGCGGTTCGCGCGCAGCCCCCAGCCGCAGCGCCTCGCGCAAGGCGGCCCCCGCGCCGCGCCAGTCGCCCGCCCCGGCCAGCGCGGCGGCGCGCCGCTGCTGCAGTTCGGCCAGCGCCGCCGCCGCCTGGGGCAGCGGCGCATGGCCCAGCGCCTGGCGCAGCCCGGCCTCCGCCGCCGCCGCGTCGCCCGCGTTCCAGGCCCGCACCGCCTCGTTGAAGGCGAGCGCCCCGCGCGCGGTGCCGAGTTCCGGATGGTCCGGCACCGCCTGCGCCACCGCCGCCACCAGCGCCGCCGCCGGCCCGGCCTCGCCGCGCGCGGATCGCCGCACGGCAAGTTCGAGCGTCGCGCGCGGATCGCCGCGATCGTCGCGCGTCATCGGATCATTCCTTCGGCCAGCGGCGATGCAGCCACAGCCACTGCCCGGGGTCGGCGCGTACCCAGCGTTCGATCTCGGCGCTGACCGCGCCCATGATCCGCCGCGCATCGGCATGGCGGTCGCCGGTATCTGCCACGGGGATCGGTTCGCCGACCGTGACCCGGAACCGCGCGCCCCCGAGCCGTTCCACGCGCCCCGGGATCAGCGGCACGCCGTAGCGCAGCGCCAGCAGCGCCGCGGCCGGCGGCGTCATCGCCTCGATGCCGAAGAACGGCACCGGGATGCCGTCGTTCATCTTCTGGTCGAGCAGCAGCCCGATCGGCTGGCCGGCCTGCAGCAGCCGGATGGTCTCGCGCGCGCCCTGCGCGCCCTTGGCGATGATGCTGCCGGCGGACGCGCCGCGCTCGCGGGCGATCAGCGCCGCGAGATGCGGATTGTTCGGTGCGCGATAGATCACGTTCAGGGACAGGCCGTGGCGCTGCGCCACCATCGGCGCGACCTCCCAGTTCGCGGCATGGGCGGTGAACAGGATGGCGCCGCGGCCGCCGTCGACGACCCGCTTCAGGATCTCCGCCCCCACCAGTTCGGTGCGCGACTCGGCCAGCGCGCGCAGATGCGGGAATTCGCCGGCCACGCGGCCCAGATTGTCCCAGACCTCGCGCAGGATCCGCTCGCGCGCGGCGGCGTCGAGTTCGGGCATCGCGCGGCGCAGATTGTCCCGCGCCACGCGCGAGACGCCGAGATGCGGCCCGATGGCGCGCGCGATCGCCCCGCCCAGCGCCGAGGCGCGGTCGGGACCCAGCGCGCGCAGGCCCGCCAGCGCCGCTTCGGCGATGGCGCCGACGCAGCGGTCGACGAGGCGACCGAGGCGGCCGCGCCTAGCGGGATCGTACATCGGCGGCCTCCTCGACCGGGCCGAACAGCGCCGCCGCGGGCGCGAAGACCGCGCGCACCGGCAGGACGACGACGGCGGCGCGCAGCGCGGACGGCAGGCGTACCGCATCCTTGGCGGTCGTCGCCAGGGCCGCGCCGGCGGCGCGCGCGCGCGCCGTCAGATCGCCAAGCTCGGCCGCGGCGAAGCGATGATGGTCGGGAAATCCGGCGCGATGGACGATCTCGGCGCCGCAGCGTTCCAGCGAGGCGAAGAACTTCTCCGGGCGGCCGATGCCGGCGAAGGCGACCACGCGCCGGCCGGCGAAGGCCGCGGCATCCTCGGGGTCGGTCTCCAGCGCGGCATCGACCACCGGCCCGCTTGCGGCGAGCATCGCGCGCGTCCCCGCCGCGTCCGCGCCCATCAGCACGAACAGGTCCGCCTGCGCCAGGCCCCGCGCCAGGGGAATCCGCAGCGGTCCGGCGGGAATGACCCGGCCATTGCCGAAGCCGGTGGCGCCGTCGACGACCACGATCCGCAAGGTCTTGGCCAGCGACGGGTTCTGCAGCCCGTCGTCCATCACCAGCACGTCCGCGCCCGCGGCCACCGCGGCACGCGCACCGGCCGGCCGGTCGCGCGCGACGAAGGTCGGCGCGACGCGCGCCAGCAGCAGCGGCTCGTCGCCGACCGCGTCGGCGTCGTGGCGGTCGGGGTCGACCGGCACGGGCCCCGCGAGCCGGCCGCCATGACCGCGGGTCAGGAAGGCGGGCCGGCGCCCGCGCGTCGCCAGATGGCGCGCGATCTCGATCGCGACCGGGGTCTTGCCGGTGCCGCCCGCGGTCAGATTGCCGACGCAGATCACCGGCACGCCGGGATCGGCGGGCACCGTGCGCCAGTCGCGCAGCCGCGCGCCGAGATCGTGCAGCCAGGACAGCGGCGCCAGGGCCGTGGCGGGCCAGCCGCCGCGCTGCCAGAACTCAGGCGCGCGCATGGCCGTCCGGCCTGTCGAGCGCGGCCAGCAGCGGCGCGAGTTCGGCCAGGGTGCGCGCCGTCGCGCCGCGGCCCGACGCGACCGCCGCAGCCCCCCGCGCGGCGAGATCGTCGCGCGCCGCCGCGTCGGCGAACAGCGTCCCGAGCGCCGCGGCCAGCGTCGCCGCGTCGTGGACGATCCGCACCGCGCCGGCCGCGGCCAGCGCGGCGTAGATGTCGCCGAAGTTGCCGGTCTGCGGCCCGGCCAGCAGCGCCGTGCCCAGGGCGGCCCCCTCCAGCGGGTTCTGCCCGCCGCCGCGCGCCAGCGAACGGCCGACGAAGGCGATCGGCGCCAGCCGGTAGAACAGCCCCAGCTCGCCCATCGTGTCGGCGAGATAGACGGCCGTCCCGGCGCCGGGCGTCTCGCCGCGGCTGCGCCGCGCGACGGCCAGCCCGCGCGCGGCCAGCATGCCGGCGACCTCGTCGCCGCGCGCGGCATGGCGCGGCACCAGGATGGTCAGCAATCCGGGCAGCGACGGCGCCAGCGCCGCATGCGCCGCGGCGGCGATTTCCTCCTCGCCGGCATGGGTGCTCGCCGCCAGCCAGCGCGGACGCCCGCCCAGCAGGCTCGCCAGCGCCGACAGCGCCGCCGCGTCGCCCGGCAGGATCGCCGCGTCGAACTTGAGATTGCCGGGCATCGCGACGCCTTTCGCGCCCAGCGCCGCGAATCGCGCCGCGTCGGCGTCGCTCTGCGCCAGGACGCGGCCGAAGGCGTCCAGCGGCGGCCGCAGCGCGCGGCCCAGCCGCCGCCAGCGGGCGAAGGAACCGGCCGAGAGCCGGCCGTTCACCAGGGCCGCGGGGACACCGCGCGCGGCGAGCGCGGACAGCATGTTCGGCCACAGCTCGCTCTCCACCCACAGCGCCGCATCGGGCCGCCAATGGTCGAGGAAACGCGCGACCCATCCCGGCACGTCGAGCGGC
>JBIKLI010000382.1:0-4074 GCA_044359885.1 Alphaproteobacteria bacterium | reverse complement strand
CCGGATCGATCTCCCAGGGATGGAAGTAGAAGATGCAGGACGTGCCTTCGACGCGGTTCAGCCGCGCGATCGCCCAGCGCGATGCCGCATAGGGCAGCAGGCGGAAGAAGCCGCCGCCGCCGGCCGGCAGGTTGAGCCCGCCGGCCGCGATCGTCGGCAGCGGCAATTCGACGATGCCTGGCGCGTTCGGCGGCCGGAACGGATGGCGTGGCGCCTCGGGGATCCCGTAATTGTCGTGGCGGACCGGATAGACGCTGGAACTGTACGCGTAGCCGGCGTCGGCGAGGCTGCCATAGGCCCAGAACTGGCGCGCGCCGATCGAGAAGCTGGGGGCGCGATAGCCGCGCACTTCCGTGCCGGAGATGTCCTCGAGCAGCGCCTTCGCGGCGGCGAGTTCCCCGCGCAGGCTGGCCGGCGTCTGGCGGTCGACCCGCCGGTGCTCCATGCCGTGGCTGGCGATCTCGTGGCCCTGGTCGGCGATGCGGCGCAGCAGCGCGGCATGGCGGCGCGCCACCCAGCCCAGCACGAAGAAGGTGGCGCGGCAGCCTGAATCCGCGCACAGCGCCAGGATGCGCTCGGTGTTGCGCGCGACCCGCGCCTCGCGCCGGTCCCAGCTGTCGCGCGCCACCGCGCCCTCCAGCGCCTGGACCTGGAACCAGTCCTCCACATCGACCGTCAACGCATTGATCCGGTCCCGAATGTGACCCGATGACGCGCGCGCCGCCATGACACGCCCTCCTAGCCTGGACACGCGGCCATCTTGCGGCCGCGCGGCCGGGCGGCAATCGCGCGGAGGAGCTAGTCCCAAGGCGAGCCCGACCCGGCGCGAGGGAGGCTCCATGGCGTCATATCTCGTCACCGGCGGTTGCGGGTTCATCGGGACCCATCTGGTCAGGTCGCTGCTCGCCGACGGGCACCGTGTCGCGGTGCTCGACGATCTTTCGTCCGGCCGTCGCGCGGCCCTCGATCCGCGCGCGGCGCTGATCGTGGCCGACGTGGCCTCGCCGCGCGCCGTGGCCGCGGCGGCCGCGGGCGCGGACGGCGTCTTCCACCTTGCGGCCATCGCGTCGGTGCCGCGCTGCCTTGCCGATCCGGCCCGCTCGCGTGCGGTGAACGCCGAGGGCACGCGCAACGCGCTGGCGGCGGCGCGGCTGCCCGACGGCCGGGCGATCCCCGTCGTGTTCGCGTCCTCGGCTGCCGTCTATGGCGATGCCGGTCGCGCGCCCGCGGCGGAGATCCGTGCTCCGTCCCCGATCTCCCCCTACGGCGTCGACAAGCTGGCGGGCGAGCGCCATGCCGCCGCGGCCGCGCGCGACGGCGCGCGCGCGGTGGCCCTGCGCTTCTTCAACGTCTACGGCCCCGGCCAGGACCCGTCCTCGCCCTATTCGGGCGTGATCTCGATCTTCGCCGACCGGCTGGGCGGCGGCCGCGCCGTGCCCGTGCATGGCGACGGCGCCCAGCTGCGCGACTTCGTCTTCGTCGCCGACGTCGTCGCGCATCTGCGCGCGGCGATGGCCCGCGCGACGGCGACGCCGGACGGGGGCTTCGAAACCTTCAATGTCTGTACCGGCCGCGCCGTCTCGCTGCGCGGCCTGCTGGCGACGCTCTGCGCCCTGACCGGGCGGCGGGCCGCGGTCCAGCACCTGCCGCCACGGCCTGGCGACATCCGCGCCTCGCTGGGCGATCCCTCCGCCGCCGCGGCCGCGCTGGGCATGCGGGCGCGCACGGCGCTGGACGACGGGCTGGCCGCGCTGCTGGCTGCCGGACCGGGCAATTAGCTCGACAGCGCGGCCGTGCCGGGGGAGTCTGCCGCCTCCCGACAGACCAGCCCGGGCGTCCGACATGTTCCTCGCCGAGATCGACCGCCTGCTGCGGCGGCACAATCCGCTCTGGCGCTGGGCGATCGCCGCCGCCTTCGCCATCGCCGCCTGCCAGGCCGTGGCGATCGTGATGCGGCCGCTGCCGATCAAGAGCCTGATCGAGCCGCCCGGCGCCGACAGCCTGCTCGGGCGGCTCGAGGCGATCGCGGCCGGCGCCGGCATCGGCCGGATCTGGCTCTATGCCGGGATCGTGATCGCGCTGGAGGCGGTGATCTTCTGCGCCATGATCTCGACCGAGGCCGTCATCAGCCGGATGGGCGAGCGGGTGGTCCGGTCGATCCGGGGGTCGATCGTCGCGACGCTGCTGCGCGGGCCCTACCGGGCGCTCGGCGAGGGCGGTCCCGGGGCCGTGCTCGCCGCCGCCTCCACCGACGTCGAGGCGGTGCAGCGCCTGATGCGCGAGGCGATCGTCGCGACGGGCATGTCGGCGCTGCAGATGACGCTGATGCTGGTCGTCGTCTTCTTCGTCGAGGCCTGGCTGTTCTGGTTCCTGCTGGTCGAGATCCTGCTGCTGACCTCGGGCATCGCGCTCTATGCCCTGTGGCGAAAGTCGCGCTTCCTGGCGAAGCTGGAGCACGAGCAGCGCTATCTCGGCCTGCTGGCGACGATCTTCCAGCGCAATCTCGATCTGCGCTTCTCGGGCCTGCGCACGCTTTTCCTGGTCCGCGCGACGGCGATCGCGCGCCGCCTCTACGGCATCAACCGGCTGCTGTGGATGCGGCACAGCCATTATCACGCGACGATGCAGTTCATCATCGGCGCCTCGGCGGCGATGTGCCTGGTGATCCTGATGCTGCTGGCCGGCGAGGGGGCGCCGCCCGTGGGCAAGTTCCTGGTCTTCGCCTACTACACGATGCTGATCTTCCCCTGCCTGTCGCAGATCGGCGAGGCGTGGCCGATGATCAACGACGCCCGCGCGGCGTTGCGGCGCATCTCGGCCAGCACCGAGACCGGCGAGACGGCGGGTGCCGGCACCCCGGCCATCATCGCCGGCACGGCGCCGCGGCCCGCATGGGGCCGGATCGAGTTCGACGAGGTCAGCGTGCGCAATCCGCGCGGCGACACCATCCTCGATCGCGTCTCCTTCGCGATCGATCCGGGGCAGAAGATCGGGCTGTTCGGCGACTCGGGCTCGGGCAAGACGACGATCATCTCGGTGCTGCTGGGGCTGCAGGTTCCGTCGGGCGGACGGGCGACGATCGGCGGCTTCGACGTCACCCGCCTGACCCTGGCCGACCGCAAGCGGCTGTTCTTCTTCATGCGTGCCAGCCCGGCCTTCCTGCCGGGTTCGGTCCACGAGAACGTCGCCCTGGCCCAGGCCCCTGGCGATGCCGACCTGCGGCGGATCCTGGCGCAGTCGCGGCTGGAGGGCAGGCTGGAGCAGGATCCGCTGGGTCGTGCGACCCGGGTCAGCGAGAAGGGCGAGCCCTTCTCGGGCGGCGAGCAGCAGCGCATCGCCATCGCCCGCGCGTTTCTCGCCCGCCAGCCCTGCGTCATCCTCGACGAGTCGCTCAATTCCCTCGACGAGGCGGGGGAAATGGCGATCACCGCCGCATTGCTGACGACGCTGGCCGAGAAGACCATGATCGTGGTGTCCCATCGCCGCCAGGTGGCCTCGCTTTTCCCCGACCGGATCGAGTTCGTGCGGGGCGGCCGGACCACGGTCATCCGGGGCGACGTCCGGGTTTGACAGCGGCTGCCCGGCCCCCCTATAACCCGCGGCCATTTCGACGCGGCCGGTCCGGGCCGCCGCGCCATACCGGGAGCCTGCACCATGAAGGTCGTCAATTCGTTGAAGGCGGCGAAGAAGCGCGACAAGAACTGCCGCATCGTGCGCCGCAAGGGTCGCGTGTTCGTGATCAACAAGACCAACCCGCGCTTCAAGGCCCGCCAGGGCTGAACCCCGCGCCGGTCGCCCTCGGCGACCGATCGGATCCGTGCGCGCCGTCCCGGGAAACCGGGACGGCGCGTCTGCGTTTGCGGCGGTTCCCATCGGCCGCGAAACGTTCTAGGTCTTCGGCGTCCCGCAGGGAGACGCCGCCATGCTCAAGATGCCCGCCCTGGACGAGGGCGTGCTCGCCCGCCGCGACCGCATCGTCGCCGATCTGCGCGCCATCGTGCCCGGCGAGGGCGTGATCGATTCGGAGGCCGGCCGCCGCGCCTATGAATGCGACGCGCTGACCGCCTACCGCCA
>JBIKLI010000380.1:0-4079 GCA_044359885.1 Alphaproteobacteria bacterium | reverse complement strand
CCCGAACCCACATGAGCCCGGTTTTGGTGTCGGTCGTTGTGCCGTCCTGGTTCAGCCTGAAGGTCGCCGCTGTCGAAGGCCGGTTTCCATCCTGTCCAAAGAATGGCTCTCCTGCCGACGGACATGCGACGGGCCTTGAATCATCGAAGCACTCGGTGACGCCTGTTCCTGGCACTTGAGATCGACCCTGCACATTGGTGGGATCGGGCAGGAGGTTCTGAGCGTGGCACAAGGCGGACATTAGAGACCCGCAAACGATCAGGGCCAGAGCTGTTTCGGATTTGGAGTGGATGCGGCTCATTTCGATTCCTTGTCGTCTTTCTGATCCGTGGCGGAAAAGGTTGGCGCCCGCCCGCCCAGTCCATCCCGAACTGCTGCAAGACCCGTCTTCAGATGCTCGCGAAGCTCGGTGGGCACGAGCTGGTTCAGCGCCAGCTGTACCCTCTTCCAGGTTTCGCGCGTATGTCCGGCCGCCTTGCGGCCTGCGGGGGTTAAGGCAAGAAGAACAACTCGAGCGTCGCCCGGTACTGTTCGCTTGCTTACCAGTCCGGCCGCTTCCATTCGCTTGAGCATGACCGTCGCCGTTGGCTGCGCTATCTGCAGTTCTCGGGCCAGTTGCGAAACTGCCTGCGGTCCGAACTCGAGCAAGGCGTCTAGCACTCTGGCCTGGCCTTGGTGCAACCCGTGCTCGGCAAGCGAAGCTCGCACCACATCATCCAGCAGTCGTCCTGCATGGAGGATGAGGTGCATCAGCGAGGGCTCTGGTGGCGGGCCTTCCGACGCCTGCATCGGACACAATAAATAGCCGACTATGTAGCCTTCGTCAATGGTTGCCTTGCGGCCACTCGCACGTGTCTGAAACCCTGGTTGGTGCGGCTACCCGTTGACCCCACATCAACATTGATCCGCCGTGGGCCAAAGCTTCACCGGCTTGGACACGACACGGGCACCGAGGCCGACCCGCTGCGCCGGGTCTACGACATCGGCATGCGCACCTGCCCGAATTGCGGCCAGGGCAGGCTCGAGCCCATCGCGACGATCCTCGACCCGGACGCCATGGAAAGCCGGGACGAAGCCCGGATCACTCCCGCGGCGACTTGGGACCCGAGGCCGTGAACATCGCCCCGCGCCGCCAGCCCGCATTCGCGCGATACGCCGAAGGGTGGCATGATCCGCACGGCGTTCCGCGGTGGTGCGGTTGAATGCAGCGAGGAGGAGCCCGGAGATGACCAAACGAAGCACGCGAGACTCGACCCGCCGGCGTAACGACAAGCCGGAGATCATCGTGGAGGTCGGAGCCGAGGGCGGCACATTGACGCTTGTCGGCCAGCGCACGGCCCGCAAATGGTCGTTCTCGATGCTTCGCGACGAGTCCACGCTCAAGGAGTTCGACGAAGACCTGCGCGACGACGAACTGATCGGGCGTAGCAAAACGGTCGTTGGGTTCGCAGCTGCGCTCGGCCTTCTCGATCAGTATCCGTGGGCGCAGCTTTACCCGCTACGCGTCCACCCAGAGTTCCGGACATTGGTGTTCTACGAGGTAGCCAAGAGACTGTTCCACGATAAGGATTTCGATCGGCACCGATACCAACTGAATGACTGGCTGGACGTGTGCGAGACGGGTGGACGGTAGCATTGCGCGCATGCCTTGGTGGAGACAAACCCGGGACGGAGCCCGGATTACTCCCTTGGCACCATTCCTGATCCGGGCTCCGTCCCCGGATATTCCAAGGTCAGTCCCCGGTCAGCCGCCGCGTCGAGCGCCGCGCGGTCTGCGCCAGATGCTCGAGCGTGGCGCGGACGCGCGGAACGCGCGCCAGATCGCGATGCGTGACAAGCCAGAGATCCTGCCGGGGCGGCGTCTCGCTGGCGATGCGCACCAGAGCGGGATCGAGATCGGCCAGGACGCAGGGCAGCAGCGCGATGCCGGCGCCGGAGGCGGCCGCCGCGCGGCGCGTCATCGCGCTGTTCGAGCGCAGGACCACGCCTGCATCGGCCGCGATGCGTCGCAGCCAGGGCACCTGGGGGATGGTCGTGTAGTCCACGGGCCAATCGATGAGGAAATGGCCGCCGAAGCCGGTGGCCGGCGTGCCGCGGCGCGCGAGATAGGCGCGGCTGGCATAGATGCCGTAGCCGACCTGTCCCAGCCGTCGCCCGCGCAGATCGCCCTGCGTCGGCCGCGCAAGGCGCAGCGCGATGTCCGCTTCGCCGCGGCCGAGATCGAGCGTGCGGATGTCGGTCTTCACCTCGACCGCGATACCGCGATGCTTCGACTTGAACGCCGGCAATGCAGGCGCGACGAACCCTGCGGCGATCGGCTCGGTCGTCGTTATGACGACGGTCCCGTCCAGGCCTCTGTCCTCGGGCGACATGGCGAAGTCGGCCGCGCGCACCTCTTCTTCGATCCGTCGCGCATGCAAGATCAGCTTGCTGCCTGCGGGCGTCGGTGCGAGTCCCTGGCGCCGGCGATGGAAAAGCTTGCATCCGAGGTTCGACTCGAGCGCGTCGAGGCGCCTGCCGATGGTCGCCGGATCGACGCGCAGGACGCGCCCGGCGGCCGAGAGCCCCCCGGCATCGTTGACCGCGAGCGCGAAGCGCAGGTCGTCCCAGTCGAACCGTACCCGCGCGGGCGCAGGACCGTCTTGCGCCATCGTCCGTTCCCTCCGTCGGCGTGAGGTGATTTCTCCCGGGTCGTCAGTATCGGATCGGGAGAGACGCCATGACCAGCGCCGTGATGCCGACCTATGCCAGGGCTCCAGTGACCTTCGTCAATGGCGAAGGCTGCTGGCTGATCGATGCGCGAGGCCGCCGCCATCTGGATTTCGGCGCGGGGATCGCGGTGTGCGGACTGGGGCATGCGCATCCCGGTCTGGTGGAGGCATTGACCAGGCAGGCGAAGACGCTCTGGCACACGTCCAACCTCTACGGCGTGGACGGGCAGGAGCAGGTGGCCGCGAGGCTCGCCGCTGCAAGCTTCGGCGACGTCGTGTTCTTCGCGAATTCGGGGGCGGAGGCCAACGAATGCGCGATCAAGCTCGCACGGCGCTTTCATGCCGCCCGGGGCAATCCAGGAAAGTGGCGGATCCTCGCCTTCGAGGGCAGTTTCCACGGGCGAACGCTGGCGACGCTGGCAGCCGCGGGCAACCCGAGAAACCTCGCCGGGTTCGGCCCGGTCGTCACGGGTTTCGATCATGCGCCCTATGGCGACGTCGCCAGGGCGGCATCGCTGGTCTGCGCCGAGACCGCCGCGATCCTGGTCGAACCGATCCAGGGCGAGGGGGGCGTCAGGGTACCGCCACCCGGGTTCCTCGAGGGGTTGCGCACGCTTGCCGACCGGCATGGGGCATTGCTGATGTTCGACGAGGTGCAATGCGGTCTCGGCCGTACCGGCCGGCTCTTCGCCCACGAGCATGCCGGCGTCGCGCCCGACGTCATGAGCCTCGCCAAGACGCTCGGTGGCGGTTTTCCGGTCGCGGCCTGCGTCGCCACCGCCGCGGCCGCGGCGGGCATGACCGCCGGCAGCCATGCTTCGACGTTCGGCGGCAATCTGCTGGCGATGGCGGTGGCCGCGGCGGTGCTCGACATCGTCGCCCGCCCGGAATTCCTCGCCGCGGTCGCGCGAAAGGGCGAGATCCTCGCTGCAGGGCTCGACTTGTTGGTCGCACGCCACCCCGGAGTGTTCGAGCGGCGGCGTGGCGTCGGGCTGATGCAGGGGCTGCGTTGCGTCGCGTCGCATGAAGCGCTGATCGACCGGCTCCGCGATGCCGGTCTGCTCGTGGTCCCGGCCCAGGACCGGGTGATCCGTCTGATCCCGCCGCTGGTCGTCGGCGATGGGGAGATCGACGAGGCGCTTCGCATGCTGGAATCGGTGGCGCGCGCGATCCCGGCGTGATCGAGGCGCCGCCTTCGCATGCGGCGCCAGACAGGGGACGGCATCGGTCGCGAATGACGGCGCGATCTCGTGCCGACGCAGGATCGGAGGTTCCGCGCCGGTGCACCGGCCTGTAAGGTCGCGATCCCGCCCCGTCATGCAACGGGCGAAACGGCGTGCCGTCCCGCGCCGGGCCCCACGCCTCCCG
>JBIKLI010000078.1:0-14292 GCA_044359885.1 Alphaproteobacteria bacterium | reverse complement strand
TTATCGTGCCGGGGTTTCCGGCTTCGGGGGGATGGGGCATGGAACGACAACGGCAGATGGGGCGTGGCGCGGTTCCGGCGGGCGACGCCGCCGGCTTCGCCGAGTTGTTCACGCCGAAGCTGTTCACGGTGCTGCGCGAGGGCTACGGGCTCGGCAAGCTGCGCCGGGACGCGATGTCCGGGCTGACCGTCGCGATCGTGGCGCTGCCGTTGTCGATGGCGATCGCCATCGCGTCGGGCGTCAGCCCGGCGCAGGGTCTCCACACGGCGATCGTCGGCGGGTTCCTCGTCTCGGCGCTGGGCGGCTCGCGCTTCCAGATCGGCGGACCCGCCGGCGCCTTCATCGTGCTGGTCAGCTCGACAGTCGCGCAGCACGGCGTCGACGGACTGATCCTCGCGACCTTCATGTCGGGATTCATGCTCGCGGCCATCGGCTTCCTGCGGCTCGGCACCTTCATCAAGTTCATTCCCTTCCCGGTGACCGTCGGCTTCACCGCCGGCATCGCCGCGATCATCCTCGCGAGCCAGATCCACGAAATGCTCGGGCTGACCCTGGCCGGGCCCGAGCCTGGCCTGCTGACCGAGAAGCTGCCGGCGCTCTGGCAGGCGCTGCCCAGCTTCTCGCCGGCCGCGATCGCCCTCTCCGCGGGTACCGCCGCGGTCATCCTGGCGCTGCGCTGGCTGAGGCCGCATTGGCCGGGAATGCTGGTCGCCGTCGCCGGCGCCGCCGTCGTCGTCGCCGGTCTCGGGCTCGACGTCGCGACGATCGGGTCGCGCTTCGGCGGCATTCCCGCGAGCCTGCCGGCCCCGGCGCTGCCGGATCTGTCGCCGGCGCGGATCGCCGCTGTGCTGCCCGCGGCGCTGTCCTTCACGCTGCTCGGCGCGATCGAGTCCTTGCTGTCGGCGGTCGTCGCCGACGGCATGACGGGACGGCGGCATCGGTCCAACTGCGAGCTGGTCGCACAGGGCGTCGCCAATGTCGGGACCGCGCTGTTCGGCGGCTTCTGCGTCACCGGCACGATCGCGCGCACGGCGACGAATGTCCGTGCCGGCGCGCAGGGACCGGTTTCCGGGATGCTGCACTCGGTCTTCCTGCTGCTGTTCGTGCTGGTCGCCGCCCCGCTCGCCGCCTATGTGCCGCTCGCCGCGCTTGCGGGCGTGCTCGCCGTCGTCGCCTGGAACATGGTCGAGCGCGCGGCGATCGCGGCGCTGCTGCGGTCGGGCTGGGGCGACGCCGCGGTGCTGACCACGACCTTCCTGCTGACGGTGCTGCGGGATCTGACCGAGGCGATCGTCGTCGGGTTCGCGCTGGGATCGGTGCTGTTCATCCACCGCATGTCTCGCGTCGCAGGCGTCGAGGCGCGGGTGCCGCTGGTCGGCGAGGACATCCCGGACGCGCGCGCTCCCGTGCCGGGGGCCGGGGCCGCCGGCGGCGCCGACCCGGAGATCGTCGTCTACCGCATCACCGGCGCGTTCTTCTTCGGCGCGGCCTCCTCGATCGGCTCGGTGCTGGACCGCATATCCGACACGCATCGGGCCCTGGTGATCGATCTCTCGGCGGTTCCGTTCCTCGATTCGACCGCGGCGCATGTGCTGGAGGGGCTGTCGCGAAAGGCGGCGCGCCGCGGCGTCCGCGTCTACTGCGCCGGGGCCGACGACGAGGCGCGCCGGGCGTTGCGCGTCCACGGGGTCGGGGTCGTCCATGCGCCCAGCGTCGAGGCGGCGCTGCAGGCCTTCCGGACGGAGGCATCGGGACGCGCGGCGTGCTAAGGACGCGATCCGAACCAGACCGCGGAGACGTTGCCGTGCCCGAAGCCTTCATCTGCGACGCCGTCCGGACGCCGATCGGACGCTACGGCGGCGCGCTCGCGACGGTCCGCGCCGACGATCTTGCGGCGGCGCCGCTGGCGGCGCTCGTCGCCCGCAACGGGTCGGTGGACTGGTCGCGCGTGGACGACGTCGTGCTCGGCTGCGCCAACCAGGCCGGCGAGGACAACCGCAACGTCGCGCGCATGGCGGTCCTGCTCGCGGGCCTGCCGGTGGCGGTGCCGGCGACGACCGTCAACCGGCTCTGCGGATCGGGCATGGACGCGGTCGGGATCGCCGCGCGGGCGATCCGCGCGGGCGAGGCGGATCTGGCGATCGCCGGCGGGGTCGAGAGCATGACCCGGGCGCCATTCGTGATGCCGAAGGCCGAGACCGCCTTCGCCCGCGCCAGCGCCGTCCACGACACGACGATCGGCTGGCGTTTCGTCAATCCCAGGCTCAAGGCCGCGCATGGGATCGATTCGATGCCGCAGACGGCCGACAACGTCGCCGCCGCGTTCGGGATCGCGCGCGCCGACCAGGACGGTTTCGCGCTGCGCAGCCAGGCGCGCTGGGCGGCGGCGCAGGACCGTGGCCTCTTCACCGACGAGATCGTGCCGGTCGCCATCCCGCAGCCCAAGGGCCCGCCGGTCACGTTCGGCGTCGACGAGCATCCGCGCCCGGCCACGACGGCCGAGCAGCTGGCGCGGCTCAAGGGGATAAATGCCCCCGATGCGAGCGTCACCGCCGGCAATGCCTCGGGCGTCAACGACGGCGCCGCGGCGCTGATGCTGGCGTCGGCCGAGGCGGCGCAGGCGCATGGGCTGACGCCGCGCGCGCGCGTCGTCGGGATGGCGGTCAGCGGCGTCGAGCCGCGGTTGATGGGGATCGGGCCCGTGCCGGCCATCCGCAAGCTGCTGGCGCGTACCGGACTGACGCTGGGCCAGATGGATCTGATCGAGCTCAACGAGGCCTTCGCCGCGCAGGCGCTGGCGGTGTTGCGCGAACTCGGCATTCCGGACGACGCCGGCCATGTGAACCCGAACGGCGGCGCGATCGCGCTTGGCCATCCGCTGGGCATGAGCGGCGCGCGGCTGGTGGCGACGGCGACCCACGAGCTGCGGCGCCGCGGCGGCCGCTACGCGCTGTGCGCGATGTGCATCGGCGTCGGCCAGGGGATCGCGATGATCATCGCCCGCGACTGACGCCGGGCGGCGTCAGATCTTGACGCTCATGCCGCCATCGACGATCAGCACGTGGCCGGTGCAGTAGGCCGACGCGTCGCTGGCGAGATAGACGACGGCGCCGTCCAGTTCGTCCACCTGGCCCCAGCGCCGCAGCGCGGTGCGCTGGGCGAACCAGTCGCGCCGCTCGGGATCGGCGCGCAGCGGCGTCGCCATGTTGTCCGGCGTCATCATGTAGCCGGGTGCGATCGCGTTCACCGTGACGCCGCGGGGGCCCCACTCGACGGCGAGCGCGCGCGTCATGCCCTCGAGCCCGGCCTTCGCGGCGCAGTAGCTGGTGTTGGCCTCGCGCGCGATATGCGCGTTGATCGACGAGATGTTGACGATGCGGCCCCGTCCGCGGCGCAGCATGCCCACCGAGGCCAGCCGCGCGAGGCGGAAGCAGGCGCCGAGATCGACCCCCAGGATCTCGTCCCATTGCGCATCGCTGGTCTCGCTGGCCGTTCGGCCGTCGCCGTAGCCGGCGTTGTTGACGAGGATGTCGAGATGGCCGCGCTCGGCCTCGATCCGCGCGATCGCCGCGTTGGCCGCCGCGGCGTCGGTGGTGTCGAAGGCCATCGCCGTGGCGCCGCCGCCCGCGGCGGCGATCGCCGCGCAGGTGGCGGCGATGCCGTCCGGGTTGCGGCCGTTGACGACGACATGGGCCCCGCAGCGGGCCAGCGCGAGCGCCATCGACCGGCCGAGCCCGCGCGAGGCCCCCGTGACGAGCGCGACCTTGCCGTCGAGCGAGAAGATACCGGTCATCGCCGTCCTCCATGTCCGCATGCGGCGCGTGGCCCGGCGCCGGCGCCATCGCCTGCTTATGCGCATCGGCGCCCGCCGCGCAACCCTGCCCTTGCGCGATCCGGTGGACCGGACTGCGCCGTGCCGGCGGCATGCCGATGGCGACGCTGGGCTTGCCCGGCGGGCGCCACGATCTTTATCGTCGCGCTGGCAGGGCAGGGAGGCGGCATGCGGATCAGCGCGGTCGAAGTGCGGGCATGCCGGCGAGGGCCGGAACGTTTCGGGCCCGGCGCCTTCGCGACCGGCGACTTCAAGGGCTTCGAGTTCCTCGTCGTCACCTTGCGGACCGACGCCGGACTTTCGGCTTCGATGCTCGGCTTCGCCGGGCGTTCGGCGGCCGGTGCCGCCCGGCTGGTCGCCGACAGCCTGCGCCCCTTCTTCCTGGGGCGCGACGCGCGCGACCGCGAGAAGGCATGGCACGATTTCCGGATCGCCGATCGCTGGTGGGGCCATCTGCCGATCTACGCCTATGGCCCGTTCGACGCGTGCCTGTGGCTTCTGGGGGCACAGCAGGCGGGCCAGCCGCTCTGGCGCTATCTGGGCGGTTACCGCGACACGGTGCCGGTCTATGCCAGTTCGATGATCCTGCCCACGCTGGAGGATTATGGACGGCAGGCGGCGCAGGCGAAGGCCCAGGGACTGGCCGGCTACAAGCTTCACACGCCGGGCAAGTCGTGGGAGGCCGACCTGGAGGCCCATCGGATCGCGCGCGAGGCGGTCGGCGACGGGTTCAGGCTGATGTCCGACCCCGTGTCCTGCTACAACCTGGAGCAGGCCGTGCGCTTCGGACGCGGGCTCGAGCGGCTAGGATACTATTGGTACGAAGAGCCGCTCTTCGACGAGGACATGCATGCGCTGCGCGAGCTGACGCGGGTGCTGGAGATCCCGGTGGTCGGCACCGAGGTACTGGCCAAGCACCCCTACAGCGTCGCCGAATGCATCGCGACCCGCGTCGTCGACCGCGTGCGCGCCGACGTGTCATGGACCGGCGGCGTCACCGGGGTGATGAAGACCGCGCGGCTGGCCGAAGCCTTCGGCGTCAATTGCGAGGTTCATACCGCGATCTTCCATCCGCTGGAGCTGGTCAACCTCCATTGCTGCGCGGCGATGCGGAACTGCGACTTCTTCGAACTGCTCTATCCGATCGAGGATTTCGCCTTCGGCCTCGCAGGCGGTCTGCCGCTCGACGGCGGGGTCGCGCGGCTGCCGGCGACCCCGGGGCTGGGCGCAGAGCTGGACTGGGACGAGATCGATCGCTGCACCATCGCCGTCTGCTGAACGGCCGGCGGTGCGGCGCAGTAGATGCGGTAGAGCGTTTCGAGGATGGCGCGGATCTCGGGGCTGGCCAACCGGTAATGGATCGTCTGGCCGGCGCGGCGTGTCTCGACGAGGCGCAGGTCGCGCAGCCGGGCCAGGTGCTGCGACAGCGTGGCGGGCGCAAGTCCGACCTTTTCGGCGAGGCGGCCGACAGGCATCTCGCCGTCCAGCAGGTTGCAGAGCGCCATCAGCCGCTTCGGGTTCGACAGGATGGCGAGCAGGCGGGCGGCCGCCTCGGCGTTGGCCGCCATGTCGGCGGCGGGGATGTCGTATCGCGCCGTTTGCATGTTGAAATCTTCGCACATACGAATATATATTTCCATCCTTCGCTGAAACGGAGGGCGCGATGGCAGAAGGCGAGTTCGTGCGAACGGCGTTCGCGCCCGTCGCGGCGCTGATCGGAGGTGGGATGATCGGTGCCGCCGCCGTGCTGCTGATGGCGACCCATGGCCGGATCGCCGGGATCAGCGGGATCGCCGCGCGGCTGTTGCCGCCCTACGAGGGCGACGGCGTCGCCGGACGTCTGGCGTTCATCGCCGGGATCGTCGCCGCGCCGCTGCTGGTCGCCGCAGGAACGGGGCATCCGGTGCCGATGCATGTCGCGGCGGGACCGGTGCTGCTGGTCGTCGCCGGCCTGCTGGTCGGCTTCGGCACGGTCTGGGGCAATGGCTGCACCTCCGGCCACGGCGTGTGCGGCCTGTCGAGATTGTCGCTGCGCTCGCTGGTGGCGACGATGGTGTTCATGGCGACGGCGGTGGCCACCGTGTTCGTCATGCGGCACGTCCTCTGAGCGCGGGGACGCACATGGCGATCCTTGTCCAATTCCTCGCCGGATTGCTGCTCGGCCTGGGGCTCGTCGTGTCGGGCATGTCCGACCCGGCGAAGGTGATCAACTTCCTGGATATCGCGGCGCTGCCGACCGGCGGCTGGGATCCCAGCCTCGCCTTCGTCATGGCCGGCGCCATCGGCGTGGGCTTCTTCGGCTTCCGCGCCGTCCTGGCGCGACCGCATCCGATCTATGCCGCGCAATTCCAGTTGCCGCCCACCCGCGGGATCGACGCACGCATCCTGGTCGGCCCGGCCATCTTCGGCATCGGCTGGGGGCTTGCCGGATTCTGCCCTGGACCGGCCTTCGTGGCGCTCGGCGCGGGCTCCGCCGCCGGCGCGGGGTTCGTGGTCGCGATGTTCGCGGGCATGGCGATCGCCCGCGGCGCGCTGCGCCGGACCGCGTCCTAACCGGCACTGCGCGGCGGCGCCGCGTCGCGAGGCCAGAAGCGGCAGGACACGCCGTGGCCCGGCGCGATCTCGTGCCACTCGGCGCTGCCGTCGGTCGCGTGATCGGCACCGAAGACGCAAGGCCCCGTCTCGCCGTCCCGGCTGCGGAAATCGGGGTCGCGCGCGGCTTCGGCCAGCCGGGCCCGCTGGCGCGCCGGATCGGGGACGGGCACCGCGTCGAGCAGGTTGCGGGTATAGGGATGCGCCGGGTTGCCGTAGACCTGCGCCGCCGAGCCCAGCTCGACGATTCGTCCGCCATACATCACCGCGACCCGGTGGGCGACGGCGCGGACGATGGCGAGATCGTGGGCGATGAAGAGATAGGACAGCTTCAGCTTGGCCTGCAGGTCGTGAAGCAGGTCGACGATCTGGGCTTGCGTACGCACGTCGAGGGCCGAGACGGGCTCGTCGCAGACCACGAAATCGGGGTTCACGGCGAGCGCGCGGGCGATGACGATGCGCTGGCGCTGGCCGCCGGAGAATTCATGCGGATAGCGGCGCACCATCGCCGGCTCCAGCCCGACCAGGTTCATCAGCTCCGCGACGCGCGCCGGGATCGTCGCCGGCGAGACGGTGCGGTGGATGCGTAGCGGCTCGGCCAGGATCTGCGCCACGGTCATGCGCGGATGCAGGCTGGAATACGGATTCTGCAGGACGAACTGCATGTGGCGTCGCATGGCGCGGATCCCGGCTGCCGGCATCCCGGTCAGCTGCCGTCCGAGCAGGCGCACGGTCCCGGCGCTGGCCGGCTGCAGCTGCAGCACCGCGCGGCCGGTTGTGGTCTTGCCGGAGCCAGATTCGCCGACCAGTCCCAGCGTCTCGCCGGGCGCGATGTCGAAGGAGACGCGGTCGACGGCGCGCAGCGGCGGCCGCCCGCGACGCGCCGGGAAGACGACGCCGAGATCGCGGACCTCGAGGAGCGGCGCGGCCCCGGTCATGCGGGCCGCCGCGCGTCGTCGAGGCGCGGCACGGCGGCGAGCAGCGCGCGGGTATAGGGATGGGCGGGCGCTGCGAAGAGCGGATCGATCGCCCCGGACTCGACGATGACGCCGTCGTGCATGACGTTGACCCGCTCGACCATCCCGGCGATGACCCCGAAATCATGGGTGATCAGCAGCAGCGCCATGCCGAGCTCCCGGCGCAGCCGCATGATCAGCCGCAGGATCTGGGCCTGCACCGTCACGTCCAGCGCGGTGGTCGGCTCGTCCGCGATCAGCAGATCGGGCTCGCACGAGACGGCGATCGCGATCAGGACCCGCTGGCGCATCCCGCCGGAGAACTGGTGGGGAAAGTCGTCGGCGCGCGCGGCGGGATCGCGGATCCCGACAAGGCCCAGGAGTTCGACGGTCCGCCGCCGCGCGGCCGCCCCGGACAGGCCCATATGCCGGCGCAGCATGTCGTCGATCTGGGCGCCGACGCTCATCACCGGGTTGAGCGAGGCCATCGGGTCCTGGAACACCATCGCGATGCGGCGGCCGCGGATGTCCTGCATCCGACGTTCGGGAAGTCCCAGCAGATCCTCGCCGCGGAAGCGGATCTCGCCGCCCCAGGAGACGGTCGAGCCCTCGGGGGCGAGGCGCATGATCGCGCGCGCGGTGACCGACTTGCCGCAGCCGGACTCGCCGACGAAGCCGACCGCCTCGCCCGGCGCGATGTCGAAGGAGATTTCCTTGACCACCGGCGCGGCGCGCCCGTCGCGGGCGAAGCGGGCGGTCAGGCTGCGGACCTCGAGCAGCGGCGGCGTCATCGGCTGCCCACGTCGAGCATCTCGCGCAACCCGTTGGCGAGGACGATGAAGGTGAGCGAGGCGAAGACGATGGCGGCGGCCGGTCCGATCACCGTCAGCGGCGCCAGCTCCATGAACTGCCGCGCCTCGGCGAGCATGCTGCCCCAGTTGGGATCGGGCGGCGGTGGGCCGAGGCCAAGGAACGACAGGGCGGTCACGGTGAAGATCGTGTTGGCCAGCGTCAGGCTGGTCTGGACAAGGATCGGCGAGATGGCGAGCGGCAGGACATGCACCAGCGCGATCCGGAATTCGCCCACCCCGACGCTGCGCGCGGCCTCGACATGGTCCCATCGCTTGACGCTGAGCACAGGCGCGCGCACCACCCGCGCCATGCTGGGCGTGTAGACGATGGCGATGGTGATGATCAGGTTGCGGACCGTCGGCCCGAGCGCCGCGACCACCGCGATCGCCAGCAGGAACACGGGAAAGGCGAAGACCACGTCGAGCGCGCGCATCACGACCAGGTCGACCTTGCCGCCGACATATCCCGACAGCAGGCCGAGCACGAGGCCCGCGGCCAGCGCGAGCCCGACCGCGACGAAGGTGATCAGCAGCGTGCCGCGGCCACCGACGATGAGACGGCTGAGCAGGTCGCGGCCGATGGAGTCGGTGCCCAGCCAGTGCGTCGCGCTGGGGCCGGCGAGCGAATCCGCCGACGTCCGCGCCGGGGAATACGGGGCGATGGCAGGGCCGGCGATCACGATCGCCAGAAGCACCGCCAGCATGACGGCGCCGATCGCCACCATGACGACGCCGCGGCGAGCGGGGCGCGCGGACATTTCAGTCATAGGACACCCGCGCATCGACCCGGGCGTAGGCGACGTCCACGGCGACGTTCATCAGCAGGACCACGCTGGCGGCGACCAGCACGATGCCCTGGATGGCCGGATAATCGCGCGTGGTGACGGATTCGAACAGGTACTGGCCCATGCCCGGGATCGTGAAGATCGTCTCGATCAGGATCGAGCCGCCGAGCAGGGCCGCGAGCTGCAGCCCTGTGACGGTGATCACGGGCGTCAGCGCGTTGCGCACCAGATAGTCGCGCAGCACGGCATGCGATTTCAGTCCCTTGGCGCGCGCCACCATGACGTAGTCCTGGCTCGACACCTCCAGCACGGCGGCGCGCGTGTTCTCGGAGATCGTGACCGAGACGGTGAGCGCCAGCGACAGTCCCGGCAGCAGCATGCTGGCGAAATTGCCGAGCGGATCCTGGGAGAAGGGCACGTAATTGAAGATGCCGATGGTAGGGAAGTAGAGGCCCGCCAGCAGCACGATGAGCGTCGCGACCACGAAGTTCGGAACCGCGAGCAGCAGGCTGTTCCAGCCGCGCACGATCCAGTCGACGCGACCGCGCAGCCGCGCCGAGGCGAGCCCGGTCGCCGATCCGATCGCCAGCGCCATCGCGCCCGCGATCAGCGTCAGTTCCGCGGTGACCAGGAAGCGCGGGATCAGGTCGCCGAGCACGGGCCGCTTGGTCGCGAAGGAAACGCCAAGATCGCCCTGCAGCGCCCGGCCCAGCCAGGACAGGTATTGCTGCCACAGCGGCCGGTCGAGGCCGAGATTGCGGCGGATCTGCTCGAGCGCCTCTGCCGAGATCGTCGTCGTGCCCGCCGAGGCCTGGGCGAAATCCCCCGGCAAGGCGCGCATCAGCGCGAAGGCGACCATCGAGACGCCGAGCAGGATGGGCACCGCGAGCAGCAGGCGGAGCGCGACCATGCGGATCATGGCACGCTCCGCCGGACGGGCGGCATCGTCGTCCTATCGATCCATCCAGGTCGTGCGCACGAATGTCCGGATGTTGGCCGCCAGCGGGACGTAGCCCTTGACGTAGTTCCACCACGCCTCCCAGCGCAGCGGATACTGGTAGATGTCGAGCACATACGCGTTCTCGGCGACATGCCGCTGGATCGCCATGTAGGCCTGGGCGCGCTTGGCGTTGTCGAGGATCGAGCGCGCCTCGACGACCATGGCGTCGAGCTTCGCGTCGTTCATGCCGGCGGCCCGGCCCTGGGCGTGCGTCGAGGTGATGCGCGAGACGATCGCGTCGGGATCCGGGCTCCAGCTGAGCGCCACCGAAAGCAGGGTGGGGAACTCGCCCTTGAGCCACATCCCGATGAGCGGCGCGGTCTCCATCGGCTTGATCGCGACCTTGATGCCGGCCGCGGCCCATTGCTGCTGCAGGATCTGTGCGCAGCTCACGTCCAGCGGATTTGCGGCGACGCAGAAATAGTCGCCGAGATCGATGCCGTTGGGATGTCCGGCCTCGGCCAGGAGCCGGCGCGCGCCCGCGACGTCGTGCTTGTAGAAGGGCATCTCGGAGACGCCGTCATAGCCGCCGATATGGCTCTCCGGCACCATCGCGGCGACCTTTCCGGAGCCGCCCAGGACGGTCTGCAGGCAGGCTGCGCGGTCGGTCGCGAGGCTGAGGGCGCGGCGAACGCGGACGTCGTTGAGCGGCGGGGCCTTGAGGTTCATCCACACCGGGAAGGTCCGCGTCGTCTTGCCCGGCGCGGAGACGAGATCGGGCGCGGTGCGCACGATCTGGGCGGATACCCGCGGGTCCTTGAACCAGGTCATGTCGATCGCCTTGGATCGCAGCGCCGAGGTCAGCGACGCCTGATCCTTGAAGAAGCGGAACACGACGCTGTCGAGATAGGGCTGCCCGGCCTCGTAGTAGTTCGGGTTCGCCCGGAGCACGAATTGCTGGTTCGGCTGGTAGGACTCGAACATGAAGGGTCCGGTGCCGACCGGCCTCGTGTTGAGGTCGCTGACCCCGCGCGGAACGATGACGCCGTTGGGATTGGTGGCGAGATAGCTGAGGAACGTCGCGCTCGGTGCGTGCAGTTCGAAGCGCACGGTCAGCCTGTCGACCACCGTGACCGACTTGATGGACGCGAAGTTGGTGGCGCTGGGGCTTGCCGACGCCGGATCGAGGATGCGGTCGAAGGTGTGCTTGACGTCGGCGGCCTCGAGATCCTGGCCGTTGTGGAATTTCACGCCGCTGCGCAGCTTGAAGACGTAGGTGGTCGCATCGGGCTGCTCGAAGCCGGTCGCAAGGTCCGGCTCCACCTTCATGTCGGCGTTCCAGCGCAGCAATCCGCTGTAGAGCTGCGCGGTGAAGTCGTAGGACGAGAACGCGGTGAGCGTGACCGGATCGAGCCCGATCGGGTCGGCGTCGGCGCCGATCGTCAGGCGGCCGCCACGACGGGGCGCGCCCGCCCCGGTCTGGCCGAAGGCGTCCGGGGCGATGGCGAAGGCGCCGGTCGCGAGCGCGAGGCGCAGCATGTGACGGCGGGCGAAGCCGGGTGTCGCGAGCGGCCCGACGGCGTCGATATCGTCGATCTTCGGCATGGATCCCTCCCTGATTGGGCGCAAACGCTAGCGCGGCGTTCGCGCCCGCTTCAAGGCGGCAGCCCTGGGCGTTCCGTCCGGCGGTACGCCCCGGTTCTCGCCGTCCCTCGTCAGACCGCGAGCTGCCGGTCGCTCGCGATCGCGTCGTGGATGGCGTCGGGGGTCGTCAGCCAGACCCCTGCGGCCGTCTTCGCGACATGGGCGAGGGCGCGGGCGAGGGGCTGGAGGCGGAAGGGTTGGCCCGAGATGAAGGCGTGCACGACGATGCTCATGACCAGCGGCCGGTCGCGGGCCGCGGCGGCGAGCGCGTCGAACTGGTCGACGATCATGTCGGCGAAGTCTCGCGCGCTCGCCTGGCGGCCGACGACGGTCGAGCTGTCGTTGATCTCGATGCCGTAGGGAATGTGCAGGAACGGGCCGGCGGCGGCGTTCAACCAGACCGGCCGGTCGTCGAGCCCGAAATCCAGCACGTAGCCGTAGCCCGTCTCCTGCAGCAGGTCGATCGTGGCATGGGTATGCACCAGCCAGGGGCTGGACCAGCCGACGCACCGGTCGCCGGCCTCGATCATGCGGCGCCGGACATCGACGAGATAGGCGCGCTCGGCGGCCGGCGACATGCCCGCGAGGCTGTCGGAGTTGGTGCGGCCATGCGCGATCATCGCGCTGCCGGCCGTGCGGAACGCGGCGACCAGGTCCGGCGCGTGATCGTAGACCTCGGTGTTGAGCAGCACCGAGAGCGGGACCCCGAGCCCGCGGCAGACCTCCAGGATGCGGAATGCGCCCACCCGGTTGCCGTAATCGCGCCAGGACGTGTTCACCAGATCGGGCTGCGGCACGCCCGCCAGGATGTTCTCGGTCATGCCCGCGCCGAAGACGTATTCCTCGACGCCCAGCGCCACGTAGACGGCGAGACCGCGGCCATTCGGCCACGCGGCGCGCGGGGCGGGTGCCGATATCGGGGCGTAGTTCCAGCGGCCGTGCGAGGCGAGCATGACGATCTCCGGGTTGGGACGGGGCGGCTAGCCGGCCGGGGGCGCGCGGCGCTCCATGCCGATCGGGGCCGACATGGCCCGCAGATACATCTCACGGTAATGGGGCATCAGTTCGGCCGCCGCCGCCGCCGCGGCGCCTGATTCGCGAGCCAGCTGGGCCGCAAGCTCGCGCGCCTCGCGCTTGATGTCGTCCTCGTCGAGCGTCAGCAGGCGCCCGTCGCGGAACACGACCTGTCCGGCCACCATGGTCAGGCGCACCGAGGAGCCGTTCTCGCAATAGACCAGCTGGCGGCGAAGATCGTTGAGCGGGGTGAAGGCGAGGGTGTCGAGATCGACGAGGACGATGTCGGCCTGGAAGCCCGGTGCGAGCCGTCCGGTCGCGTCCTCGCGGCGCATCGCGCGCGCCCCGCCATGGAAGACGCAGGACAGGATCTCCGGCGCCGTCGGCCACCGGCGGTAATCAGGGTCGGTCAGCGTGTGGATCAGGCCAGCGGTCTTGGCCGCGTTCCACAGGTTGCAGCTGTCGTCGGCGATCGCTTCGTCGGTGCCGATGCAGACATGCACGCCGCGCTCGCGCAGCCGGCGGAACGGCATGATGCCGCTTCCCAGGCGCAGGTTGCAGACCGGATTATGCGCCACGGTGGCGCCGGCCTCGGCGAGCATGTCGATGTCGGCCTCGTCGATCCAGATCCCGTGCACGATCTGCATGCGGGCGTCGAGCAGGCCGAGGTCGCGGATCACGCGGACCAGCGACCGGCCATATTTCTCCGCCCCCAGGACGCGCTGCAGCCGCGTCTCCAGGACGTGGACCACGAAGGGCAGATCGCGTGAACGGCTGAGTTCGCCGAGCGCCGCGAAATAGGCGGGCGTGACGCGCTGCGGCGCAGAGCAGGACACGCCCGCGCCGAGCCGTCCGTCTGCGGCGCCGTGCCAGCGCCCGATCAGATGTCCGTAATGCGCCAGCAGTTCCTCGGCCGTGGGGCACGGCGCTTCGTCCAGGCGCCGGCGCAGCGCCGGCGGCAGGATCTGGGCGAGGAACGGATATTTGTCGGTCTCGGGCACGTTCGGCTGGTCGAGCGTCGCGGTGGCGCGCATGCCGCTGTCGGCATAGGCCTGCATGACCCCGTCGATCGCCTCGGCATTCGGCGCCGGCACGTAGAAGGCATCGTCGAGGACGCTGGTGATGCCGAGCTTCAGCATCTCCATCGCGCCGAGCGCGGTTCGCACATAGGCGACCCGTCCGGCGAGCGGATCGCGCGCCAGCGGCGGCACCTCGTAGAGCATGAACAGTTCGAGCGGCAGGCCGTCGAGGCTGCCGCGCTGCAGACTGGCCGGGGAATGCAGATGGGCGTTGATCAGCCCGGGCAGCGCCAGCATGCCGTGCGCCTCGACGACCGATGCGCCGGCGGCGGCCGGCGTGTCGCGCAGCCCGGGACCGATGGTCGCGACGATCTGTCCTTCGACCAGGATGTCCGCGCACTCATGTTCGCGGTCCTGCCGGTCCATCGTCAGGATCCGCGCGCCGGCGATGAGCGTCTTCAATCTGTTCCCCGCGCTGGCCGTACCGTCATCCGGCCCGGCGTTGCCTGGGATCAGCTTCGGTGGACGACCATCCGGGTGTCAATCGCCGCGGCCATCGTCCAGGGCTCCGAGTCCAGGTTAACGGCTCTTGGGCATGAGGATGTTGGCGAGGACTTCGGGGTTCCAGCCGGCGATCTTCCTGGTGGTCTTGATGGACT
>JBIKLI010000379.1:0-4087 GCA_044359885.1 Alphaproteobacteria bacterium | reverse complement strand
CTGCAGGCGCTGCTGGTGCTGCGCCGGCCCAACGGCACCGAGGCGCGGCGCTTCGCGCTGACCGCCGACGCCACCGGCGCGCTGCGCCAGAGCATCGCGCTGACGCCGGCCGCCGCGCGCGGGCTGTGGAGCGCGGAGATCCTGGTCGACCCGACCGCGCCGCCGATCGGCCGCGCGCGCTTCGAGGTGCAGGATTTCGTGCCGCAGAAGCTGAAGGTCGAGCTGAAGCCGGGCGCGGCGATGGTCGCCCCGGGCGGCAGCGCGACGATCGCCGTCGAGTCGCGCTTCCTCTATGGCGCGCCCGCCGCCGGCCTCGCCACCGAGGCCGAGATCGCGCTGGAGATCGATCCCGAGCCCTTCGCCGCCTTGCGCGGCTTCGTCTTCGGCAATGATCGCGAGCGGCCGGAATTCGGCCCCGTCGAGGCGAGCGCGCCGCGCACCGACGCCGCCGGCCGCGCCGAGATCCGCGCGACCATGCCCGCGGAGATCGCCGCCACGCGTCCGCTGCGCGCCACCGCGCGCGTCGCGGTCTTCGAGCCCGGCGGCCGCGCCACCGCGGAGCAGACCAGTTTCCGCATCCGGGGCGCGGCGGTGCAGCTGGGCCTCAAGCAGCTTTTCGGCGGCGGCCGCGGCGACGCGGATGGCCGGCCGACCGCCGGCTGGGACTCGACCGCGCGTTTCGAGCTGGTCGCGGTCGATGCCGACGGGCGGCGCATCGCCGTGCCGCGCGTCGAGTGGCGGCTGATCCGCGAGGAATCGCTGTGGAACTGGGTGCGCGCGGGGAATTCCTGGCGCTACGAGGAGGTGGTGCGCGAGCGCGTGGTGGCGAGCGGCAGCGGCCAGGCGGCCGCGGACAGCTTCGCGGTGCTGGCGGCCGATGTCGCCTGGGGCCGCTATCGCATGGCCGTGCGCGTGCCGGGCGCCGAACGCGCCGAGGCGTCGCTGTCCTTCAATGCCGGCTGGGGCGGCGGCGACATCGACCGCACGCCCGAGCGGCTGGAGCTGGTCGCCGATCGCGAGACCTATCGCGCCGGCGAGGTCGCGCGGCTGCGCATCCCGGCCACGCTGGCCGGCGAGGCGATGGTGGCGATCGCGACCGATCGCATCCACGCGCTGCGCTCGGTGGCGGTGCCCGCGGGCGGCACGGTGGTCGACATCCCGGTCGACGCGGCCTGGGGCCCCGGCGCCTATGCGCTGGTGTCGCTGGTGCGGCCGGTCGAGGGCGCGGCGCGCAGCCGCGCGCCCTTGCGCGCCGTCGGCGTGGCGTGGCTGGGCATCGACACCGCGGCGCGGCGGCTGGAGGTGGCGATCGACGCCCCGGCGCTGGCGCGGCCGCGCGGGCCGGTCGAGATCGGGCTGCACGTGCCGGGCGGCGGTCCGGGCACGCGCGTGATGCTGGCCGCGGTGGACGAGGGCATCCTGCAGCTGACGCGCCATGCCTCGCCCGATCCCTTCGCCCATGTCTTCGGCAAGCGGCGGCTGGGCGTCGAGCTGCGCGACGATTACGGGCGCGTGATCGACGGCCGCGCCGGGACGCGCGGCGCGATCCGCCAGGGCGGCGATGCCGGGCTCGGCGGCCGCGGGCTGGAGGTGGTGCCGCTGACCATCGTCTCGCTGGTCGCGGGGCCGGTCGCGCTCGACGACGCGGGCCGCGCGCGCGTGCGGCTCGACCTGCCGGATTTCGCGGGCGAGCTGCGCCTGATGGCGGTGGCCTGGGAGCCGGGCCGGCTGGGCAGCGGCGCCGGGCGGCTGACCGTGCGCGACGCCATCGTCGCCGATGCGACCTTCCCGCGCTTCCTGGCGCCGGGCGACGAGAGCCGCGTCGCGCTGTGGCTGCACAATGTCGAGGGCGCGGCCGGCACCTGGCGCGCGCGCTGGAGCGTCGCGGGCGGCGCCCGGCTGGCGGGCGAAAGCGTGCGCGACGTCGCGCTGGGCCGCGACGGCCGCGAGCTCCTGTCCTGGCCGGTCGTCGCGGGCGAGCCGGGCGTCTCGGAATTCCGTCTCGACCTGACCGGTCCCGGCGGCGTCACGCTGTCGCGCAGCTGGAAGCTGGAGACGCGGCCCGCGCAGATGCCGGTCAGCGAGGCGCGGGTGACGCGCGTGGCGCCGGGGACCACGCTCGACATCCCGCCGCTGCCGCAGGGCCGGTTCCTGCCGGGCTCGGTCGAGGCCTCGGTCGAGATCGCGTCCTGGCGCGGCTTCGACGTGCCCGCGCTGCTGCGCGCGCTCGACCGCTATCCGTTCGGCTGCCTGGAGCAGACGACCAGCCGCGCCTTTCCGCTGCTCTATCTCAACGAGGCCGCGGCGCTGATCGGCCGCGGCGAGGACCGCGCGATCGAACGCCGTGTCCAGGACGCGGTGTGGCGCGTGCTCGACATGCAGCGTCCGGATGGCGGGTTCGGCCTGTGGGGCCATTGGGACGGCGCGGCGGAGACCTGGCTGCAGGCCTATACGATCGACTTCCTGCTCGCCGCGCGCAAACGCGGCCTGACCGTGCCCGAACAGGCGCTGGCCCAGGCGCTGCGCTGGCTGCGCGGCGAGGCGACGCGGCTCGACGGCGGCGATGCGGGCCGCGCCTATGCGCTGTTCGTGCTGGCGCGCGAGGGGCGCGCCGATCTTGGCACCGCGCGCTATGTCCACGACGCGCGCGCGCGCGGCTACGACAATCCGCTGATGCTGGCGCAGCTGGGCGCGGCCTTGCAGCTGGCGGGCGACGAGGCGCGCGCCGACGCGGCGTTCGGGCGCGGGATCCAGGCGCTGGACCGCGCGCTGCAGCGCAGCGACCGCGGCTCCTTCGACCATTACGGCAGCCCCTTGCGCGACTTCGCGGGCACGATCGTGGCGGCGGCGACCGCCAACCGCATGGCGACGCTGGACCAGCTGCTGCGCCGCTTTTCCGACACGCTGCGCCTGCCGCAGCTGGACGCCACGACGACGCAGGAAAAGGCGTGGATGCTGATGGCGACGCAGGCGCTGTCGTCGCGCGGCGGTCCGGTCGAGGCCGATGTCGCGGGCCGCGCGGCCGGCGGCGCGGCGCGCGCGACATTCGAGATCGCGCCCGCCGACATCGCGCGCGGCTTCGCCATCGCCAATCGGGGCCCACGCGAGTTCTGGGCGACGGCGACGGTGACCGGCGTGCCGGCGGCTCCGCTGCCGGCCGCCAATCGCCGGCTGACGATCAAGCGCAGCCATTTCGCGCTGGACGGCACGCCCGCGGATCTGTCGCGGCTGCGCCAGAACGAGCGCGTCGTGGTGTGGATCGAGGTCGGCGGGCTGACCGAGCTCGACCGCACCGGCAATGCCGACATCGTCATCGCCGATCTGCTGCCCGCGGGGCTGGAGATCGAGGCGCCGCTGCGCCGCGCCGACGCGGACGGCGCGACGCGCTTCGCGTTCCTTGGCACGCTGACGCGCTTCGCCGCGGTCGAGGCGCGCGACGACCGCTTCGTCGCGGCGGCGCGCGGCCGCGACCTGGAGGAGCTGGCGCTGCGCATCGGCTATGTCGCGCGGGCGATCACGCCGGGCAGCTATGTCCTTCCCGCGGTGCAGGCCGAGGACATGTACCGGCCGGAGATCTTCGCGCGCTCGGCGGCCGGGCGCGTCGTCGTGGCGCCGAACTGAGGCGGCGGGAGACGCGCGATGCGCCGCGCGTTGCGCGTCCTGGGGCTCGCGGCCGCCGGCATCGCGCTGCTGGCCGGCGCGCTGGCGGCGCTCGACCGCGCCTTCCCGCCCGACCTGTCGCGCGCCGCGCCGGTCTCGACCATCGTCGTCGACCGCGAGGGACGGCTGCTGCGCGGCTTCACCACCGCGAACGGCAAATGGCGGCTGGCGGCGCGGGCCGAGGACGTCGATCCCGCCTATCTGGCGATGCTCGTCGCCTACGAGGACCGGCGCTTCTTCGCGCATCCCGGCGTCGATGCGCTGGCGCTGCTGCGGGCGGCGGCGCAGGGTCTGGCCGCGGGGCGCGTCGTGTCGGGCGGCTCGACGCTGACCATGCAGGTGGCGCGGCTGCTGGAGCGGCGGCCGCGCGACCTGGCGTCGAAGGGGATCGAGATCCTGCGCGCGCTGCAGCTGGAGCGGCGCTTCT
>JBIKLI010000378.1:0-4088 GCA_044359885.1 Alphaproteobacteria bacterium | reverse complement strand
GCCACGCCGACGGCGCAGCATCCAACCGGAGTCGTTAACATGTCGAAAACGCCGCCCCTGGTCGGGGTGATCATGGGCAGCCAGTCGGACTGGACGACGATGCGCGTCGCGAGCGAGACCCTGGCGGAGCTGGAGATCGCGCACGAGAATCGCATCGTTTCGGCGCATCGCACGCCGCGGCGGCTGTTCGCCTATGCCGGCGGCGCCAAGCGCCGCGGGCTCAAGGTGATCATCGCCGGCGCGGGCGGCGCCGCGCATCTGCCGGGAATGGCGGCGTCGATGACCACGCTGCCCGTGCTGGGCGTGCCGGTGCAGAGCCGGGCGCTGCAGGGGCTCGACAGTCTTCTGTCGATCGTCCAGATGCCCGGCGGCATCCCGGTCGGAACGCTGGCCATCGGCGAATCGGGCGCGCGCAACGCGGCACTGCTGGCGGCGTCGATCCTGGCGCTGGGCGACCCCGCGCTCGACCGGCGGCTGGTGGCCTGGCGCGCGGCCCAGACCGGCGCCGTCGCCAGGATCCCGGTCGACGCGCCGCGCACGCCCCAGCCATGAGCGCCGCCATCCGGCCGCTGCCCCCCGGCGCCACGATCGGCATCCTGGGCGGCGGACAGCTTGGCCGCATGACCGCGATGGCAGCCGCCCGGCTCGGCTACCGCACCGCGATCTTCTGCCCCGAGCCGGACGCGCCGGCCAGTCAGGTCAGCGCCCGCACGGTGCACGGCGCCTGGGACGACGGCGAGGCGCTGCGCCGCTTCGCCGAAGGCGTCGACGTGGTCACCTACGAATTCGAGAACATCCCGCTGGCGCCGGTCGAGGCGCTGGCGCGGCTGAAGCCGGTCCGGCCGGCCCCGTCCGTGCTGGCGATCTGCCAGGACCGGATCCTCGAGAAGCGCGCCCTGGCGGCGGCGGGCATCGCGACCGCGCGCTTCGCCGCGATCGCAAATGCCGCCGACCTGCCCGAGGCCGGCGCGGCGGCGTGGCCCGGCATCCTGAAGACCGCGCGCATGGGCTATGACGGCAAGGGGCAGGCACGCGTCGCGGGACCGGACGAAGCCGCCGCCGCCTTCGGACGCTTCGGCGGCGTCCCCTGCGTCCTCGAATCGATCGTCGACTTCACCTGCGAGATCTCGGTGATCGCCGCCCGGGACGTCGCCGGGCGGATCGCGACCTATGTACCGGTCGAGAACCGGCACGTTCATCACATCCTGGACGAGACCATCGCCCCGGCGCCCGTGGCCCCCGCGATCGCGGGCGAGGCGGAAGCGATCGCCCGGCGGATCGTCGAGCGGCTGGACGCGGTCGGGCTGGTCGCGGTCGAGATGTTCGTCGCGCGGTCGGGCGCGGTCCTGGTGAACGAACTGGCGCCGCGGCCGCACAACTCTGGCCACTGGACCCTCGATGCCTGCGCCGTCAGCCAGTTCGAGCAGCTGGTGCGCGCCGTGGCCGGGTTGCCGCTGGGCTCGACCGATCGCCACAGCGATGCGTGCATGAAGAACCTGATCGGGGACGAGGTCCATTCCTGGCCGGCCCTGGCCGCAGAGCCCGGAGCCTGCCTGCATCTCTACGGCAAGGGCGAGGCACGGCCCGGCCGCAAGATGGGACATGTGACGCGGCTGTCGCCGCGCCGCGCGTGACGACCCGTCGTCAGCGCCGCGGGGCGCCGAAGCCGCGCAACAGGGCGAAGGGGTCCGGCAGCCGCGCCAGCGTCTCGCGCAGCCGCGCCGCCGCCTTGGGGATGGCCATCGTGTCCGCGATCCGGCGGTCCAGGAAGGCCCAGGTCTCCGTGCAGCCTTCCGACCGGTCTTCGAGGAAGCGCAGCAGCGTGGCGCCGTAGACACCGGCCAGCAGGGCACGCTTCGAATAGAAGTTCCAGTCGGTGGCCGTGTCGCCGGCGGCCCACCAGACGGCGTCGACCGTCCGCCAGGTCAGTTCGGCGGCGCGCGGGGCATTGTGCGGCAGCGCCAGGATGCCCAGCGCCCGGCGCAGGGCCTCGCGATGCGGCGCGACCGCGGTCAGGCGCTGGCGGATCGCCGCGATGATCCTTTCGCGGGTGCGCAGCGCCGAGAGATCCATCGCGGCCAGGGCTTCGAGCATCTCCCGATCGGCGTCGCGCGACCAGAAGATCACGGCTTCGAGCCCCCCCTCGGGGAAGGCGAGCAGGGCATCGGCCTCGTCCCGGCCGAGATCCCGTGCCCCGGCGGTCAGCGCCGCGACGGTCCAGCCCTCGAACGGCACATGCGGCAGCGCCGCGGCGAGAACCGCGCGCCGCAGCGCCTCGTGGCCGATGTCAGTCCCGGTCGGCATGGGCGGCCTCCGCGAAGCGTCGCTGCATTTCTTCCATGAACCCGAAGCGGGACATGTCGAGCATCCGCTGCGGGTAGAGAATCCCGTCGAGATGGTCGCATTCGTGCTGCACCACCCGGGCGTGGAAGCCATCCGCCTCGCGGTCGACCGGTTGCCCCTCCGGGGTGGTGCCGCGATACCGGATGCGCCGGGCGCGCGGCACTTCGCCCATCATCCCGGGCACCGACAGGCAGGCCTCCCAGCCGAGATCGGCGGCCTCGCCCAGGGGCTCGATCACGGGATTGACCAGCACGGTCAAGCCCTCCGGCCTGGGCAAGGCGTCGCCGGCGGAACGATGCGCCGGCACGAGGAAGATCACCACCCGCAGGGGGACGTGGACCTGGGGGGCTGCAAGCCCGGCGCCGTTGATGTCGCGCAGCGTCTCGGCCATGTCCGCGACCAGCCGCCGGATCTCCGGCGACGTCGGATCGGGAACCTCGGCGGCCCGGCGTGCCAGGACGGGGTGGCCCATGCGGGCGATCTTGAGAATGGCCATGGCACCGTCATATGGGTGTTGGGGCGGGTCCGGTAAAGACCGGCCCGCGCGACCGGCGATCTGGAGGCTTGGCCCCGCCAGATGCGCATGATATACGGACCGCCGATTTTTACCCGGGGCCGGCTCAACGATCCCGGCCCGCCACCGCCAAAACCGCGTCGGAAAGGAGAGCCTGTCCCCCGTGCAAGTCATCGTCCGCGACAACAATGTCGACCAAGCCCTGCGTGCGCTCAAGAAGAAGATGCAGCGCGAAGGCATATTCCGCGAAATGAAGCTGCGCCGCCACTTCGAGAAGCCCTCGGAGCGCAAGGCACGCGAGCGCGCGGAAGCCGTGCGACGGCTGCGCAAGGTCCAGCGCAAGCGGATGGAACGCGAGGGATACTGACCCGGTCGCCGACCGGACGGATATGCAACCGCCGGCCGTCGCGCCGGCGGTTTCGTTTCGGGCCCAACGGATTTCGGGCGGCACGTCAGCGCGGGCGATCGCCCTTGATGGTGACCCTGTTGCCGTAGCGCCGGTGGGGCCAGTAATCCCACAGCGCGCGATGCTGAGCGCAACGATTGTCCCAGAAGGCGAGGCTGCCGGGCCGCCAGCGGAAGCGGCACTGGAACAGCGGGTTTTCCATGTGCTGGAAAAGGTAGCGCAGCACCCCGGCGCTCTCGTCCGACGGCACGCCGACCAGCCGGGTCGTGAAGCCGGCATTCACATAAAGCGCCTTGCGCCCGGTCTGCGGATGCGTGCGCACCACAGGGTGCTCGGCGCGCGGGTAGGACGGCTTGTCGGCGACGCCGAGATTGGCGTAGAGCCCGCGATAGACGGGTTCGCCGTCGTGCAGCGCGGTCATCCCGTCGAGATAGGTCTTCATGCGCGCCGACAGCGCCTCGTAGGCCGCGTACATGCTGGCGAACAGCGTGTCGCCGCCCTGGGGCGGGCATTCCTTGATGTAGAGGATGCTGCCCATCGGCGGCTCGGCGTCGCAGGAGACGTCGCTGTGCCAGCCTTCGCCGTTGGCGCGCGTCGCGTCCGCGTCGGTGCGGATGATCATCAGCTCGGGATGGCCCGGCTCGTGCGGCGCGGCGGGGTGCAGGTGCAGTTCGCCGAAACGCCGCCCGAAATCCAGCTGCTGCGCGGGCGTGATCGTCTGGTCGCGCAGGAAGATCACCAGGTTCTCGGCCAGCGCGCGGCGCAGCTCGGCCAGCTGCGTCTCGGCCAGCGGCCGCGACAGGTCGACGCCGGAGATCTCGGCGC
>JBIKLI010000377.1:0-4101 GCA_044359885.1 Alphaproteobacteria bacterium | reverse complement strand
TTCCGAACCTCGCCTCGGTCCCGGACAGGCCCGCCCGCCCGCCGCCGGCCGAGCGCGCGGCCCGGGTGGCCGCCCTGGAACAGGACCGCGCCGAGGCCGAAGCGAGGCGCAGCGCGCTCGCCGCCGCTGGACTGGTCGCGATCGGCAGCGTGGCACCTGATCCGGCGGGGCGGTTTGCCGCGGCCGAGGAAGGGCTCCTGCGCCGGGCGGCCGGTGCGTCCCGGATCCGCCTCGTCGGGCCCGCGGCCGCGGCGCTGGCGACGGCGGATCGGCTGACGGCGCTGGGGGCTGCCCGGTCGCGGATCGAACTCGAGGCGGCGCCGCTCGCGTTCGCCTCGTCGTCGCGGGTCGAGATCCTGGTGGCCAGCGGCCCGCCGGGACGTTAGAACCCGGCCAACGAGGATGACCGCGATGTCGAGCAGCGATTTCTACCGGATCCGCCGGCTTCCCCCCTATGTGTTCGCCGAGGTGAACACGATGAAGGCGCGCGCGCGCCTTGCCGGCGAGGACATCATCGATCTGGGGATGGGCAACCCGGACCAGCCGACGCCTCCCCACATCGTGGCCAAGCTGGTGGAGACGGCCCAGGATCCGCGCGCCCACCGCTATTCGGTTTCGAAGGGGATTCCCGGTCTCCGGCGTGCCCACGCCGCCTATTACGCCCGGCGCTTCGGCGTCGACCTGGATCCCGAGAGCGAGACCATCGTCACGCTGGGTTCGAAGGAGGGGCTTGCCAATCTCGCCCAGGCGATCACCAGCCCGGGTGATGTCGTCCTGGTGCCGAACCCGAGCTACCCCATCCATCCCTACGGCTTCATCATGGCAGGCGCGTCGGTGCGCCATCTGCCGATCGGCGAAGGCGAGGATTTCTTCGCCAACCTCAAGCGCGCCGTGAAGCATGCGGTACCGACGCCGCTGGCGCTGGTCCTGTGCTTTCCGTCCAACCCGACCGCGCAGGTCGTCGATCTCGATTTCTACGCCGAGATCGTCGATTTCTGCCGTTTCCACGGGATCTGGATCCTCTCCGACCTCGCCTATTCGGAGATCTATTTCGACGACCGGCCGCCGCCGTCGATCCTGCAGGTCGCGGGCGCGCGCGACATCGCGATCGAATTCACCTCGATGAGCAAGACCTATTCGATGCCCGGCTGGCGGGTCGGGTTCGCCGCCGGGAACCGCAGGCTGGTCGGCGCATTGACCCGGATCAAGAGCTACCTGGATTACGGGGCGTTCACGCCCGTCCAGGTCGCCGCGGTCGCGGCGCTCAACGGGCCGCAGGACTGCGTGCGCGAGATCCGCGACCTCTATCGCGCGCGCCGCGACGCGCTGATCCAGGGGCTCGCGGCCGCCGGCTGGGACGTGCCGAGCCCGCCCGCGTCGATGTTCGCCTGGGCTCCGATCCCGGCGCGTTTCCGCGAACTCGGTTCGCTCGGGTTCTCGAAGCTGCTGCTGCAGAAGGCCGGGGTGGCGGTCAGCCCGGGGATCGGGTTCGGCGAGTACGGCGACGGCCATGTCCGGTTGGCGCTGGTCGAGAACGCGCAGCGGATCCGGCAGGCCACCCGCAACATCCGCGCCTTCCTTCAGGCCGACGAGGCCCTGCCGGAGCCGCCGACGCAGAAGGCGCCGCGCTTGGCGAGCGTGCCATGATCGCGCCGCTGCGTGTCGCCGTCGCCGGCCTCGGCACGGTCGGGGCGGGTGTCGTCAAGCTTCTGGCGGCGAATGCCGAGACCGTTGCGGCGCGATGCGGCCGCCCGGTCGTCGTCACCGCCGCCAGCGCGCGCGATCCGCGCAAGGATCGCGGCATCCCGCTTTCTGGCATCGACTGGTACGAGGATGCCGAGACCATGGCCGCGCACGCGCCCTGCGACGCGGTGGTCGAGGTCATCGGCGGGGCGGAGGGCACGGCGCGGCGCGTGGTCGACGCCGCGATCGCGCGCGGGCGCCACGTGGTGACGGCGAACAAGGCGCTTCTGGCCCATGCCGGCGCCGAGCTTGCCCGCGCGGCCGAGTCGCGTGGCGTGGTGCTCGCCTACGAGGCGGCGGTCGCCGGCGGCATTCCGATCATCAAGTCGCTGCGCGAGGGGCTGGCCGCCAACCGGGTCCAGCGGGTCTATGGAATCCTCAACGGGACCTGCAACTACATCCTGACCCAGATGCGGCGCAGCGGCCGGGCCTTCGACGACGTGCTGGGGGAGGCCCAGCGGCTCGGCTACGCCGAAGCGGATCCCAGCTTCGACATCGACGGGGTCGATGCGGCGCACAAGCTGGCGATCCTCGCTGCCGTCGCCTTCGGCACCGAGGTCGACATCGCGGGCGTTCATGTCGAAGGCATCCGCCATGTCGGTGCGCTCGACATCCGCTTCGCGGGCGAGCTGGGCTTCCGGATCAAGTTGCTCGGGCTGGCGCGGCTGACCGAGGCGGGGCTGGAGCAGCGGGTGCATCCCTGCATGGTGCCGCTCGAGACCCCGATCGCCCATGTCGAGGACGTCTTCAATGCCGTGGTCGCGGAGGGCGACTTCGTCGGGCGGGTGGTCAGCGAGGGCAGGGGGGCCGGCGCCGGCCCGACCGCCTCGGCCGTCGTGGCGGATCTCATGGACATCGCCCGTGGACGCGCGCCCATGACCTTCGCCGTGCCGGCGACGCGCCTGGCGCGGGTGGCCGCGGCGCCGATCGCCGCTCATCGCGGCGCCTACTATATCCGGCTCATGGTCCGTGACCGTCCCGGGGTCATCGCCGACGTGACGGCGGCGCTGCGCGACCAGGAAGTCAGCCTCGAATCGATGATCCAGCGCGGCCGCCATCCGGACGAGATGGTGCCGGTGGTGCTGACGACCCACGAGACCCGCGAGGATTCGCTGCGCCGCGCGCTCGATCGCATCGAGGCGCTCGACACGGTCCTCGAGACGCCGCGCCTGATCCGGATCGAGGCGCTCTGAAACTGCTATGATCCTGGGCCGGTCCCGAGTCCCTCGGGTCGGATCCTGCCCCCTTGATGAGCGCAAGCCATGGCCGAGAAGACCATCCTCGATCGCAACCTCGCCCTTGAAGCGGCCCGCGTGACCGAGGCGGCGGCGCTTGCCGCGTCCCGGCTGATGGGACGCGGCGACGAGAAGGCCGCCGACCAGGCGGCGGTCGACGCGATGCGCCGCGCGCTCAACTCCCTCGCCATCGACGGCGAGGTCGTGATCGGCGAGGGGGAACGCGACGAGGCGCCGATGCTGTTCATCGGCGAGAAGGTCGGGATGGGCAACGGCCCGCGCGTCGACATCGCCCTCGACCCGCTCGAGGGCACGACCATCACCGCCAAGGGCGGGCCCAACGCGCTGGCGGTGATCGCGATGGCCGAATCCGGCGGGTTCCTGAACGCACCCGACGTCTACATGGACAAGCTGGCGATCGGCGGCGGATTGCCGGCCGGTCTGGTCGACATCGACGCCACACCGGCACAGAATCTTGCGTCGCTGGCCAAGGCGACGGGCCGCGACGTGTCCGATCTGGTCGTCTGCATCCTCGACCGTCCGCGCCACGTCGAACTCGTGCGGAAGGTCCGCGAGGCGGGGGCGCGGATCATGCTGATTTCCGATGGCGACGTGTCGGGCGTCATCGCGACGGCGCTGCCGGAATCGGGCGTCGACATGTACATGGGGTCCGGCGGCGCGCCCGAAGGCGTGCTGGCCGCGGCGGCGCTGCGCTGCATCGGCGGCCAGTTCCAGGGTCGATTGCTTTTCCGCAACGACGACGAGCGTGGCCGGGCGCGGCGGCTGGGGATCTCCGACCTTGATCGCAAATACGACCTGCTCGAACTGGCCAAGGGCGACGTGATGTTCGCGGCCACAGGGGTCACCGACGGCTCGCTGCTGCGCGGCGTCCGGCGCTTCGCGGGCGGTGCCTCGACCCATTCGATCGTGATGCGCTCCAAGACCGGCACGGTCCGCAAGATCGAAGCCACCCACGACCTGCGTCGCAAGCCGATGGAGTTCTGAGCGTGGAGGGCGGGAGCCCGGCGGCGCCCGCCCTGCTCGGCGTCGAGGCTTCGGCGACCGGGCGGAGATGGCGGCCGCGTCTGGCCGACGACCGCATCGCGCTGGCGATCGCCCAGAC
>JBIKLI010000376.1:0-4102 GCA_044359885.1 Alphaproteobacteria bacterium | reverse complement strand
TTCCTGCTTCGCGGCGAAGAACTCCGCCTTCGCCCAGTCGCCCATGATCTGGAACAGGGTCTCGCCCTTGATCACGCTCTGGGTGCCTTCGTTCCAGCGCTTGGTCACCGCGCTCTTGTCGGCAAAGGCGGCAAGCCGGCGATAGGTGTCGATCGACTTCGCCAGCTCGGGGCTCCTGAGCGCCGCCTCCTCGTTGCGGATGAAGGCCCGGGTGAAGAGATCCGGCCCCATCACCGAGAAGGCGATCTGCTGGAAGACGATGCCCAGCACCTGGTTGTTGCCCCAGGCGAAGGGCGTCAGCCCCGCCGCCTTGGCCCTCTCGGCCTGGACGAAGAACTCGTCCCAGTTGGCCGGCGGCGCCGATGCGCCGATCTTCTTCAGGGCCGCGTCGGACACGAACATCACGCTCTGGCGATGGATGTTCAGCGGCACGGCGACGTAGCTGGGCCCGTTGAGCTTGACGAAGTCGCGAACGGCCGCGGGCAGCACCGCGTCCCAATTGCCGGCCTTGGCGATCGCGTCGACCGGGTAGAGACGCGCGGGATCCTCGGCATACTCGTTGAGATCCATGCTGATCTGCGCCGCCGCCGGCGCATCGCCCTTCATGACGCGCGCGCGCAGCAGGGTGCGCTGATTGCCATCGCCAGCGATCGCCACGTCCTTCCACTCGACCCCGGCGGCCTTGGCCGCGTCCTTGAACTTCGCGACCGCGGCGGCGGTGCCGCCGGCCGTCCACCAGTGCAGCACCTCGACGGTGTTCTGCTGCGCGCCGGCGCGGCCGGCGCACAGCGCGACGACGGCCGCGGCCGCCAGCAGGAAGAATTTGGGTCGGACATGGGTCATGATCGAGCGCTCCTCTTCGATGTTCGTGGGCCGGGATGCGGCGTTCCGCTTCAGGTGGCGGCTGCGCCGAGCGGGGTGGGTTCGTCCAAGACGCGTCGCGTAACGGCAGGCTTGCTTGCCGGAGGCGCTTCGGCGCCGGCACGCGCGGTCCAGCGTTCCTTAAGCAGGAACGCGGCCGCCTTGGGCTGACGGTCGCGCGAGAAGACGCCCTTGCGATTGCCGCCGACGCGCATCACGCCCTGGGAGGTCGCGAAATCCGCGAAGTTCCACACATGCTCGCCGATCACCTCGGGGATCCGGTCGAACACACGATGATACATGGCCAGGAACTCCGACTGGAATTCCTCGGTCCACATCGCGGGGACGGCGGCGTGCAGCCCGGGCATCGTGTCGGCGCCGTATTCGGTGACGACGATCGGCTTGCCGTATTTCGCCGCCCAGACCCGCAGTTCCGCCTCGAGAACGCTCTCGGCCTCGCCGAGATCGCCGCTCTGCAGGTACCAGCCGAAATAGCGGTTGAGGCACAGCACATCGAGATGCGTGGCGAGCACGTCGTCCTCGGGCCCGTTGAACATGACGTTGACGGACGTCACGGGACGCGTCGGATCGAGCGACCGGACCGCCTCGACCAGCGGCAGGAAATAGGCAAGCGCGCCCTTCGGCTTGAGGTCCGGCTCGTTGGCGATCGACCACATCACGACGCTGGGATGGTTCTTGTCGCGCGCGATCAGTTCGCGGATCGCCTGGAGATGCGTCGCCTGGGTGCGCGCGGACAGCGCCTCGGGCGAAAACGCCTCCTGCGGCAGGTCGCTCGCGCCGGTCAGCCGCGCGCCGAGCGACAGGTTGAGCCCGACCGCCGCCGTCTCGTCGATCACAACGATGCCGTTGCGGTCGGCGTAGTCGAGGACGTCCTCGGCATAGGGATAATGCGAGGTCCGGAACGAATTCGCGCCCATCCAGTCCATCAGGGCGAAGTCGTGGATCATGAGGGCGTCGTCATGCCCCTTGCCGCGGACAGCCGAGTCCTCGTGCTTGCCGAAGCCGGTGAAATAGAAGGGCTCGTCGTTGATCAGCAGTTGAGCGTCGCGCACCTTCACGGTGCGGATGCCCACCGGCAGGCTGTAGCGGTCCACGCCCGACGAGGTCATGTAGGCGATCGCCAGCGTGTAGAGATGGCCGCGGCCCGGCCGCCAGGGGGTCGCCGCCGCGACCGTCAGCCGGCCCGATGCCGCGCCGGCCAGGGTCTTCGCCTCGCCGGAGGCGACGACGGTTCCGTCGGTGTCGATCAGCGTCAGGCGCAGCGCGCCTTCGCCCGCCACCGTGACCGACCACTCGACGCTGCCCGCGCTCGTGGCCGGGACATAGTCGGTCACCACGGTCGCATCCGCGATATGCGATTGCGGCGTGGCGTAGAGCCAGACCGATCGGTGCAGGCCGGCGTAATTGAAGAAGTCGTGGAAGACCTGCTGGCGCAGGCGCCCATTGGCGCCGCGCAGGACGCGTCCGGGCGGGATCGTTTCCCAGGTCAGTTCATTGTTCACGCAGACGGTGACGCGCTGGCGCATCCCGGGCTGGACGAGCGTGGAGATATCCGCCTCGAAGGGCGTGTAGCCGCCCTCGTGGCGGGCGATCTCGGTGCCGTCGAGCCAGACCACCGCGCGATGGGTCGCGGCGTCGAAGCGCAGCACGATACGCTGGCCTGCCCATGCGGCCGGGACGATCAGATCGGTCTGGTACCACGCGTCGCCGACATGGTCGCGCACCGCGGCCGCGGGGAAGAGATCGTTGTAGGACGCCGGCACCGCGATGTCGCGCGCTTCGCGCAAAGGCGCCCGCCACCATTCCTCGCTCCGGCCGCGGGCGTCCGCGTCGATCCGGAAGCGCCAGATCCCGTTCAGCGACTTGAGGGGGCGTTCGGCGGTCTCGATGGGCTTGAGCATTTGATCCTGCCTGGTGTCAGCGGTCGCGCGGACATTGCAGATCCAAGATCATGCCTTCCAATATCAAATTGGCTGAATATGATACCTTTTCGGTATGAAGAACTTCGCACACCGCAAGCTCGGCTATTTCATCGCGGTCGCAGAGGCCGGCCATATCGGCCGCGCGGCCGAACGGTTGCGCATCTCGCAGCCGCCGCTCACACGCCAGATCCAGGCGCTGGAAACCGAGCTGGGCGTCGAACTCTTCCACCGCACGGCCCGTGGGGTGACCCTGACCCCGGCGGGCGAGCAGCTTCTGGTCGATGCGCGGAACATCGGCGCGCTGATGGACCAGGCCGCGGAGCGCGCCCAGCGCGCCGGCCGCGGCCAGGTCGGCAGGCTGGATGTCGGGCTCTACGGATCGGCCTCGTTCGACATCGTGCCGCGCATGCTCGCCGAATTCGGCGGCCGGCATCCCGACGTGAAGGTCGTCCTGCACTACGCGCAGGCGCCGCAGCAGGTCGAGGCGCTGCGCCAGGGCCGCGTCCAGATCGTGTTCGAGCGCCTGCTGCCCGACGAGGCCGACATCCAGACCGAGTTGGTGGCGCGCGAGTCTGTGATCGTCGCCCTGCCCGCCGATCACACCCTGGCGCGCGAACGCGTCGTCCCCGTCGCGAGGCTACGCGATGCGCCGATGATCGTTCAGCGCTCCTCCGCCTCGGCCCTGTCGACCGCGGCCCACGCGATCTGCCGGGCCCATGGATTCGAGCCGCGGATGGTCCATGACGCCAGCGACGTCCTGACCGCGACGATCACCGCAGCCTCCAACCGCGCGGTATGCCTGGTTCCGGCCTCGATGCGCAATGTGCGCATCCCCGGGATCGTGTACCGGCCGCTGCGCTCGGAGGTCGACGCCTATATGGAACTGCACTGCTTCTATCTGCGCGCGAACACGGCCCCGCTGCTGCAGGTCTTTCTCGCCTCGATCCGCAAGCACAGGCACGCCGACGCCCCAGGCCTCGCGGAACGATGAACCGGCGGGGCCACCGCGGGAAATCCGATCAGCAGAGGGGGGCCCGGATGTTGACCGGCATGTCGACACGGGCGGGGCCCTCGTATCCGCCCTTGACGATCACCGCGCGGTCGGCTTCCCAGAACAGGCCGCGCCGATAGAAGATCGACCGTCGCGCATCGGCGAGGACGTCGGCCCCGCGCACCCGGATGGTCGCGAATTCGCCCGAACCGCCATAGCTCTGCGCACCGATCTGTGCCGCATCGGGTTCCCCCAGGAAGAAATACACGAAGTCGCTCATGCCGCGATCGGCAGCCCCCTGGAAAAC
>JBIKLI010000077.1:0-14390 GCA_044359885.1 Alphaproteobacteria bacterium | reverse complement strand
GTTCGCCGAACGGAACCTCACGCGAAGCCGCAAGCCTGTGCCCTGGATCGGATTTCAGGGCAGGTGGCCGTAGCTGGGACGGCCGGTGGCTTCGGCGCGGAATTCCGATTCGATCAGCAGGCGTTCCCCGCCGGCCTCGACGAAGCGCTCGTCGGCGTCGATGCGGACCTCGCCCGCGGCGACGCCGTCGGCGGCCAGCGCCGCCAGCGCCAGGCGCCGCGCGGTCGCCTCGGCATCCGCGCGCGCCGCATCGTAGGCGGCGTGGTCGCGCGCGCCGTCGGCGGCGTGGACGCGGAACGGGCCGCCGTCGGGACGGGTGATGCGTGCGACCGCGTGGCGGCGCGCGAGCCCGACGACCGCGCCGACCGCGTTGGCGACGCCGGCCGCCGCCGGGATCTCGGCGCGCGTGCCAAGCGCGGCGGCCACCGCGGGATAATGCAGATGCGCCGACGCGCCCAGCCCGACGATCGGCGATGTCAGCCGCAGCCGCGCCTCGAGCAGCCCGCCGCGGCGCGCCAGCGCGCGGCGTGCCAGCGGGTGCGAAGCAAGCCCCGCGGCCTCCAGCCCGTCGCGCGCCGCGCAGGTTTCGAGCGCGAAGTCGACAGAGCGCGCGACGAGCAGGTCGAGCACTTGCGCGGACAGCGCCTCTGGCGAGGCCGCGCGCGGCATGCCGCGCCGGTCGCGGCGACGCAGGAACAGCCGCGCACCCTTGCGGCTGGCCTCGGCGTCCCAGGCGACATGTCGCCCCAGCACATGAGCCGCGTCGGTCGGCGTGAACCCGGACAGGCCCGCGAGGCCGCGCGCCACCAGCCGCATCAGCGCCGCATGGTCGGCGCGGCCCGTCAGCAGCCGGTCGAGCGGCACCGGGCCCGCCGCCAGCGCCGCCGCCAGCCGCGTCTGCGCCGCGCCGTCGAGACCCGGCGCGTCGTTGCGGTGCAGGATCGCGAAGCGCCCGTCGAAGGGCCCCGGCACGGGCTCGGCGAGCTGGCGGTCGAGCGCGCCATGGACCAGGTCGCGATGGCGCGCGGCGAGCGTCGTCAGCGGCACCAGGCGGCGGGGGCCGAGCACCAGCCCGTCGCCTTCCGCCGCCGCGTCGTCGGCGCGCAGCTCGCTGTCGCCGCCCAGCCCGATGGTCGACATCTCGATCGCCTCGACCATGGTGCGATAGCCGCCGACCGCCGCGCCGCGCGGATCGATCGCCGGCCGGCCGCCGGCCACCACCGCGATGTCGGTCGTCGTGCCGCCGATATCGGCGACGACCGCGTCGGAAAGCCCGGTCAGATGCATGCCGCCGACGGCGCTGGCGGCGGGCCCGGACAGCACCGTCTCGACCGGCCGCCGCCGCGCCTCCTGCGCCGCCATCAGCGCGCCGTTGCCGCGCACCACCATCAAGGGCGCGCGGATCCCGGCGGCGGCCAGCCCATGCGTGCAGCGCGCGATCAGCTCGCCAACGATCGGCACCAGCCGCGCGTTGAGCAGCGCGGTCAGCGCGCGGCGCGGCCCGTCGAGCGCCGAGGCCAGGTGATGGCTCGCCGTCGCCGGCAGCCCGGTGCGCGCGGCGACCAGCTCGAGCGCCTGGATCTCGTGCGCGGGGTTGCGCACCGAGAACATCGCCGCGATCGCATAGGCGTCGACCCGCGCGGCGCTGGCGTCGAGGAACGCCTCCAGCGCCGCGACGTCCAGCGGCGCGGCCGCGTCGCCATGCGCGTCGTGCCCGCCGCCGACGAAACCGACCGGATCGCTGCCCAGCGCGCGGTCGAGCCCCGCGCGCGCCAGCTGCGCCGGCGCGAAGCCGATCAGCACCAGCCCGGCGCGGCCGCCCTGGCCCTCGACGATGGCGTTGGTGGCGAGCGTGGTCGACAGCCCGACCAGGCCGATCTGGCCCGGCTGGCAGCGCGCGGCCGACAGCACGGCGCCGACCGCCTCGCCGATGCCCACGGCAAGGTCGTGGCGGGTCGTGGGCGCCTTGGCCGAGGCGCGCAGCGCGCCGCCGGCGTCGAGGATCGCCGCATCGGTGAAGGTGCCGCCGGTATCGATGCCGAGGGAGAGCATGGCGGGGCGCAATGTCGTCCGTCGTCGCGCCACGCTCAAGCCCCGCGCGCGCCGGCGAGGCCCTTGCGCGCGCCGGGCGGTCCGGCCACGGTCGGACGTCCATCGGGGAGACCACGCATGCTGCCGCCGCGCGAAAGCCTGACCATCTGCTTCGCCCATGTCGCCTATCGCTTCGCGGAGCGCTTCGCGCTGCGCGGCACGGGCATCGCCCATGTCGAGGCGCGCAGCCGCGCCGAGCTCGACGCCGTCATCGGCGGCGCCGACGTGCTGGTCTGCTCGGGGCTGTGGCGCAACGACCTGCCGGCGATCGCGCCGCGGCTCAGGCTGGTGCAGTCCTGCAGCGCCGGCACCGACCAGTACGACCGCGCCGTCGTCGCGGGCGCCGGCATCCGGCTGGCCAGCGGCCAGGGCTGCAACGCCGCGGCCGTCGCCGAGCACGCGATCGCGACCATGCTGGCGCTGCTGCGCCGGCTGCCGGAAGCGCGCGACAACCAGGCGCGGCGCCACTGGCGCGGCATGATGGGCGAGTTCGCGCGGCGCGAGGACGAGGCCGGCGGAAAGACCGCGGTCGTGGTCGGCGCGGGGCGCATCGGCAGCCGCATCGCGCGGCTGTGCAAGGCGCTGGGCATGCGCGTCGTCGCGGTGCGCCGCGACGCCGGCCGCGGCGCCGAGGCCGCCGACGCGGTGCTCGGCTTCCGCGACCTGGCCGCGCCCCTGCCAGAGGCGGATTTCCTGGTCCTGGCCTGCCCGCTGACCGACGAGACGCGGGGGCTGGTCGGCGCGGCCGCGCTGGCGGCGCTGAAACCGACCGCGCGGCTGATCAACGTCGCGCGCGGCGCCGTCGTCGACGAAGCGGCGCTGGTCGCGGCGCTGCGCGACGGGCGCATCGCCGGCGCGGCGCTCGACGTCTTCGCCGAGGAGCCGCTGCCCGCGGCGAGCCCGCTCTGGGAGATGCCCCAGGTCCTGGTGACGCCGCATACCGCTGGCGAGACGCATCGCTACGAGGACAACGTCCTCGACATGATGATGGAGAACATCGGTCGGATATGGCGCGGCGAGCGCGACCTGTTCAACCAGATCGTCTGAAGCGACGCCGCGGCAGGGTCGGGCGGAAATCGAGGGTCAGAACCGGCAGCCCGGGCTCGTGCCCCGGCAGGTCGAGCGTGCCGGCAGCCCGTGCCGCGAAATCCGGCGGCAGGACGAGCCGGTTCAGGAGATCGCCCGAGATCACCCCGCGCAGCCCGCGCTCGGCGGCGAACTTCTCCATCTTGGCGACCACGTTCAGCGTGTCGCCCAGGAAGGTGATCTCGCGCTTGATGTCGCCGAGTTCGCCGACCGCGACCGGGCCTGCATGCAGCGCCGCCCGCCCGGACGGTGCCACGCCGAAGCGCCGGACGCAGACTTCGCGCTCCGACACCAGCCGTCCGACCGCCTCGGCGAGGCAACGCAGGATCCGCGCGTCCTCGACCGCCGTCGCCAGCGGCCAGCTGACGATCGTCGCGTCGCCGACATATCGATAGATCTCGCCGCGATGCGCGACGAAGGCGGGCGACATCACCGCCACCAGATGGTCGAGCAGGGCGAGGAAGCGCTCCGGACCGATCTTCGCCGCGATCGCCGTCGAATCCTCCAGGTCGAGCATGAGGAAGGCGCGCTCCTCGATGCGCGGCGTGTGGTAGCGCCCGATCAGCAGCCGCCAGAGATTGCCCTGGCCAAGCAGCCGGTCGATCTCGAAGCCGACGCTGATCAGCGTCGCGACCACCAGCGCGAAGACCACGTCGATGGTGAGCCCGGCGCCGAACGGCGCGTCTTCGATCGGCAGCAGCACGCGCACGGTCAGCATGATCGCCACGATGGCCACCAGCCGCAGCAGCAGCCGTAACAGCGCGAAGGCCGCGAAGGGCAGCCTGCGCAGCGCCGCCAGGAAGGGCGTCGACCGCTCGACCAGTTCGGCGTAGATCAGCAGGCCGGCGATCGCGCCGCCGATCAGCGTGGCGCGCGCGAAGCTGTCCCAGGCGAAATCGACCCCCAGCAGCACCAGCGTATAGCCGACGCCGATCGCCGCGCCGGCCAGCGCGGTCCAACCGACGAGCGCATATTGGCGCCGATGCAGACGTGCCATCGCGCGGCGCGCCTCAATCCGGCGGCAGCGCGTCGAGCAGCGCCTGCGCGCGGGCGCGCTTCGCGGCCTCGGGATCGCGCGCGACGATGCGCTGCAGCACCGAGCGCGCGCGCGGATCGCCGGCCTCGCCAAGTTCGAAGCCCAGCGCATCGCGCCTGTCGAACCATTGCCGGTCGAATGGCTGCGCCTTCAGGTCCAGCCGCCGCCAGTAGTATTGCAGCGCGTCGGATCGCCAGCCGGCGTAGATCTCCTCCCACGCGAGGGGCTGGCCGTCGGATTGCGCGTTGTCGAAGTTGAAGGGCGCGTCGGCCCGCTGGAAACGGACGTCCATCGACATGCGCAGCCGGTCGCTGCGGTTGGGCACGCCCTTGTGGACGGTCATCGAGTGGAACAGCAGCACGTCGCCGACGGCGAAGCCGCCCGAGACCCAGCTGCCCTCCAGCGGATCGCGGATCTCGATGCCGCCGGCCCCGCCGCCGATATGGAAATCGTAGACGCCCGCGCGATGCGAGCCGGCCGCGATCTGCAGCGGCCCGGTCTCGGGCGGCACGTCGATCAGCGGGATCCAGGCGGTGTAGACCTCGGTCGTTCCCTGGACGTTGGGGAAATCCTGATGCGCCTTGGTCGTGTAGGCCTCGCGGGCCGGGAAGATGTTGCGCATCAGCACGCGCGGATGCGGAAACACCTCGCCCTCCAGCAGCGTTTCAAGGAAACCGAGCAGCGCCGGGTGGTGCTTGAGCGCGTGGTAGGATTCCAGCCGGTTGATGCGGCGCAGCACCTCGATGTAGCGCGGCTCGGGATCGACGCAGAACCCGGCCGGATCGGCGCGCGCCTCCTCGACCGGCGCGTCCGCGACCAGCCAGCCGGCGTCGCGCGCGATGGCGCCGATCTCGGCCTGCAGCGCCGCGACCGGCGCGCGCGGCATCAGCCCGGGCAGGAAGAGATATCCGTCGCGGGCCATGCGCGCGCGCAGCTCCGGCATGTCGCCAAGGACGAGCGAGGAATCGAGGAAAGGCTGCATGATGGGGCTCCAGTCAGCTCGTCGCGGGCGCGCAGCGCCCCCAGATCTCGGGCCCGCCGCCCGCCGCGCCGACGACGCGATGGACCGTACGGTCGCCGACCGGCGTCAGGACGGAGGTCTTGCCGCCGCCCGGTTCGCCGTCGGGCACGACATGGCTGAACCCGTGGCGCGTGTCGCTGCCGCCGACGCTGCGGCCGCCTGGCGTCGCCAGCACCGGACCGCGGATGCCGAAATGGCGACCGTCCCCGGCGCACCGATGGCCGTCGATGGCGTCGGCGCGCGGCGACGGGGCGATCAGGATCGCCGCCACGGCGACCACGGCGAAGATGCGGATGCGCATCGTCCCCTCTCCTTCTGTCCAGGTCGCCACAATACGCCCCCTGGCCAGCCGAGTGGAATGCGCGGATCATCGTGGTCCGCAAACCGGGGATCTGCCATGCGCCTTGCGAGACACGCCCGCCATCCTGTCGCCGGATCGGGCGACCATGGTCGCGCGGGGCCGGGCGCATGATGCCCGACGTCTTCGGCCTTGCCGGCCGCCGGGTCCTGATCACGGGCGCCGCCGGCGGCATCGGTACCGCGCTGCTCGCGGCGTTCCGCGACGCGGGCGCGCGGCTGATCGCCTGCGACCGCGCGGGTCCGGCGCTCGACGCGCTCGATGCCGAGCGGCGGCTGGCCTTCGATCTCGGCGAGCCGGCGCAGATCGACGCCGCGCTCGGGGCGCTGGCCGCGCCGGGCCAGGCGCCCGACGTCGTCGTCAACAACGCCGGCTATACGCGCGAGGAGACCCTACGACGCAGCGATCCCGATGCGGCGCGGCGCGAGATCGACGTCAACCTTGCCGGCACGATCCGGTTCACGGCCGGCCTGCTGCCGGCGATGGCGGCGCAGGGCGGCGGCGCGATCGTGTTCGTCGCCTCGGTGAACGCGCTGCTGCATGTCGGCAACCCCGCCTATTCGGCGGCCAAGGCCGGAATGCTGGCCTGGTGCCGCGCGGTCGCGGTCGAATACGGACGCGCCGGCATCCGCGCCAACGCCGTCTGCCCCGGTTCGGTGCGCACGCCGGCCTGGGATCACCGGCTGGCCGGGGATCCTGGCCTGATGGCACGGACGGCCGAGTTCTATCCGCTGGGGCGGCTTGCGGAACCGCGCGAGGTGGCCGCCGCGGTCCTGTTCCTCGCTTCGCCCCTGGCCGGCGCGATCACCGGCGCGTCGCTGCCGGTCGATTGCGGTCTGGCGGCGGGAAATCCCGGCTTCGTGCGCGCGATCCTGGGCGGGTGATCTCCCACCGGGCTTGCCAGCCCGCCGCGGACCTGTTGTCGTGGGCGCCATGTTCCTTCGGCCCGGCACGCCGCACGGCCTGCGGCACAACCCGTTCAACGCGCTGGTGGTCCCGCGGCCGATCGGCTGGATCTCCAGCATCGATGCCGAGGGGCGCGCCAATCTGGCGCCCTATTCCTTCTTCAACGCGGTCGCCTACGCGCCGCCGCAGGTGATCTTCGCCGCGACCGGCAACCATGCCACCGACGGCGGGCTCAAGGACACGGTCGCCAATGTGGAGGCGACGAAGGAGTTCGTCGTCAACCTGGCGACCTGGGACCTGCGCGAGGCGATGAACCGCAGCGCGGCGCCGGCGCCGCACGGCATCGACGAATTCGCGCTTGCCCGCGTCACCGCGGCGCCGGCGGAACTGGTGCGGCCGCCGCGCGTCAGGGAAAGCCCGGTGCATCTGGAATGCCGCCACGTGCAGACGGTGCGGCTGCTGACCGCCGACCCGGCGGCACCCAATCTGCTGGTCGTCGGCGAGGTGGTCGGCATCCACATCGACGACGCGATCATCGCCGACGGCCTCGTCGATTATGCGCGGCTGCAGCCGATCGCCCGGCTGGGCTACCAGGACTACGCGCGGCTGGGCGAGATCTTCGCGATGACCCGGCCAGGCTGGCCCTGACGGCGCCGGCCGCCCGCCCCGCTCAGGGCAGGTCGACGGCGTGGCGCGGCGCGTGCCAGTCGGCCGCCGCCGCGACGCAGCGCGGCACGTCTTCTTCAAGCATGAGCCGGGCCGCGACCAGGGCGCGGGCGGCAGCCTCGATCGCCCGGACATAGGCGTGCCGGTCGGCATAGCGCTCGGCGATCGCCGGCCGCGGATCGCCGGTCTGGACGCGTTGCTCGGGCGAATCGGGAAAGGGCAGCGTGCTGCCGGTGAATTCGTGCATCGCGCCCTCGCCGTAGCCGCGCGCGCGCAGGTTCCAGCCGGTATAGGTGGCGAGCGGCGCCTCGACCATCGGCGCCCGCACCCCGGCGACGTCGTTGCCGTCGGCGTCGACCGCGGGCACGAGCACCGCGTAGTCCTCGCCCGGCAGGACCGCCGGCGGCTCGCGCAGGATGCCGCGCGCGGCGTCCGGACCGAAATCCAGTCGCGGCAGCGCGTTGGGACCGCGCGGCAGCATCGCGCCGGGGATGGCCGGGAACTGCCGGCGCCAATCCGCGTAGGACACCAGCGTGCCGTCGGCACGGCGAGGGATCCGGCTGTCGGGCGGCGGCGTGCCGTCGCTCGCCCAGGCGTCCAGCGCGTCGAGCATCGCGCGGAAGAACATCGACGTCCAGACGACGTTGACCTCGTTGCGGCAGATGCCGCGGGTCGGTCTGCCGAGCCGCGGATCGGCGAAATGCTGCGAGCTCGACCACATGTAGACCCGCGCGTTGGCGGGCAGATCGAGATCGTTGCCCCGGGTGTCCGTGTGGACCAGCGATCCCCGGCGCTGCCAGTACTCGGTCGCGGTCTGGGTATGCAGCACCAGCGGATCGGTGTCCGGCCGCTTGAGGATGGCGTCGACCTCGCCGGTGAAATGGTCGCGCGACGCGGCGTAGGAGAACGGGAACCGGTCGGCGGGGTTGAAGTGATCCTCGTATTCCTGGCCGGCGGCGACCACCAGATTGGCGAAGCGCTGGTTCATCCACATCAGCCCGGCGCCGGAGACATGCGGCAGGATGCCGTCGAAGACGCGGCGCCCGCGCGCGTCGGCGTTGAAGCCGCGGTGGACGAAGTCGCGCAGGCAGCGCCCGGTCTGCGAGCGTCCCCAGCCATAGGCCTTGTCGACCCGGCCGCCGCCCGCGCGCAGCGGGTTGGCATGGCCGGCATCGTCGCGATCGGCGTGGCGCAGGAAGCCGACGAAGTCGCGCACCGCGACATGGCCGAGACCCAGGACCAGCGGCGAATGGCCTTCGTAGACCAGCTCGTAGATCCAGCCGGTGCGGAACCCCGACGGCAGGTAGATGTGGCGGTCCGACGGCACGACCGCGGTCTCGCCGCCCTGGCCGTCCAGACCGGCGCCGCCTTCCAGCCGCGCGAACATCCAGCTGCCGGCCGGAACCTCGATGCGCGCGTCGCCGGCATAGCGGCGCATGGTCAGCCGGGCGCGGCGCGTGTCGAGCGACACCGCCGGATGGCTGCGGGTCGAAGCACGGCTGCTGAGGGGGAAGACGAAGACCCCGGGCCGGTCGGCGATGTACTCGACGCGCACCTGTCCCGTCGCCGGCCTGCCCCCTTCCATCGCCACCGGCGCGTCGAGCAGGAAGCGGTCGTCGCCCGGCAGCAGGTCGGCCTGCCAGCCCAGCCACGCGACGGCATAGCCGCGGCGCATCAGGAACCCGTTGCCGGCATGGGCGGCGTCGCGCGGATCGTTCGAGCCCGGCGCGTCGTTGAAGAACTGGAGGCAGCGGATGTTGCCGCGGTTGCCGAAATCGAAGAAGACGCGCCCGTTCCCGCGCGCGGGCGCCGCCGGCAGCAGCAGCGAGAAATCGGCAGCGAACCGGACCAGCCCGTCCGGGTCGCGCGGCGCCTTGTCGAGATCGAGGATCCCGGCCTGGGCCGGCGCGTCCGGGTCGACGGCAAATCGCGCCCGCCCGCGGATGCGCTCGTAGGCGCCGGCGGCGCCGAATTCCTGGCCCTGCGCGAAGGCGAAGCGCGCCGTCACGTCGATTTCGATCCGGTTGTCCATCGTCGTCCCCCCTCTTGCCCCGCGCGCCCTGTGCCATCGCGGGACCAAGGCCGCAACAGCATCCTTGAAACCCGGCCACGGGAATCGGCTAAAACAATGCCATGGCTTACGGGTTCCACGAGGAAAGGCTGCGATCGCGGCGGCGCAACCGCGTCGCCCTGGCGACGGTCAAATGGTCGCTGATCGGCGCGGCGCTGGCGTCGGCGGCCTATCTCGCCCATCTCTCGGGCGTCCACTGGGCCGAGGCCCAGTCGGGCAACCTGCGCGACCAGGTCGAGGACCTGACGGCGCGGCTGGACAGCGTCCAGCGCGAGCGCGACCGGTTGGCCGGCGAACTCGCCACCGCCACCGCCCAGGCCGAGGAACTGCGAAGGCGCTACGAATCCGACGTCCCCACGGGCGCCATGTCCGACCTGCTGCGCGCGCTGCGTACGCGGCTTGCGGCCGGGGTGAGGCCCGAGCGGCTCGCTGGCCTGATCGCGGTCGCCGAGAACGCCCGCAAATGCGACGAGCGGCCGACATCGAAGCGGTTCCTGGTGCGGCTGGGGCCGCAGCGCGTGGCCAACGATTCGGCCGCCTTCGCCGACCGTCAGATCCAGGTCAGCGCGGTCGGAACCCCGGCCACCGACGCCTCGGGCCGGACCGAGGTCGGCTTCGACCAGACCAAGCCGGTGACCGTGACCTTCACGCGCATCGGCGGCGGCGAGAGCGTGGCGACGGGCGTGCTGCCGCTGCAGCACGCCGTCGTGATCAAGGACGTCGAGTACCGTTTCGTGATCAGCGCGGACAGCCGCAGCTTCGCGACCGCGACCGCCGATTCTTGCGCCTATCCCTGAAACGGTGCGCGGCTGGTCAATCGTGGACGCGCATCACCGCCTCGATCTCCACCGAGATGTTGTTGGGCAGCGAGCCCATCCCGACGGCCGAGCGCGCGTGGCGTCCGCGGTCGCCGAGCACGGCGACGAACAGGTCGGAGCAGCCGTTGATGACCTTGGGGTGGTCGGCGAAGTCGGGCACCCCGTTGACCATGCCCAGCACCTTGAGCACCTCGACGCGCGAAAGGTCGCCGGCCGCGAGCTTCGCCACCGACAGCAGCCCCAGGCCCACCAGCCGGGCATGCTCGTAGGCCTGCTCCCAGGTCACGTCGCGCCCGACCTTGCCGGTGAAGCTGGTGCCGTCGGGCCGGCGCGGCCCCTGACCGGAGAGGTAGAGCGTGCTGCCGTCGCGCTTGAACGGGACGTAGTTGGCGAGCGGCGTCGGCGGCTTCGGCAGTTCGAGACCCATCGCGGCGAGCTTTTCCTCGGGTGTCATGCGTTTCTCCTGTGGTCGGGACGGTCTGGTTACCGCGCCGGCGCGGCGGCGCGCAATCGCCCGGCCCCGGCACGATGACCGCCCTCTTCTTCCACCCCGAGGGCTTCTCGACGAAAGGCCCGAAGCTGATGGGCCGGCATGCCGCGGGGGAGTCGTTCCTGCGCGGCTATTTCGCCCATGCCCGCGCCGACGACCTGTGGATCGAGGTCGAACTCGCCGAGCATGGCGAGACCTTCGCCGCGGCGGCGCGCGCGGCCGGGCGCGCCGGCAAGGTCCATGTGGTCGACCGCACGGCGACCGGCGCGCTGGCGGCGCCGGGCGGAGTGCATCTGCCGGGACCGGGGCTGGGCGACCATGCCTGGCGGCGCGCCCGCCACGGCCATGGCGCCTGGAGCATCACCGGCCTGACACACACCACCGCCAGCGCCGGCGCGATGTCGTCGATCGTCGATTTCCTCACCGCGCCGGTCCAGCCCTGGGACGCGCTGATCTGCACCTCGCAGGCGGTGAAGGCGAATGTCGAGGCGATGCTCCAGGCCCAGGCCGAACTGCTGCGCGCGCGCCTGGGGGCCACGCGCTTCCCGCTGCCGCGGCTGCCGGTGATTCCGCTCGGCGTGCATTGCGACGATTTCGCGATCGCGCCCGCCGCGCGCGCGGCCGCGCGCGCGCGGCTCGGCGCAGGTCCGCAGACCCGGGTGGTGCTCTTCGCCGGACGCCTGTCCTTCCACGCCAAGGCCCATCCGCTGGCCATGTACCAGGCGCTGGAAGCGGCGGCGCGGTCGCTCGGCGGGCGCGGCGAGGCGATGCTGGTCGAATGCGGCTGGCATGCCACCCCGGGCATCGCCAAGGCCTTCGCCGATGCCGCGCGGCTGGCATGCCCGTCGCTGCGCTGCGTGACGCTCGACGGCCGCGATCCCGCCGCACGCGCCCGCGCCTGGGCGGCGGCCGACATCTTCTGCTCGCTGTCCGACAACATCCAGGAAACCTTCGGCCTGACGCCGATCGAGGCCATGGCGGCCGGGCTGCCGGCGGTCGTATCGGACTGGGACGGCTACAAGGACACGGTGCGCGACGGCATCGACGGGATCCGCGTGCCGACGCTGATGCCCGGGCCGGGCCTCGGCGAGGACCTGGCGCAGCGTCATGCGCTGGGGATCGACGACTACGACGTCTATTGCGGGCGGAACAGCAATCTGGTCGCGGTCGACATCCGCGCCGCGTCCGAGGCGCTGTCGGCCCTGTTCGCCGCCCCGGAGCGCGCCCGCGCGCTGGGCGAGTCCGGCCGGCGGCGGGCCCGCGAAACCTTCGACTGGTCGGTCCTCATCCCCCGCTACGAGGCGCTCTGGGACGAATTGGCGGCGATCCGCAGGGCCGGCGGCGACAGCCTGCCGCGTCTTGCCCATCCCTGGCCGGCGCGGATGGATCCCTTCGCGGCCTTCGCCGCCTACCCGTCGGCGACGCTGACGCCGGACATGCGCTTCGAACTGGTCGATCCCGACCCGCCGGCCGCGCGCGCGCGGCTCGATGCCTATGCCCGGCTGTGGATGGTCTCCTTCGATCAGCTCGTGCCGCCGCGGCCGAGCGAGATCGAAACCATCCTCGAACGCCTCGGCGACGGGCCGCGCACGGCCCGCGACCTCGCCGCCGGCACGGATCCAGGTCGCTCGCCGCATGTCTTCCGCGGCCTGGTCTGGCTGGCCAAGCTCGGGCTGATCCGTCCGTTGGCCTGACCGCGCCGTCCCGGCCACGCAGCGGCCGCGCTATGATGCAGCCGGCAAGAGGCGACGAGGACAGACATGGCCGATGCGCAAGAACCGCGGGAACAAAGCGCCCTCGACCTGCTGGGCGGCGACGCGGCGCTGCAGGCGCTGGTGGCTCGCTTCTACGTCCTGATGGACCAGGACCCCGCCTATGCCGATATCCGGCGGCTGCATCCGCCGTCGCTGGAGGTCTCGGCCGACAAGCTCTACCGGTTCCTGTCCGGCTGGCTCGGCGGACCACCGCTCTACGCCGAACGCTACGGCCCCCCGATGCTGCGCGCCCGTCACCTGCCCTATCCGATCGGGGCGCGGGAGCGCGACCAGTGGCTGGCCTGCATGCGCCAGGCGATGGCCGATCTCGACGTGCCCGCGGCGCTCGCTGCGGCCCTCGAACGGGCTTTCGCCCGCACCGCCGACTGGATGCGCAACAAGCCCGGGGACATGCCGGGAATGCCCGCATGATTCGCGCCACGTAATTCGTTAAATATTTCGCCGTATGCTCCACAACATGTACGTTTCAGGAGCATCCGGCATGCACCCGAACGAAGGCGCGACATCCCGACCGACCGCCTGCGCCGATCCGGCGACGCGGCCGATGGCCAGACGGCAGTGGGGGGATGCAGGGTGACCCGCCTCGCCGGTCTCCTGCCCGCCTCGCTGCGCGTCCGGCTCTTCGCCGTCGGAGCGCTGCTGCTCGTCGCGACGGCGTCGGTGCTGACCCTGGTGCAGGCCTGGGACGTGGAGAGGGTCTTCGCGGCCAGCCTCGGCCAGAAGCGACTGTCGCATGCGATCCTCATCGATCCGGAAGGCCGGCAGGTCCTGGCGGCTGGCTGGGATCTTGGCCGCCAGGGCCCGCCGCCCGCGGCGGGGGAACCGATCGTCGAACCCGGCGGCGGCTTGCGTCTGCCCTTCGCGATCCCCGTCGCTGGCGACGGCGGGGCGGCGCTGGGCACGCTGCATTTCGCCGTCGCGCTCGATCCGCTGGACCGGGTGCGCGACGAGGTCCTGGCGCGCGGCGCGATCCTCGCCGCGATCAGCCTGGCGCTGATGCTGGTCGCGATGGAGTGGTTTCACCGCCGCCTGATGGGACCGCTCGGCGATCTGCAGCGCGCCAGCGAACGGATCCGCAGCGGCCGCTACGACATCGAGCTGCCGCGCGGCCGGCAGGACGACCTGGGGACGCTCTGCGATTCCTTCCGCTTCATGTCGACCGAGATCGCGCAGCGCATCGCCGCGCTCGAGGACATCCAGAAGGTGCAGCGCGCGCTGCTCGCCGAGGCGCACCGGCGCGAGGGCGAACTGGCGGCGGCAAAGAACCGCGCCGAAGCCGCGAGCCGCGCCAAGGCCGAGTTCCTCGCCCAGATGAGCCACGAGCTTCGCACCCCGCTCAACGCGATCATCGGCTTCTCGGAGGTGATCGCCATGACCGGCGCCAAGCCGGCCCTGACCGCCAAGCATGCCGAATACGCGCGCGACATCCACGCCAGCGGCAGCCACCTGCTGTCGATGATCGAGGCGATCCTCGAGATGACCCAGCTGGACATGGACAGGCGGGTCTTCGCCGCCGAGGAGGTCGACCTCGCCGATATCGTCGACCAGGCGCGGCGGCTGGCGGCCGCGGATCTCGACGCCCGGCGCATCGTGGTCGCGACCGAATGCGCCGAGGCGCTGCGCTGCGTCGGCGACGCGACGGCGATCCGCCAGATCCTGGTCAATCTGCTGGGCAACGCGGCGCGCCATGCCCGACAGAACAGCCAAGTCCGGATCCGCGCCGTCGCGAACGGCGCGCGCGCGACTTGCACCGTGAGCACGGAAGGCCCGTCCTATCCGCCGCATGTCCTGACCGGGTTCGGCACCGCCTTCCTCAAGCCCGCCGACGGCAGCGGCATCGCCAGTTCGCGCCAGGGTCTGGGACTGGGTCTGGCGATCAGCTACGAACTCGCCCGCCGCCAGGGTGGCGCCCTGACCCTGCGGAACCTTACCGGCGGCGCCGAGGCGACGCTGGAACTTCCTCGCCCCAGCGCCGCCGTCCGCACGCTGCAGCAGGCCAGCTGACGCGTGGCCGGCGCCCCGCATGGCGCCGGCGGGCTTGCCAGACGCCCGGGAATACGTGATCCACTGCC
>JBIKLI010000375.1:0-4131 GCA_044359885.1 Alphaproteobacteria bacterium | reverse complement strand
GGCGCTGCGCTGCGCGGGCGGGAAGCACCATGACCGCGACGCCTTCGACCGCATCGTGACCCTTCCCTACCGGCCGAACACGCTCTTCGCCATGCCGAAGACCGATGCGAGCTTCATCGGCTTCGAACCCGCCGAGACGGGCGACGCTTGCCGGGACATCCTGCGTTTCGATCTGATGCTGCCAGCCCGGCTGATGCACTGAAAGCCGGCCGGCCGGACGGCGATCGGCGCCGTCCGGTCACCCGAGCCGTGCGCCGAGCGTGGCGCGCAGCCGTGCGAGCGCCTCGTCCCAGCTGCCGTCCGGCGCCTGCCGATAGCTCGTGCAGCCGGGAAACCAGGGCAGCCGCCCGCCGGAATCCGTGCGCCAGCGCCAATCCAGCGGGATCGTCGCAAGAATGTCCGACCCGGCGGCGCCGGTCCCGCAGCGCAGGTGAAGATTGGCGTTGCTGACGCCGGCATAGCCGTCTGCCGCCGCCATCAGCGCCAGCATCTTCTCGAGATCCTCGTTGAGCGCGCCAAGATCGGGCACGGCGCGTCCCAGGGCGGCTTCGAATTCGGCGTGTTCGCCCGCGCGGGCCGCGCGCTGGACGGACACGACCGTTCCCGGAAGGCCGCGCAGCGCGGCGCCAAGCGCCGCCGGCGCGACCAGCTTCGTCGAGTCTTTCCGTCCCTTCTGTCCCCCGGCCCGCCAGGTCGCGCAGACGATCGGCCGCGGCAGTCCGGCGAGCATCGCCGCCACGACCGCCGCCGGTCTCGCATCGACCGGCAGGGCCACGGGCGGCGGCAGGTCCTCGTCGCCGCAACCGAGCAGCCAGGGCATGTCTCCCATCGCGGCGGATTCGCTGCCGTCGGGCGGCGAGGTCGCGACCGTGAAGCCGGCCCGGCCGAGCATGGCGGCCAGGCGCGCATCGGCCTCGACAGTGACCGTCGCCCCGCGACCGACGATCGCCGGCACGAAGCGCAGGAAGAAGAGATGGTCCCCGATGCCCTGCTCGGCGGTCACGTGGATCCGGCGTCCGGCGAGATCGGCCGGCCAACGCGCCACCGGCATCGGCCGCACCGTCGTGTCGCGCCACAGATAGTCGGACCAGGCCGCGCCCAGGCGTCCGAGCCGCAGCAGGCTGATCGCGCGGTTCGACCGCGTCAGCGCGCAGCCGGGCGCGAGTTCGATCGCCCGGTCGAACCCGCTCACCGCCTCGGCGTCGCGATCCATCCGCGCGAGCACGACGGCGCGGCCGTTCCACCCGGCCTGCGAGGCCGGATGGCGTGCCACGACGCTCGCATAGGCGGCCTCGGCGGCCTCGAGCATGCCCGCGCCCATCCGGCATTTCGCGAGACCGATCGCGGCGAACTCGCGCTCGCCGGCCAGTTCCAGGACACGGGCGAAGGACTGGGCGGCGGCAGCGAGGTCGCCACGCGCTTCCTGTACGGTCGCCAGCTTCTCGATCGACCGCGGCTCGCCGGGATGGACGGCGACGCAGTCCTCGGCGACTCGCAACGCCTCGTCGTTGCGCGCGAGCGCCAGCAACCCGTCGACCAGCCGCAAGCCGCGCTCCAGATGGCCGGGACCGGAAACCGAGATCGCCGCCATCGCGTCGACGAAATCGGCGAGGCGGCCACATTGCTGCGCGGCGGCGAACCAGGCGTCGTAGGCGACGCCGCGCGCCGGATCGAAGGTGGCGGACCGCGCGGCGGCCGCCATCGCTTCGTCGACCCGGCCGGCCGCCGCCAGTGCCTGGGAAAGGCCAAGCCAGCATTCGGCGTCGCGGGGCTGCAGGGCGCAGGCCAGAACGAAGGCCTGGATGGTCTCTTCGCCGTCGGGCTGCACGCGCGCCAGTTCGGCGGCCAGGTTCTTGCGCGACGCCGGATGGCGGGGATCGATGGCGACCGCGCGCCGGAAGGCCGCGAGCGCCTCGCTCGCCCGGCCCGTGGCGCGAAGGATGGCGCCGCGCGTGTTCTCGTACATCGCAGTCGGCGCCGCGGCGGCGATCGCGCGCCGGACGAGGTCCAGCGCTTCGGCGTCGCGGCGCTGCAGATGGCGCGTCTGGGCGAGGAGATGCAGGGCGTCGGCGCAGCGCGGCAGGACCGCCAGCGCGCGCCGATACGCCGCCGCCGCGTCGTCGAGCGCGCCCGCGGCCTGATGCGCGAGACCGTCGCGCAGCGCGGCCTGCAATTCCGCCATGCGACGCGCCGGGTTCATGGCTTGCCGCTGGGCCGGCTCAGCGCAGCCCGTCCATGATGTTGCGATTGACGGTGATCAGGACCTCGACATCTCCCTTGCCGTCGATGATCGCCGCGGTCTCGCGTCGCACGGACAGGCAGATGGCGATGAGGCGCTTGCGCAGTTCGATCGGCAAGCCGTTGCCCTCGCCGGAGAGGTCGTGGAGGAACGCGTCCCAGACCTTCTGGTTCCACAGCACGGCGTCGAAGAGCTTGCGCTTGTCGCCGGGCGTGTCGCGCGCCGCGATGAGCGCGCCCGTCACCTGGGCCAGCAGCCTGTACTCGACCTGGCGATGCGACTCGACCCGGTTCTGGACCCGGCCGTAGGCGACGTAGCTCATGGCTTGCGGACGCCCTTGGCGGGCGCCGGCGGCGCCCCGACCTGGAGGATGCTGTCCTCGAGCGCGATCAGCTCGCGGCAGAGCTTGAGCCCGGGGTAGTAGTCGTCCGCGACGGCGAGGCCACCGATGCGTTCCAGCTTGGCACGGGTGCTGGGAAGGGTTGTCGCCTCCAGATACTCGGTCAGGAAACGCGCGAAATTCTGTCCGTGGACCGCGCGGTTATCCGGGTCGATATACATCAGCATCAGCGTGAAATAGAGACGCCTTGCCGGTGTCGTCGCTTCGGCTTCCTGCATCACGTCGCGACCGCGCAGCAGCACCGCGTGATTGCGCAGGGCGAGCGAGGCACCGGTCTTGCCGGCGACCATGACGGCGCCGTTCACGATGAACTTCTCGCCGGGTTTCAGTTCGATCTTGAGAGGCATGGCGGGATCTTCTTCCCGTTTGGTTTATATTTGGTTTACGTCGCCAGCCGGGATCCGCTCAGCTGCGCAGCAGGCCCAGCAGCGTCTGCGGCGCCTGGTTGGCGATGCCCATGGCCTGGACGCCCAGCTGCTGCCGGACCTGAAGGGCCTGGAGGAGCGCGCTTTCCTTCGCCATGTCGGCGTCGACCAGCGCCCCCAGTCCGATCGTGACCGTCTCCTCGGTCTGCTTGATGAACTCGACCTGCGCGTCGAGACGCTTCATGTCGGCGCCGAGATTGGCGAGCCCGGTGTCGAGCGTGGCCTTGAAGTCGGCCAGGGCGGCAAGCTGGGCCTGCGCGTCGACCGAGTCGCCGATCGCCGTGATCGCCAGGTCCGCGACGCTCTGGGCGCGCAGGGTGAAGGCCGAGGCGTCGATGTTGGCCACCACCAGGACATCGGCCGCGGCCGCGCCGGTGCCGAGCAGGTTCGAGCCGTTGTAGCGCGCGCCGTCCTGCAGGTAGCCGTTCACCTCGCTGACCATCGACTGCAGGTCGGCGCTGTAGGTTGCGCGGCTGGCGGTGGACAGCGACTCGTCGGCGAGCTGGACGATCTTCGACTTGATGTCCTCCAGCCGCTTGACGACGGTCTCGCCGGCCTGGATCGCGACGGTGCCGAGGACCTTGGCTGCCTGCAGAGAGGCGCTGATCGCGGTATAGCTCTTGATGTCGGCGCGCAGCCCGGCAGCGACCGCGTAGGTCGAGGCGTCGTCGGTGACCGAGTTCACCCGCAAGCCGCTGGAGACGCGGTTCTGGACCGCCACGATCTCGTTCGAATTGGCGCGCAGGAAACGCTGGCCGATCAAGGCGCCGGCATTGGTGTTCACCGAGTTGTTCATCATGGCGCGTCATTCCTCGCTTGGATCCGGGTCCGGCTGACCCGGCGACGGGTGCAACCAGACAGTCGCGAGAGGAAATGCAGACTTCGTGCCAGAACGTATTTTCGTTCTATATCAGTAATTTGCTTGGTTTCCAGGGATCGCGGGCCCAGGTCCTTCGGGACCGGTCGGCAGATTTGGCCGCCCGATCTTGCCCACCCCCGGCGGCGGCGCCCCGGCGGCGCCGTGCCCCCCTGAAAGGCGAAGCCCGGGGCGACGCCAGCGGCGCTGG
>JBIKLI010000374.1:0-4154 GCA_044359885.1 Alphaproteobacteria bacterium | reverse complement strand
GTCCATCGTCGCCATCGCGAGGCCGGCGCCATTGACCATGCAGCCGATATTGCCGTCGAGCTTGACGTAGTTGAGCTCGTGCTTGCCCGCCTCGAGCTCCATCGGATCTTCCTCGTCGGTGTCGCGCAGTTCGGCGACGTCCTTGTGGCGGAAGAGCGCGTTGTCGTCGAAGTTCATCTTGGCGTCGAGCGCGATCACGTCGCCCGCACCGGTCACGACCAGAGGGTTGATCTCGACCACCGACGCATCCAGGTCCACGAAGGCCTTGTACATCGCGTCGAGGAACCTGACCGCGGTGCCGACCTGCTTGCCCGCGAGCCCGAGCCCGAAAGCCACGCGACGCGCATGGTGTCCCTGAAGCCCGGTCACCGGATCGATCGCGATCTTGACGATCTTCTCGGGATGGTTCGCGGCGACCTCCTCGATCTCCATCCCGCCTTCCGTCGACGCGACGACCGTGATCCGGCCCGTGGCGCGGTCGACGAGCATGGACAAATAGAGCTCGCGCTTGATGTCGCAGCCGTCCTCGACATAGAGGCGCTTGACCTCCTTGCCCTTGGGGCCGGTCTGCTTCGTGACCAGCACCTTGCCGAGCATCGCCGCGGCGTTGGTCCTGACGTCGGCCACCGACTTGACGACGCGCACCCCGCCCTTGCCGTTCGGATCGTCGGCGAAGCGGCCGGCGCCGCGGCCCCCGGCATGGATCTGGGACTTCACGACCCAGACCGGACCAGGCAATTGCTGCGCCGCCTTCTCGGCCTCTTCGGCGGTGTAGGCCACGAAGCCCCTGGGCACGGCGACGCCATAGCGCGCGAGGAGTTGCTTGGCCTGATACTCGTGGATGTTCATCTGCGGATCTCCGGCGGCTTCAGCCGCCCATCAGCTTCTTGGTCGCCTCGACGAGGCCCTTCACGGCGTTGACCGAATGGTCGAACATCTTCTTCTCCTCGTCGGTCATCGCGATCTCGACGATGCGCTCGACGCCGCCGGCACCGATGATCACCGGCACCCCGACATAGATCCCGTCGACGCCGTACTGGCCGGTCAGGTAGGCCGCGCAGGGCAGCAGCCGCTTCTTGTCGCGCAGATAGCTTTCCGCCATCGCGATCGCCGACGAGGCCGGCGCGTAGAAGGCCGAACCGGTCTTGAGCAGATTGACGATCTCGGCGCCGCCATCGCGGGTGCGCTGGACGATCTTGTCCAGTCGCTCCTGCGTGGTCCAGCCCATCCGCACGAGATCCGGCAGCGGGATCCCCGCCACGGTCGAGTAGCGGACCAGCGGCACCATCGTGTCGCCATGGCCGCCAAGCACGAACGCCGTGACGTCCTCGACCGAGACCTTGAACTCCTCGGCGAGGAAATGGCGGAACCGGGCCGAGTCGAGAACCCCTGCCATGCCCACGACGCGGTTGGCCGGGAACCCGGTCACGTCCTTCATGACCCCGACCATGGCGTCGAGCGGGTTGGTGATGACGATCACGAACGCGCCCGGCGCATGGGTCTTGATGCCCGCCCCCACGGCCTGCATCACCTTGGTGTTGATGCCGATCAGGTCGTCGCGGCTCATGCCGGGCTTGCGCGGCACCCCGGCGGTCACGATCACCACGTCGGCGCCGGCGATGTCGGCGTAGTTCGAGGTGCCCTTGTAGGCGACGTCGAAGCCTTCGACCGGCGACGCCTCGGCGATGTCGAGCGCCTTGCCCTTGGCGATGCCCTCGGCATCGGGGATGTCGAGCAGCACCACGTCGCCGAGTTCCTTCACCCCGGCCAGCAGGGCCAGGGTTCCACCGATCTGACCGGCGCCGACCAGCGCGATCTTGTTGCGAGCCATGCCGAATTCCTCGTTCTACGAAAGGCGCTTAACGGTTATCCGCGGCGCCGGAGGGGGCAAAAACGTCCGCGGTTGTACCCCCGCGGGCCCGCCCCCGCAAGCGATCAGCGGCGCATCCCCTCAGCCCAGATGCGGCGCTGCGAGATAGGCGGCGCTCTGCATCTCGTGCAGCCGGGAGGCGGTCCGGCGGAACTCGGCGGCATGGTCGCCGGCGAGATGCAGCGTGTCGGGCGGGGCCGCCGCCGAGCAGACCAGTTTGGTCCGATGCTCGTAAAGCGCGTCGATCAGGGTGACGAAGCGCCGGACCTCGTTGCGCCGCTCGGCCGACAATGCGGGAATGCCGTCGAGGACGAGCGTGTGGAATTGCCGGGCCAGGGCGAGGAAGTCGGCCGGTCCGAGGGGCGCGTCGCAGAGTTCGGCGAAGGAGGCCCTCGCCACCCCCTTGGCGGCGCGGGCCAACCGCAGGACCCGGCCCTGGACCGGAATCTCCGCCGGTTCCGGCGCCGACCCGCCGGTCAGCTCGGCGAAGGCCTGATCCAGGGCCCGGTCGGCCGCCGCGCCGAGCGGGGCGTGGTAGACGGCCATCGCCCGGATTCGATCGCGCCGATAGTCGGGTCCGGTCTCCAGCTCCATCACGTCCAGCCGCGCTTCCAGCAGGGCGATCGCCGGCAGGAACCGCTCGCGCTGCAGGCCGCCGGCATAGAGATCTCCGGGCGCGGTGTTCGACGTGGCGACCATGACCACGCCTGCATCCAGCAGCCCCGCGAAGAGCCGCCCGAGGATCATGGCGTCGGCGATGTTCGTGACCTGGAACTCGTCGAAGCAGAGCAGCCGCAGTTCCGATGCCAGGTCGCGCGCGACGGGGCCGATCGCGTCGGCCTCGGCCTTGAGCTGGCGGCGCCGGTGGAGCCGCTCATGGATCTCGATCATGAAGGCATGAAAATGGACCCGCCGCCGGGGAACCGGATCGACCGCCGCATGGAACAGGTCCATGAGCATCGACTTGCCGCGGCCGACCGGACCATGGATGTAGACGCCGCGTAGCGCCGGTCGCGGCGCCTGTCGCGGCGCAAGCCCCAGGCGCCGGCGCCAGCTGCCCGGCTCCGGCAGCGTCGGCGGGGCCCCGGCAAGGCCGGCGCGCAATGCCTCCAACCGCGCCACGATGCGAATCTGGCCCGGATCACCCTTGATGCGGCCAGCGGCGACCGCCGCCTGATAGAGTTCGGGCAGCGTCGCCCCGGATCGAGTTTCGGAAGGCATCGGCGACGCGAAAGCCGCCGCCGCGGCGACGGCGCCTGGTTCAGGCAGCCTTTTCGACGTCCGGATCTTCCTCGCCGACGACGTCCTCCTCGTCCTCGACCTCCGGCACGTCGTCATCGTCCTCGTCCGCCGCCGCGTCTTCCACCGCCTCCGGAGCGGCGGCCGCGACCGGGCTGGCCGGGCGCGCCCCCGGGTTCCGGAACAGGGCGTCGTTCAGACGGTTGCGCAGAGTCGGCGCGGGGAAGGCCCGGATCTCGGGATTGAGCTTCTCCAGGACTTTTTCACCGCTGGCCGTGATGCTGCCACTGTCGATCGTGCCCGTCGCCCAGCCCTCGGTGAGGCAGCGCTTGAAGGCGGACTTGATATGGTCGGGTGATGCGCTGAACGAGACCGCGGCGCCGCCATGACGCTTGAGGGCGGTCAGGACCTTGGCCTCGAAGGCGCCAGGCGCGCGCAGCCCGGGCGCACGCGGCGCCGGAGCCGGCTTGACAGGCTTCGCGGGGGCGACGGCGGCCTTGACGACCGGCGCAGGGTCGACCGCCAGCGGCTTGGCAGGCGTCTTGGCGGCTGGAGGAGGCTTCACGGGGGCAGCCGGCTTGGTCGCCGCCGGCTTGCCCGGCGCGGCGGGCCTGGGCGTCGCCGGCGCTTTCGCGGCTGGCGCAGGTCTGGCAGCGGCTTTCGCCGCCGGGGATTTCGCCGGCACGGGCTTGACCACGGGCGACTTGGCGGCGGCGGGCTTCGCGGTGGGTTTCGGCTTGGCCGGCGACGCCGGTGCCTTGGTCTTGACGCCGGAAGCCGCCTTGGCAGCAGGCTTCGCGGCCTTCGGGGTGGCGGCGGGCTTGGTGGGCTTGGCAGATTTCCTGGACGACGCGCGCTTTGCAGCAGCCATGGTCGAGTTCCTGTCACCCTATTGGGATTAATCCGCCTATATGGCCCAAAAGTCGAAAAAGGTCAGCCTCAATCGCGCGGCGGTCGCCAGAAACTGGAAGTTTATCCGATCCGGATCAGTTTCAAGGGCTGTTCATCCCGTCCCTGGTCGGAGGAGTCCATGTTCTTCTCGGCG
>JBIKLI010000373.1:0-4156 GCA_044359885.1 Alphaproteobacteria bacterium | reverse complement strand
GCCGGCAAGCTCGATCCGGCGCGCGTCGCGGCGACGATCTGCGAGGCCGCCGGCCAGCGCGGCCCCTGCGTCGCCTATCTCGAGAACACGGTGCGCCATCTCGACGAACTCGGCATCCCCGACCGTCGCCTGCACGAACTTCTGCGACTGGTCCGCGCCCGCCGCGCCGCATGCGATTGACTTTGCGCTGGAGCGATTTTTTGGATGGAGAGCGTCTTGCCGCGTTCGATGCGTACACCGCTCGCGCTCGCCGCCACATGGATGTCGGGCTGGCTGGTCATGATGCTGGTCATGGCCATCGCCGGCCGCGAGGTGCTGCGCGAACTCGACGTCTTCCAGGTCATGGAACTGCGCTCGCTGATCGGCTTCGCGATGCTGTGGCCGCTCGTGCATGCGGCGGGCGGTCTGCGCGCGATGGGGACGGCGCGCCTGGGACAGCATGTGCTGCGCAACGTCGCGCACTATGCGGCCCAGTATTGCTGGCTGGCGGCGCTGCTGCTCATTCCCCTCGCGCAGGTGGTGGCGATCGAGTTCACGATGCCGATCTGGTCGGCCGCGCTGGCGGTGGCCCTGCTCGGCGAGCGCATGGATCGCGGGAAATGGATCGCCGTCGCGCTCGGCCTCGCCGGGGTGGTGGCGATCGTGCGGCCTTCCGCCTCGGCGCTGGACATCGGCCATCTGGTCGCGCTGGCCTCGGCGGTGGGCTTCTCCGCGTCGGTCGTGCTCGTCAAGTCGCTGACGCGCACCGACGAAGCCGTCAAGATCAGCTTCTGGATGCTGGTGGTGCAGGGCGCGATCGGGCTCGTTCCGGCCCTGCAGGTCTGGGTGTTGCCATCGGCGGTCGTCTGGGGCTGGGCGACCGTGGTGTCGTTCTGCGGCGTCTACGCGCATTACTGCCTCGCGCGCGCCATGGCATACGCGCCGGCGACGGTCCTGGTGCCGATGGATTTCGTGCGCGTGCCGCTGACCGCCGTGCTGGGCTGGGCCGTCTATGGCGAGGCGGCCGACGCGTTCACGTTCGCCGGCGTCCTCCTCATTTTCGCCGGCAACCTCCTCAACCTGCGCCGCCGGGGCTAGAAGTCTTCTCCAGCGCAGACGTCGCGCCGCGACGCCCTGGCCGCCGCCGACAGGCCGCCCGGGCCTCCTGCGCCGCGATGCCTGCGTGCCTGCGTCGTCACCAGCTCGTGACGATGGAAATGTGGCTGCGGGTGCCGCGGGGGGATCGGTCGGTCGGGTCGGAGAGCTGGACACCGACATCGGCGCGCAGCGCGAGGTGGCTGCCGATCGCGTAGCGGAGGCCTGCCCCGGCAGAGGAGAGTGCGGTGTTGGTGCGGGCGGTGTCACGGTCCGTGCGGGACCAGACGCGGCCGCTCTCGACGAAGATCAGCGGCTGGAAACGGTCGGTGTCGGGCCACCCCAGACGGCGCAGCAATCCCGACGGCGGCGTGTGCAGCTCGGCGCTGAGGATAAATCCCTGGTCGCCGGAGGCGGATGAGTTCTCGAAGCCGCGAAGTGTGGTCGCGCCCCCGAGGCCGAGCTGCTCCGAGGCGAGCAGCGGGCCCGAGGCGAGCTGTCCGGTGGCGCGCAGAACGAGCGTGAATTCATCCGGCAGGTTCTGGCTGCGCTCGGCCTGGAGGAGAGCGTAGCCGTAGCGTGGGCTGGCGCCGGCGCGGCTGCCCGCGAACGCCTCGCGGTCGTTGCCGCCGCCCAGGAAGCCCGGGCTGAAGGTGCCGAGCAGGGTGGCGGAGGTGCTGCCGCGCGTGTCGAGGAGAGTGACGCTGTAGTCGGCGACCATCTGGTGGATGTCGGTCGAGTTCGCGAAGACCGAGGTGCCTCCGAAGGCGAGGTTGTTGTTGGTGCGCTTGAAGTCGTAGCCGAGGCGGAATTCCTGCCCGAAAACCTCGCGACGCAGCAGCTGGAAGGCATAGCGGGCGCCGAACTGGGTGGTGAAGCCCCGCTGCGCGAGCGGCTCGGTCAGCCAGGGAGAGCTTTCGGCATGGAGGGCGGAGAGATGCAGGCGATCGCGCCAGGGCAGCGGCACGGCATAGGTGAGGCTGTGGGCGGCGAAGCGCGGGCCGGCCGATCGGCCGGGGATGTCGCGGCCGTGGAAGAGCAGATCGCTCGAGGCCGTGAACTGGTATCCGATCTGATGGTCGCGGCCGAAGAGATTGCCATGGCCGAAGCCGGTGAAGACGCGGTTGGTGCCCAGCGACTTCGACCCGCTGTCGTCCATGCCGCCATAGATCCGCAGCGGCCTGCGATCGGGCGCGCGCAGGACGATGTCGGTCTGGCCGAAATCCCGGCCACGTTCGTAGAGCAGTTCCACCCGGCGGAAGGGGTTGGCGTTGAGCAGGCCGAGATCGTCGGCCATGGCGCTGGCGCGGACCGTCTCGCCGGGCCGCACGCGCAGATACGAGCGCAGCAATTCGTCGCTGAACCAATGGTTCTGCTCGGTGCGGATTTCGCCGACGGTGAACTCGACGACGGCGACCTGCACGACCCCGCTGGCGACATCCTGCTCCGGGACGATGGCATCCACCAATGGCCGGTCGGCGCGGCGATAGGCGCGGACCGCAGCCTGGACGATGGCGTCGAGCCCCGTGGCCGTGAGCGGCTGGCCGATCATGGCGGCCATCTCGGCACGAAAGACGTCGTCGAGCGCCGGCAGGTCGGTGATGCTGACGCCCGGCGTCTCGACCCCGTCCGGCCGGACGTGATCGATGCGGGGCAGGAAGACGAGACCGTGCAGCACCGGCAGCAGCACTGCCGTGTCGTCCGGCTGGGCGGCAGGTTCGGCCGGGACAGTCATGGGCGCGGGCGCTGCCGGGGCGGCGCCTGGCTGGCGCTGCATCGGCGGCGGCAGCACGTCGCGCAGGTTCTGGGCCGCGACGCTCCAGGGCAGGAGTGCCGCCAGAAGGGCCAGTCCGAAGGTGCCCGGCCAGGGGGTCATCGGTTGCGCACCGGCTGTCAGTTCCCCGGCGACGGGAAGCCGCTGGCGCAGCGATAGACCTCGATCCTGAAATTGGCGCCGCAGGCGCCTCGTGAGGCTTGCCGCAGCGGCATCATGGCGCTGAGGGACAAGACACGCGGCGGCGCGGTGGCCACAGGATCGTCGATTGCGGCTTGCAGCTGCGGCATCTGCGGCAGCGGCAGCGGGATGTTGCTGTTGCCGGCATCGATATCCGACACTTCATCGGGGCCGAGCGGCAGCACCGTGAGGACGCCGGGGACCCCGACCAGGACGTAGTCGGCGGCGGAGCCGCCAGTCGGGACGATCGGATAGCGGCCGGGCAGGCTTGTCGCGGTTGCCGGACTGGTCAGAGCGAGACCCTGGATCACCCCGGGGCCGTCGCCGGCGACAAGTCCGGAGACGGAGAAACCGAAGGGTGGATTGGGCTGCAGCGGCGAGCGTTGCATGTCGTGAGCGGTGATGGTCAGCGTCGCCGGCGCGACGAAGAGGGTGCCGGCCGCGAAGGCGAAGCCGTAATTGTAGTCCGAGGCCAGTGTTCCGGGCCGTATTGTCAAGGCGGTGGTGCCGACATGCGGCTGGCCGCTGCCGGCGGAGATCACCGGCGTACCTGTCCACGCCTGGGCATCGGTATCGCCGTTCACCAGCCCGGAGACGACGAATCTCTGGGCGACCGGTCTGCCATAGATGATGGCCTGGTCGCTGGCGGTCACGGTCAGCACGGGAGCCTGACCGAAGACGAAGCGGTTGCCGGCCCCGATCGGCGTGCCGTCGGCCACGAAACCGGCGTAGCTCCGACCGTACCATCGTGCCGCCGTCAGGCCGCCCGGGGTCACCCGGCCTGGATCGGCGGCAAAGACCAGCCAACGGCCATTCGGGGCATCGAGGCTGCCGCCGGTGTTGCGCACCTCGTCGCCCGACAGCACCAGGGCATCGCCTGTCCCGCTGGCGATCACCGGTGCCGCAAGCGTCAGCACGCCGGCCGTGGCCACGCTGACGCGGCGGGCGACGGTGCCGGCCCCGCCGAGCATCACCGGCCCCTGGCTGTCGATGCTCAGCGCGCCGGTGGTCTGGACCGTGCCGAGGCTGACGCTGCCGATTTCGCGGTTGGTGTTCCCGGCGCCATCCAGCAGGCGAAGCACGACATTGCCCGATCCGGTGGCGATCATGGTGCCTGCGCTCATCGCG
>JBIKLI010000076.1:0-14563 GCA_044359885.1 Alphaproteobacteria bacterium | reverse complement strand
ACCCGATCCACGTTTCGCGCCGATCGTCGCCGGCGAGCAGGTCTACGCGAATTTCGCCCGGCAGCGGGCGTCCTGGCAGACGACCTGACCAGATCATCCACCTCACGAAGGGGTCCCCCCGCCATGTCCCCGCTGCCGATCAAGGCCGTCGTCCTGGCCATGTACGAGCCCGCGCCGGGCGACACGGTCTTCACCGAGGGCGAGATGCGGCGCTGGGTCGAGCGCCTGCCGCTCACGGACGAGATGCCGTTTCCCTTCGGCGGCGGCGCACTGCGCCTGGACCCGGCACGCGGCATCCTGTGCATGCTGACCGGCGTGGGCAACGCCACCGCGGCCAGCGCCGTCACCGCGCTGGGCCTGCACCCGGCCTTCGACCTGACGCGGGCCTATTGGCTGATGGCGGGGATCGCCGGCGCCGATCCGGCGCGGATGTCGGTCGGATCCGCCTGCTGGGTGGATTGGGTGGTCGACGGCGACCTGATGCACGAGATCGATCGTCGCGACTGCCCCGACCACTGGCCGACGGGCCGCCTGCCGCTCGGCAAGTCGGAGCCCTACGCGCAGCCCGCAAGGGCGCGGCTGCGCGATGCCGCCTGGCGGCTCGACCCCGGGCTCGTCGCCTGGGCGCTGCGGCTGACGGAGGGGTTGGCGCTCGCCGACACGGCCGAGGTCGCGCGCTTCCGCGCTCATTTCGCGCATGACGCGCCGGGGGCGGCGCCGCCCGTGGTCACCACCGGCGCGGTGCTCGGCGGATCGGATTTCTGGCACGGGCCGACGATGCTCGCCTGGGCGCGCGACTGGGTCGGATACTGGACCGACGGCGCGGCGCGCTTCGCGGTGAGCGCCATGGAGGACGCCGGCATCGCGCTCGCGCTGCATGCCCTGGCGCGCGCGGGCCGGGCCGATGCGCGCCGGCTGCTGATGCTGCGCACGGCCTCCAACTATGTCGTCCCGCGACCGGGGCTGAGCTCTGCCCAGGGCCTCGGCAGCCACAAGCACGAGGCGCTCTGCGCGCTGAAGCCGTCGCTGGACAACGCCTTCCTGGTCGCCAACCGGGTGCTCGAGGAACTGCTCGCGGACTGGCCACGCCACGGCGACCGGCTGCCGGCCTGAAACCTACGCCCAGCGCCGCGCCACCGCGCGCTCGGCCGCCAGCGCGGCGGAGAACAGCAGCACGCTGACGATCGTCGCGACGACGCTGGTGCCCAGGGCGCGCTCGGTGCCGAAATCCTCGGCGGAAGCGCGGAACAGATAGCCGAGGCCGCTGGTCCCCATCATGTACTCCGCCAGCATCGCCGCCAGGATGGCGTTCGGCGCGGCGATGCGAAGCGCGATCATCCAACTCGGCACCGCCGAGGGCAGCACCAGCCGCGCGAATCGCGCCCAGGGCCCGGCGCCGAACACCCGGAACAGGTCGGCGCTGCCGGCCGGCAGGGCGCGCAGCCCGGCGGCGGTGAAGACGAAGGCCGGCAGGAAGGAAATCAGGACGACGATCGCCAGCACGGTGCGGACGTCGTAGCCCATCAGCCGCGCGACGATCGGGATCAGCGCGATGACGGGGATCGACGAGAACACCAGGCCCAGCGGCGTCAGCATGCCGCCCAGCAGCGGCGAGGCCCAGGCGAGGATCGCCACCAGCGTCCCCAGCGCCATGCCGAGCGCCAGCCCGCCGGCGGCGATCGCCAGCGTCTGCGCGCCGCCCGAGAGATAGACGCCGGGATTGCCGAGAAGCTCCGCCAGCACGTCGCGCGGCTGCGGCAGGACGATGGCGTTGAGCTGGAAGACGGTCACCCAGCCCTGCCAGAGCAGCAGGACCAGCGCCACGCCCCAGTAGCGCGTCAGCGCGCGGCGCAACGACGCGGACATCTCAGCGGAACCGCGCGGCGACCGCGCGCTCGAGCAGCGCGGCGAGGCCGAAGCAGAGCAGCGAGACGCAGGACGTGATCAGCACCGCGCTCCAGAGCAGCGGGATCTGGAAATTCTGCATCGCGCTCGCCATCAGCAGCCCAAGCCCGCGCGAGGCCCCGAACCATTCGCCGACGATGGCGCCGATGAATGCGCCGGGGATCGCGTATTTCAGGCCGCTCGCGAAGGCCGGCAACGCGGCCGGCAGCTGCAGGTGCCAGAGCAGGCGCAGGCGCGAGGCGCCCAGCGCCGCGAACAGCTCGCGATGCGCCGCGGAGGCCGCCTCCAGCCCCGAGGTCGTCGCGACATACATGGCGTAGAAGACGCCGAGCGCGGTCAGCGCCAGACCGGTCGCGTCGCGGCTGACCAGCACGATGAAGATCGGCGCCAGGGCGATCGCGGGGATGGCGTGGATCACCGCCACCAGCCGGTCGAGACCCGGGCGCAGGACGCGCAGCACGAAGCCCAGCGCCCCCGCCGCCAGCCCCATCGCCACCCCCAGCGCGTAGCCGGCCGCGACGTTGGACAAGGTGGCGTCGGCGGCACGCAGGAACAGCGCGGTGCGGTTCGGGTTGGTGACGAAGGTCAGCACGGCGGTCAGCGGCGGCCAGGTCAGCCCCGCCAGCCGGTAGACGCCGATCGCTTCCCAGCCCGCCAGGAACGCGGCGACCCCGAGCGTGCCATAGGCCACGGCCCGCAGCCTCTCGCGGCGCCGCGTCATGCCGGCACGTCCGCCGCCGGCTCGAGCGCCAGGGTCAGCTCGTCGACCAGATGGTGGAAGAGCGGCGTGCGCGTCGCGTCCGGACCGCGCGGGCGCGGAAACGGCACCTCGATGCTGCGGATGATGCGGCCGGGCCGGCCGCTCATCACCAGCACCCGGTCGGCGAGGAACAGCGCCTCCTCCACGGCGTGGGTGACGAGCAGGGTGGTGATGCGGTTCTCCGACCAGATGCGCTGCAGTTCCACGTTCAGTCGCCGCCGCGTCACCGCGTCCAGCGCGCCGAAGGGCTCGTCGAGCAGCAGCACGTCCGGCCGCAGCACCAGCGCGCGGGCGATCGAGGTGCGCTGGCGCATGCCGCCCGAGAGCTGGCGCGGCCGCGCCGTCTCGAAGCCCGCAAGGCCGACCAGGCGGATCAGTTCCGCCACCCGGCCGCGATCGACCGGCCGGCCGGCGAGGCGATAGGGAAGCGCGATATTGGCCTCGACGCTCAGCCAGGGCAGCAGCGCATGGTCCTGGAAGGCGACGCCCAGACGATGCGCGCGCGACAGCTCGCTCGGCGCACGGCCCTCGACGGTCACCTGGCCGCCATCCGGCGTTTCCAGCGCCGCGGCCAGCCGCAGGATGGTGCTCTTCCCGCAGCCGCTGGGGCCGATCAGGGCGACGAACTCGCCATGCCCGATGCCGAGCGAGATGTCCTCGAGCGCATGAACGGCGCGTCCGTCGTCCAGCTGGAAGGTCTTGCCGACGCCGTCCAGCCGGATCGCCGCCCCCGCGGCAGCCATGGCTCCGGGTCTCAGGCGCGAGAGGCGGCGTCGATCAGCGACAGGTCGAGGATCTGCTCCACCGGCGGCACGACACGGTTCGAGACGCGGGCGATCTCGGTCATGCTGCCACCGATCTTCGCCGGATCGAACCACAGGAAGCCCGGGCCGGCGCTGTTGCGCACCAGCGGGATCTGAAGCTCGTTCTGGCGGACCTGCTGCGGCAGTTCGAGACCGAGCTCGGCGCCGTATTTCTGCACCGCCAGCCGCGCGGCGAAGGCGGCATCGGCCTCGTTCTCGCGCCAGCCGCGGGCGAAGGCGCGCAGGAAGCCCACGACCTGGGCCCGGTTCTGCTCGATGAAGCGGCGGCGCGTGACGATGAACTGGCCCGGCAGGCTGTAGCCGAGCTGGTCCAGCAGCGTCACGTGGAAGTCGACGCCCGGGCGCAGCCCCATGCGCTCCAGCGTGATCGGCTGGTTGATGGCGAAGCAGAAATAGGCGTCGCCGTCGCCGTTCACCAGCGGCTCCGGCGAGAAGCCGGTCGGGATCATGCGGAAATCGCGTGGCAGGCTGGCCATGCCGAGGATGGACTCGATGATCAGCCGGTCGCTGGGCGTCTGCGCCAGCACGCGGGCGCCGACCAGATCCTGCGGCGTGCGCACGGGCCGCCGCGACATGGAACAGATCGCGCCGGGGCTGCGCGCGTAGATCGCGCCGATGATCACGAAATCGTTGCCGCGCCCGACCGCGTCCAGGAAGGGAAGCCAGTTCGCGGTGCAGATCTGCGCGTTGTCGGCGGCGAGTTGCACCAGGGGATCCGGGGCGTTGGGCCCGCCCGGCGTGAACCGGACATCGAGCCCCTCGGTCGCGAAATGGCCGCGTTCCATGGCGACCCAGAGCCCGGCGAACTGCACGTTCGGGATCCAGCTCAGCGCAAAGGTGAGCCGGGCGCGCTGCTGCGCCAGGGCCGGACCGGCGAGAAGGCCGAGACCGGCGCCGACACCGGCGCCAAGAACGGAGCGGCGGGCAAGACGAGACGAGGTGGGCATCCGGAGATCGCTCCTTGTGGACGAGATGCAGCTCTGCTGCACTGCAACCGGAACGTTAGATGGCATCCCGCATGCCGTGCAAGCGAACAAAACCCTCTCCAGCGCAGAAACTCGCCGGCGATCGGTCACCGGGGGCGAGGAACGTGCCGGACAGTTTCCGCGCTGGAGAGGACGTCGAGGACCGCCTCGGCGACGGCGCGCGCGGTGCGGTCCATCGCCTCGCGGGCGGCGCCGCCGATATGCGGGGTCAGGATCAGGTTCGGCGCGGCGAAGAGCGGATTGCCCGGCAGCGGCGGCTCCGGCGCGAACACGTCGAGACCGGCCGCGGCCAGCCTGCCATCGCCCAGCGCCGCGGCCAGCGCCGCCTCGTCCACCAGCGCGCCGCGCGCGGTGTTGACGAGGATCGCGCCGGGCTTCATGCCGGCGATGGCCGCCGCGTCGAGCAAGGCCGCACCGGCCGGCACGCCATGCAGCGAGACGACGTCGGCGCGGGCGAGCAGCGACGCGAGGCTGGGCGCCTTCGCCACGCCGTGCACGGCGAGCTCGGCGGCGTCCGCATGCGCGGAGAGCGCCTCGACCTCCATGCCGATCGCGAGCGCGATGCGCGCCACGCGGCGCGCGACCGCGCCGAACCCGACCAGACCCAGCCGCCGGCCGGCGAGCTCGAAGCGTCGCGCCCCGAGCCGCCAGCCGAAATCGTGGCGACGCACCGCGCGATCGGCGTCGGTCAGCGCGCCGGCGCAGGCGAACATCAGGGCGACCGCCAGCTCGGCGACGGATTGCGCGTTGGCGCCCGGCGTGTTGACGACCGCGATGCCGCGCGCGCGGGCCGCGGCCAGATCGATGGCGTCGACGCCGGTGCCGTGGCTGCCGATCACCACCAGGTTCGGCGCCGCCGCCATCGCCGCCGCGCTGAAACCGGCGTTGCGGGTGATCACGGCCCGCGCCGTCGACAGCATGCCGCGCAGCGCGTCCAGATCCGGACGCGCGGCGACATGAACAACGAGGCCCGCATGACGCAGCCGTTCGAGCCCGGTCTCGGCGATCGGCTGCATCACGACGCAATCGACCGGCCGCGGATCCGTCATCGCGTCGCAGCCTCGGCTCATGCGCCGGCGAGGCGCGCGACGATCGAACGCCGCACGCCGTCGAGATGGGTGCGCATCGCCTCGGCGGCCGCGTCGCCGTCGCCGGCGGCCAGCGCGGCGACCACCGCCAGATGCTCGCGACATGTGTCCGCGACGCGCTCGGGCATGCTGCGCAGGTCGAAGATCAGGGTCTGCCGCCGCAGCGTGCGGATGATCGCCTGCATCTGGGCGTTGCCGGCGGCCTCGGCGATCGCGCCATGCAGATCCTCGTCGAGCGCGCGGACCTCGGCGCGGTCGGGCACGACCGCCTGCGCGGCACGCGCGACCAGCCCGTCCAGGCGCTCGCGGATGCCGGCCAGAGACGGCGCCGGGATCCGGCCGGCGGCGATGCGCGCCGCCTCCGGCTCAAGCAGGCGGCGGATCGCGAGGTTCTCCATGAACGCGGCCAGGTCGAGACGACGCACCTGGAGACCGCTGCGCCCGTGCCGGCTGACCAGCCCGTCATGCTCCAGCATCAGCAGCGCGTCGCGCAACGGCGTGCGCGACATGCTGAGATGCTCGGCCAGACGCCGTTCGTGGATCATCGTGCCGGGCTTGAGCTGACCGGACATGATCAGGTCGAGCAGCTGCCCGTAGGCCTGCGCCGCCAGCCTGCGATCGGGCGCCGCCGTCAACGGCATCGTCATGCAGCGTCATCCTCCGCGCCGGCGAACCGGCCTCTGCCGGCATCGTCCGGAATGCCGATGGTTGACGTTTGGTATACCAATGCTTAGCGTCGCATCCAAGGGCTGCGACGGCCCGCAACGACGAAAGCGCTTCCGATGGCCACTGTCCAGCAGACCAGCTTCACCGGCACGCCCGCCCTGCCCTTCGCGCGCGAAGAGCATCTGGCCCGCCAGGCGCGGCTGCGCGCGACGCTGCGCGCGCAGGGTTTCGATGCGATGCTGGTCTTCGCGCAGGAAAGCCATTTCTGGCTGACCGGCTACGACACCGGCGGCTTCGTGTTCTTCCAGTGCGCCGTGGTCACCGCCGACGAGCGGCCGATCGTGCTGCTGACGCGCCGGCCCGACCTGCTGCAGGCGCGCCAGACCTCGACGATCGAGGACATCCGGATCTGGTGGGACGCCGAGGACGCCAATCCGGCGCGCGACCTGAAGGCGATCCTGACCGAGCTCGGTCTCGCCGGCGGACGGATCGCGGTCGAACTCAACACGCATGGCCTGACCGGCTGGAACCTGTGGCGGCTGCAGAAGACGCTCGACGGGTTCTGCACGCTGGACAACGACGACCACATGATCCGCCGACTGCGGCTGGTGAAGTCGCCGGCGGAGATCGCCTACATGCGCAAGGCCGGCGCCCTGCTCGACCGGTCGCTGGAGACGGTGATCGGGATGGCGCGGCCCGGCGTGATGGATTCGGCGCTGACGGCCGCGTATCTCAAGGTGGTGCTGGAAGGCGGCGGCGACATGCCGCCCAACGCGCCGCTGTTCAATTCCGGGCCGCGCGCGGTCTATGGCCGCGGCGTCTCGTCCCCGCGCCGGCTCGAAGCGGTCGACCAGATCCTGGTCGAATATCCGGTGGCCGTTCGCCGCTACAACGTCAAGACCGAGTGGACGATCCTGCTCGGCAAGGCGACCGACCGGCAGCGACACATGTACGACGCGGCGCGCTCGACGCTGGCGCGCATGACCGAGATCGCGCGCCCCGGCACGACGCTGGGGGAGATCTTCGACGTCCACGCCGACGGCCTCGACCGCGCCGGCTTCCGCGCGCATCGCTACGGCGCCACCGGCTATTCGGTCGGCTGCACCTATGCGCCGACGTCGATGGACGTCCCGCCGATGATCTATTCCGGCAATCCGACGCGTTGCGAACCGGGCATGACGCTGTTCTACCATGTCATGATCGGCGACAGCGATTCGGGCTACGCGATGGGCGTCGGGCATACGCTGCTCGTCACCGACGGCGCGCCCGAGATCCTGACCGGGCTTCCCGACGATCTCACCGTCGTCACCTGATCGACATCAAGAAGAAGGAGAGGGCCATGACGAATTTCGACATCACGCGGCGCGGCGTCGTCGGCGGCATCGCGAGCATTCCGCTGCTCGCCCAGGGCGCGGCGGCGCAGGGCGCGCCGCGGCGCGGCGGCACGCTGAAGGTCAGCCATTCGACCAGCATCCTGACGCTGAACGTGCTGCAGAACTCCGGTCCGGCCGAGTATCTGGCGCTGGACATGATCTATGCCGGCCTGACCCGGCTCGACCGCAACATGGCGCCGCGTCCCGACCTCGCCCTCGAATGGACCGGCGAAAACGCGGCGCGCGTCTTCACCTTCAAGCTGCGCCCGAACGTCAAGTTCCACGACGGCACGGCGTTCACCGCGGCCGACGTCGTCGCGACGATCGAGGCGATCCTCGATCCCAAGACCGCTTCGCCGGCGCGCGCCGTGCTGAACATGATCGACAAGGTCGTCGCGGTCGATCCGCTGACGGTGCGCTTCGAGCTGAAGAGCTCGTTCGCCGACCTGCCGGTCTCGCTCGCCCACGCGAACGCCCGCATCGTGCCGGCCGCGGTGGTCAAGGGGCCGCTCCAGGCGATGAACGCGCGCGCCATCGGCACCGGGCCGTTCAAGCAGGAGACCTACGACAGCGCGCGCTTCATGCGGCTGGTCCGCAACCCCGACTACTACATCCCGGGCAAGCCGCATCTCGATGCGGTCGAGCTCTATCTCTTCCCCGATCTCGCCGCCGAGGCCGCGAATTTCCTCTCCGGCGCGGTCGACGTCATGCTCGACGTGCAGCAGGCGGATTTCAAGCGCATCGCCGCCGCGCCCGGCGTCCAGGGCCAGCGCGTGCCGTCGGGCCGCTTCGTGAACATCGTGATGCGCCAGGATTCCAAGCCCTTCGACGACGTGCGCGTTCGCCAGGCGCTCGCCATGGCGGTGGATCGCGAGATGCTGGTCGATCTCGTGCTCGACGGGCTCGGTCGCCCGGCGGCGGACAACTGCATCTCGCCGGGCTATCGCTATCTCGTGGACACGCCGGCGCCGAAATACGATCCGCCGGCGGCGCGCCGGCTGCTCGCGCAGGCCGGCTATCCGCAGGGCATCAAGATCCCGCTGATCTGCTCGAACCGTCCCGCGATCCGCAGCCAGGTCGGCGTCGCGGTGAAGCAGATGGCACAGCCCGCCGGCTTCGACATCGACGTCCAGACAATCCCGCACGACACGTATCTGGCGAATGTCTGGCGCAAGGGCAATTTCTACATCGGCTACTGGGGCATGCAGCCGACCGAGGACGCGGCCTTCACGCTGCTGTTCACCACCGACGCGGCCTTCGCGGACACCGCCTGGAACAACAAGGAATTCGACGACCTCGTCGCGCGCGGCCGCGCCACGCTCGACGACGCGGAGCGCCGGCGCCTCTACACCGAGGCCCAGCAGCTGATGGTCCGCGACCGGCCGTCGATCATCCCGTTCTTCCAGGACATCCTCACGGCCAACCGCACCTACGTGAAGGGCTGGACCGCGCATCCCCTGTCGCGGACCTTCTTCACCGAGGATGTCTGGCTGGATCGCGGCTGACGGCGCATGAACGCCGGGTATCTCGCGCGGCGCCTGGCCGCGGTCGTGCTGGTCCTGCTGGTCGTCTCGCTGGCGGTCTTCGCGATCACCATGATCCTGCCGGGCAACGCCGCAGTGATGATCCTCGGCGAATATGCGACGGAAGACCAGTTGCAGGCGCTCGCGGCCGAACTCGGCCTCGAGCGCCCCTGGCACGTCCAGTATCTCGAATGGCTGGGCCGGCTGGTCAGCGGCGACTGGGGCATGTCGATGCGCATGTCCCAGCCCGTCTCGCTGCTGATCGGCGACGCGTTCTGGCGCTCGGCCGCGCTGGCCGGCGCCGCGCTCGTCGCCGTGACGCTGGTCGCGATCCCGCTGGGGGTCGTCGCCGGCATGCGCCGCGGGCGCGGCGCCGATCTCGGCATCGGCCTTTTCGCCTACATGGGCACGGCGGTTCCGGAATTCGTCACGGCGACGCTGCTGCTGGTCTTCCTCGCGGCACCCGGACGCCAGCTCTTCCCCGCCGGCGGCTTCGTGCCGCCGGGCGAGGATGCCGTCCGATTCCTTTACCACATGGTCCTTCCGGCGCTGACGCTCAGCCTGATCCTGACCGCGCATATCGTGCGCCAAGTCCGCTCGGAGATGTCGGAGGTGCTGGCCAGCGACTACATCCGCGCCGCGCGGCTCAAGGGCCTCGGCGAGGGCACGGTGATCCGCCGCCACGCGCTGCGCAACGCGATGGCGCCGGCGGTGGCGGTGATCTCGCTCGACGTCGGCTACCTGCTGGGCGGGATCATCGTGGTCGAGGAGGTCTTCGCCTGGCCCGGCCTCGGCCGGCTGATGATCCATGCGCTGCAGAACCGCGACCTGCCGGTGATCCAGGCGGTGACGCTGGTCCTGGCGGCGGTCTACGCGCTGTCGAACCTGGTCTCCGACATCGTGATCGCGGCGCTCGATCCGCGCGTGCGCTATGCGTGACCTGCTGCGCCATCCGACCGGGATGGTCGGCGCGACGCTGCTCGCCATCGTCATGGTCGCGGTCGTCGTCGGGCCGATTCTGGCGCCCTACGATCCGCAGCAATTCCACCCTGCCGTCCGCCTGCGCGGTCCGTCGGCGGCGCATTGGCTGGGCACCGACCAGTTCGGTCGCGACATCCTCTCGCGCATCCTGCACGGGGCGCGCGCGACGATCCTGTTCGGCGTCGGCGCCACGCTGGCCGGGGTGGCGGCCGGGACGCTGATCGGCGTCGTCGCGGGCGTCGCCGGACGCTGGATCGACAGCGTCATCATGCGCCTGCTCGACGGGCTGCTCGCCGTGCCCGACCTGCTGTTCACGCTGCTGATCGTGACCGTCCTGGGCGGCGGCACCGGGCATGCGATGCTGGCGGTCGCCGTCGCCTTCACCCCCGGCATGGCGCGCATCGCGCGCGCCGCCGTGCTGTCGGTGCGCACCCGCGAATTCGTCCAGGCCGCGCAGGCGCGCGGCGAATCGCCGGTCTACGTCATCGGCGCCGAGGTCCTGCCCAACACGATGGGACCGGTGATCGTCGAGGCGACGATCCGCGTCTCCTTCGCGATCATGCTGGGCGCGACATTGGGCTTCCTGGGGCTGGGCGCGCAGCCGCCATCGACCGAATGGGGTCTGATGATCGCCGAGGCGCGGCAGTTCATGTTCCGCAATCCCTGGTGCGTCGCCGCGCCGGGCATCGCCATCGCCGTCGCGGCGCTGGGCTTCAACCTGTTCGGCGACGCGCTGCGCGACGTCCTCGACCCGCGCGGACGGCAGCGATGACCGGGCCCGAGGCCCCGCGCGTCCTGGAGATCCGCGGCTATTCGCTCGCCTACCGGACGGGGGAAGGCGTCGTCCAGGCGCTGTCGGACATCGACCTGTCGGTCGCGCGCGGACGCACGCTGGGGCTGGTCGGCGAATCCGGATCGGGCAAAAGCTCGATCGCCTGGGCGATCCTGCGCTACCTGCCCGCCAACGCGCGCGAAGGCGGCGGCGAGATCCGTCTGTCGGGCGAGGACCTGCGCGCCAAGACCCGCCAGCAGATCGCCGACATCCGCGGCCGGCGCATCGGCATGGTCTTCCAGGATCCCTCGACCTCGCTGAACCCGACGCTGATGCTGGGCCGCCAGCTGGCCGAGGTCCTGGTCCGCCATCGCGGCCTCACCGAGAAGCAGGCCTTCGCCGAAGGCGAGGCGCTGCTCGCGCGCACCGGGATCACGCGGCCGGCCGAGATGATGCGCCGCTATCCGCACGAGGCCTCGGGCGGGGAGAAGCAGCGCGTGGTGATCGCCACCGCCTTCGCCTGCAACCCCGAATGCATCGTCTTCGACGAGCCGACGACCGCGCTCGACATCGTCACCGCGCGGCAGATCCAGGATCTCTTCGCGCGGCTGCAGCAGGACACCGGCGTCGCGGCGCTCTACATCTCGCACGATCTGGCGCTGGTCTCGCGCATCGCCCACGACGTCGCGGTCATCCATCGCGGCAGGATCGTCGAGCGCGGCACCGCCGCCGGCATCTTCGGCGCGCCGCGGCACGACTACACGCGCATGCTGATCGCCGCGGTACCGCGGCCGGATCTGCGCCTGGTCGACCCGCTGCCGCCCGCCGGCGCGCCCGAGCTGCTGCGGCTCGACACGATGACGGTCCGCTACGGCGACCGCTCGCTCTTCGCCCGGCTGCTCGGCCGCGCCCAGTCGCAGGTGACCGGCGCGCGCGACATCGGCTTCGCCGTGCGCAAGGGCGAGATCCTGGGCATCGTCGGCGAATCGGGATCGGGCAAGTCGACGATCGCGCGCGCGATCGCCGGCCTCAACGACTTCAGCGGCCGGCTGACGCTGGACGGGCGGTCCTTCGCGGCGCGCGCCACGCTCGACCGCGCCTATCGCCGCGCCGCGCAGATCGTCTTCCAGAACCCGGACGCCTCGCTCAACCCGCGCCAGCGGGTGCGGGACATCCTCTCCCGTCCGCTCAAGCTCTACGGGATCGCCAGAGGACGCGCCGAGATCGACCGTCGCGTTGGCGAACTGCTCGCCCAGGTGCTCCTGCCGCCCGAATTCGCGCGCCGCTATCCGCACCAGCTGTCCGGCGGCGAGAAGCAGCGCGTCGCGATCGCCCGCGCCTTCGCAGCCGAGCCGCGCCTGGTGCTCTGCGACGAGATCACCTCGTCGCTCGACGTCTCGGTCCAGGCCTCGATCGCGCGGCTGCTGGTCGACCTGCAGGCGCGGACCGGCGCCACCTGCCTGTTCATCACCCACGACCTCAACCTCGTGCGCCAGCTCGCGCACACGATCGCGGTCATGTATCGCGGCGAGCTGGTCGACCTCTTTCCCGTCGGCGCGGCGGACGCGCCCGACCGTCACCCGTACACCCGCACCCTGCTCGACGCCGTGCCCGTCCCCGTCGGCGGCGCGGCATGAAGGACCATCGACCGGAGATCGCAGCCATGAAGACCGCCGACGAACTGCTCGCCGCCATCGACGAGAAGGCCTGCCTCGACATCGTCGCCGACTGGGTGCGCCACAAGAGCTATACGCAGACCGACGGCGAACGCGCGCTGGTCGAGCATGTCGTGGGCCAGATGCGCGGCCTGGGCCTCGACGCCGCGCCCAGCCCGGTGGAGCCGGGGCGCTTCAACGCGATCGGCACATGGCGCGGGACGGGCGGCGGCAAGAGCCTGCTGTTCAACGGCCATCTCGACACCAATCCGGCGACCGAGGGCTGGACGGTCGATCCCTGGGGCGGGCTGGTCGACGACCGATTCGTCTACGGCATCGGCGTGTCGAACATGAAGGCCGGCGACGCGGCCTCGTTCTGCGCGGTCAAGACGCTGATCGACGCCGGAGTTCGGCTGAAGGGCGACGTGGTGCTGACCTATGTCGTCGGCGAATTGCAGGGCGGCGTCGGCACGCTGGCCGCGATCCGCAACGGCTTCCGCGCCGACTACTTCATCAACAGCGAGCCCACCGACCTCGCGGCGATCACCATGCATGCCGCCGCGTTCACCTTCATCATCGAGCTGCAGGGCGTGACGCGCCACATGTCGAAGCGCGAGGAGGCGGTCGACGCGCTCATGGCCGCCTGCGACCTGATCCCGCGCCTCAACGGCATGAAGTTCTCCGACGCGCCGGACGACGATCATCGCGCCATCAACCGCGTGCATGTCGGCGTGATGCGCGGCGCGCTGGGTCGCGAATTCCACGAATGGCGGCCACCGCAGGTCGCGGACGTCGTGCGGCTCAAGGGCTCGGGCCGCTACGGACCTGGCCAGACCCAGGCTGCCGCGCTCGCCGATTTCCGCCGCGTCCTGGACGACCTCGAGCGCCGCTTCCCCGGTCTCAAGGCGACGGTCGAGGCCGAGGACGTCAAGGGGCGGCCGCTGATGCCCGCGTTCCGGGTGGATCGCGACGCGCGCATCGTGAAGACCGTCAATGCCGCCTATCGCAAGGTCCGGGGCACCGATCAGCCGACCGGGGCGATCACGCCGCCGGGCTTCTACGGCACGGATGCCGGCCATTTCTACAAGGAGCTCGGCGCGGAAGGCATCGTGTGCGGTCCGGGCGGCCGCTACAACACGATGCCGGACGAGCGCGTCGACATCGCCGACTATCTCGACATGGTGCGCATCTACCTTCTCGCCATGCTCGACATCTGCGAACGCGCCTGACCGGAGGGGCCGCCGCCATGCAGGAATACGCGGCCAAGACCCGGAGCGGCCGGCAGGTCGCGCTGCGCTTCGCGGCGGACGAGCACGCGTCGCGGCTCGCCGCCACGCGCGCGGAACTGCGCCGGCGCGGCTGCGCGGCTCTGCTCGTCTTCGCCCAGGAAAGCCACAACTACCTGACCGGCTTCGACACCGCCGGCTACGTCTTCTTCCAGGCGGGCGTCGTGACGGCCGACGACCGGCCGACGGTTCTGCTCACGCGGCGGCCCGACCAGCGACAGGCCGAGACCTGCTCGCTCTACGACGACATCCGCATCTGGCTGAACGCCGAGGATGTGCGTCCCGAACGCGAGCTGCGCGCAATCCTGGAGGAGCTGGGCCTGCGCGGCGAGACCGTCGCGGTCGAATTCGCGACCTATGGCCTGACCGGCGCCAATTGCCGCGCGGTCGAAGCCGAACTCGCCGGAACCTGCCGGCTCGTCGACGGATCGGACATCGTGCGCACCCAGCGCCTGGTCAAGTCGCCGGCCGAACTCGCCTATGTCCGCAAGGCCGGCGAACTGGCCGACGCGGCGGTCCATGCGATGCTCGCGGCGACGGCGCCGGGCGATCTCGACAGCCGCGTGACGGCGGCGGGCGTGGCGGCCATGCTCGCCGGCGGCGGCGACATGCCCGCGGGCGGTCCGCTGGTGAATTCAGGGCCGCGCGCGCTGTTCGGCCGCGGCATCGGCGCGCCGCGGCGGCTGGAGGCGCGGGACCAGCTGCTGATCGAGCTGGGCGCCAGCTATTGCCGCTACCATGTGT
>JBIKLI010000372.1:0-4170 GCA_044359885.1 Alphaproteobacteria bacterium | reverse complement strand
AGGCGCCGGAGGCCGCGAATTCGCGCGCCATCGCGAGACCGAGGCCCGTGCTGGCCCCCGTGATCACGGCCACGCGGCCGTCCATGCGTATCTCCATCGGCGCCTCCTGCGGCAGGAATGGCCGCAACATAGCCCAACCGCGGCGCTTGCATCCGGCGCGCGCGACCGGCAGCGTCGCGCCGGTCAATCGAAGGAGCCGCCGCAGCCATGTCCGAGCCGGAGCAGCACCGCTACATGACCCGCCTGTCCCATGCCGGGCGGGCGGGAACGAATATCCGCGGCTTCGTCAACCCGCCGGTCCATCGCGGCTCGACCATGCTCTATCCGACCATGGCCGAGCGCATGTCCGGCGGCGCCGAGCGTCTGGAGCAGAAACCCCATTACGGCACTGGCGGCAATCCGACCCATTGGGCGCTCGAGGACATGGTCGCCGAGATCGAAGGCGGCACGCGCTGCCAGATCGTGTCGACCGGGCTGGCCGCGATCACCGTGCCGCTGCTGGCTTATGTGAAGGCCGGCGACCATGTGCTGATGCCCGACAGCGTCTACGGGCCGGCGCGCAGCTTCTGCGACACGTTCCTGTCGAAGATGGGCGTGACGACGACCTATTACGATCCCTGCATCGAGGCCACCGCGATCGAGGGGCTGTTCCGCGCCGAGACGACGGTCCTCTATCTCGAGAGCCCAGGCAGCCATACTTTCGAGGTCCAGGACGTGCCGGGCCTCGCCGCCGTGGCGCGCCGGCGCGGCGCCACCGTCATGCTCGACAACACCTGGGGCATCCACTATTTCCAGCCCTTCCGTCATGGCGTCCATGTCTCGATCCAGGCCTTGACCAAATACGTGGTCGGCCATTCCGACGTGCTGCTCGGGAGCGTCACGACCGCGAGCGACGCGGACTGGGAGAAGGTGCGGATGGCCGCCCTGGTGCTGGGCCAGTACGCCAGCCCCGACGATTGCTGGCTGGCGCTGCGCGGCGCACGCAGCATGGGCGTTCGCATGGAGCGGCAGATGCGCTCCGCGATCGCGGTCGGCGAGTGGCTGCGTGGCCGGTCCGAGATCAAGGAGGTCCTGCATCCGGCGCTTCCCGGCGCCCGCGGCCACGAGATCTGGAAACGCGACTTCACCGGCGCCTGCAGCCTGTTCGGAATCGTGTTCCGCCCCGACATCAGCCGCGAGCAGGTCTTCGCCATGGCCGAAGCCCTTCAGCTCTTCGGCAAGGGCGCGTCCTGGGGCGGGTTCGAGAGCCTCGCCCTGCCCAGCACCGGTTTCCTGTCGCGGACAGCCGGCACCGGCGATTTCGGCGGCCAGCTCATGCGCCTGCATGTCGGTCTCGAGGATGTCGAGGACCTCACCGCCGACCTTGCGCAGGGGCTGGCGGTGATGAACGCGCGGCGCTGATCCCCGGCGCCGCGCGCGCGGCGCTCACCGGAAGATTTCGGCCGGGTCGACGCCCCAGAAATCGCCGCGCGCGATCCAGCCGCGGAAGCCGCCGGCCTCCATCCGGCACCAGCCCTCGCGGCATTCCAGCAGCCGCCCGATCACCCCCGGCTCCAGCCGCGCCACGGCGACCGCCGCCGGCGAGGGATCCCGGCGAAGCGTCCGGATCTCGCCGGTCACCACGCCGTGCCGGCGGGCGGACAGCATCTGCTGGTGCACCCAGCCGACCGTCCCGGTCGAATCGATCACGCGCCGCCACTGGTCGACCTCGGCGACCACACGGACCGGCAGGTTCCGTCGCTGCAGGACCCAGTCGATCGGATGCTGCGTGCCCGGACCGACCCGCAGATGGACATTGTCCGACTTCAGGCTCTGGAACCGCGGCAGGTTGTCCCCGCTCTCGCGCGCGGCTCGGGGCTGCTGCGCGCTGGCGAGGGCAGCCCACAGCAGCGTCGCCAACCACAGCGCGGCGAGGGCGGGCCGGAGAAGTCTCGTCGGCATCATGACGCGGCTTCTATAGGCCAAAGCGCGCAGGCTTTACAGCGCGCGGCGCGGCTTGCTACCCGTCGCCGCCCCCGCGGCAGACCGGACCGGCCCCATGACCAGCAAGACCCCGCGCGTCGTCGTCACGCGCAAGCTGCCCGACCGCATCGAGACCCGTCTGCGCGAGCTGTTCGACGCGCGGCTGAACCGCGACGACCGCCCGCTCACGGCCGCCGAACTCGCCGAAGCGGTCGCGCAGGCGGACGTGCTGGTGCCGACGGTCACCGACCGGATCTCGGCCGCGGTGATCGGGGCGGCGGGGCCGCGGCTGCGGCTGATCGCTTCCTTCGGCACGGGCGTCGACCATATCGACCTGGATGCGGCGAAGGCGCGCGGGATCCTGGTGGCGAACACGCCCGGCGTCCTGACCGAGGATACGGCCGACACGACCATGGCGCTGATCCTCGCCGTGATGCGCCGGCTGACCGAAGGCGAGCGCCTCGTGCGCGCCGGCGAATGGGAGGGGTGGAGCCCGACCTCGATGCTGGGGCACCGGCCGGCCGGGAAGAAGCTCGCCATCGTCGGCATGGGTCGAATCGGCATGGCGGTCGCCCGGCGCGCGCGCGCCTTCGGCATGTCCATCCACTACCACAACCGCCGCCGGCTGCCGCCGGAACGCGAAGCGGAGGTCGGCGCCACCTGGTGGGAGAGCCTCGATCAGATGCTGGTCCAGGCGGACGTGGTGTCGATCAACTGCCCGCATACGCCGGCGACCTTCCACCTGCTGTCCGCGCGTCGTCTGGCGCTGATGCGCCCGCACGCCTATCTCGTCAACACCGCGCGCGGCGAGGTGGTCGACGAGGCGGCGCTTGTCCGCGCGCTGGAGCGGCGCGAGCTGGCCGGCGCCGGGCTCGACGTCTATGCCCGCGAGCCCGCGATCGACCGCCGCCTCCTGGCGCTCGACAACGTGGTCTGCCTGCCGCATATGGGCTCGGCGACGCTCGAAGGGCGGATCGCGATGGGCGAGCGCGTGCTGATCAACATCCGCGCCTTCGCCGACGGCCATGCGGTGCCAGACCGGGTGGTCGGCACGGGGTTCTAGGGCGATGTTCTCCCGGGGTCGCCGCCCCGCGGCGGCAGGCCGGTCGATCTACGTGCGCCGCTCGAGCGAACGGACGATATGCTCGCGCAGACGTTCGGCCGGCTTCGACAGGGGCGGCGCGGTCAGCAGCGCGATCTCGGTGTCGTGCAGATTGGGCAGGCCGCCGGCCTCGACGATGACCAGCCCCTCCGGCGTCATGTCCCGCGGCAGCACGGTCACGCCCAGGCCGGCGCGCACGGCCGCCTGCGTGCCGGCCAGCGACGCGCAGGTATAGGAGACGCGCCACGCCCGGCGCGCCCGGTCGAGCGCCTCGGTCGCGCGCTTGCGGTAGACGCATGGCTCGGGAGAGACGACGAGCGGCAGCGCCTCGCGGCCCGCTGGCGCGAAGCCGGCCGCCGCGACCCAGACCAGCGGTTCGCGCCAGACGCGGACCCCGCGGCGACCGCCGGCCTGCGGCTCGCGCTTCACCAGCACCAGATCGAACGCCCCGGCATGGAACCGGTCCGTCAGGTGACGGGTCAGGTCGCACCGCACCTCGAGGGTGACGCGCGGATAGGACTGCGCGAATTCGGCAAGCACGCCGGGCAGATAGGTGGTGGCGAAGTCCTCGGGCGTCCCGAGCCGGACATGGCCGGCGATCTGCGGTTCCCTGACCCGCGCCACCAGTTCGTCGTTGAGCGCGAGGATGCGCTGCGCGTAGGCGCGCAGGGTCTCGCCGTCGCGCGTCGGACGCACGCCCCGGGGCGAGCGGTCGAGGAGAACGGCGCCGATCGATTCCTCCAGGCGCTTGATCTGCACCGAAACCGTGGACTGCTTGCGCAACAGCCGTTCGGCCGCCCGGGAGACGCTGCGCGTCTCGACCACGGTGACGAACATGCGCAGCAGGTCGATGTCGACGTTCTGGATCATCATCAATTCTCCGAATGTCGGTGTTCATGATTATGCATTTTGATGATCCCTGCCCAGTCTCCATATCCACGCGGAACCTCAGACGTGGAGCCCCGCCCGATGGCCGTTCGGACCGATCCCAAGGAATTCCTCGCGACGCTGGGAGCCCCGGCGGACGCCACGCCGGTCACGGTCGCGTTCGGCGACGGGATCGGGCCCGAGATCATGCAGGCCAGCCTCCGGATCCTGATGGCCGC
>JBIKLI010000075.1:0-14581 GCA_044359885.1 Alphaproteobacteria bacterium | reverse complement strand
CGATGGTCGTCGAAAGCACGACCGACGCCGCGGACATCATCGCCGTGACGGTCGCCAGCCCGCGATAGGCCGGCCCGTAGCGCGCGACGAGATCCTCAATCGACGACATCTATGCCGACATCCACCATCATGCCCGGGCGCAGCATGCCGTCCTTCTGCTCGATCGCGATGCGTACCGGCAGGCGCTGGGTCACCTTGGTGAAGTTGCCGCTGGGATTGGGGCTCGGCAGCAGCGCGAACTGGCTGGTCGCCGCGTGGCCCAGGCGCAGGATCCGCCCCTCCACCACCAGGCCCGGATAGGCGTCGACCTTGATCTTCGCGGGCGCACCCGGCCTCAGGCGGCGGAAATCGGTCTCCTTGACGTTGGCGTCGACCCAGATCCGCGACGGGTCGTGATAGATCAGCAGCCGCGTTCCCGGCGAGACATACTCGCCCGTATCGACGAACACCGCGCCGACCACGCCCGGGAAGGCGGCAAGGATATGGCGCTTGGCCAGCTCGATGCGCTTCTGCTCGAGCTGGGCGGCGAGCGCCGCGGCCTGCGTGCCGAGCGTCGTGATCTGGTGGTCGAGTACGCCGATCTGCGCCGTCTCGGCCTGGATCGCGGCGCGGTTCGCGCGCGCCAGTTCGATGCCGGCCGCGGCGGCCAGTTCCTGCTGCTGCGCGACGAGGAGCGCCGCCTGGGCGTCCTCGTAGATCTGGCGCGACATCACCGCGCGATCGGCAAGCGTGCCGATGCGCGCGAACTGGCTGCGCGCCTTTTCGACCGAGGCCCGGCTGGCGCGATGCGTGGCCTCCGCGGCGTCGGCCTGTGCCGCGGCCGCGGCGAGGCGGCTGTCCAGCTGGGCGCGGATCATCTGCTGCTGGGCCAGGATCTGCTCGCGCTGCGAGCGCAGCCCGGCCAGCTGCGCCTCGAGCACACGCAGCTCGAGTTCGGCATGCTCGCGGTCGATTTCCACCATCACCGCACCCTGGCCGACGGCATCGCCGCCGATCACCGCCACACGCGCCACCCGGCCGCTGACCTCGCTGCTGACCGTGACCAGTTCGGCCCCGATGCGCGCATCGTCGATATGGATCTGTCCCAGCCGCGCGGCGATGAACCGGCCACCGCCGAAGGCGCCCACGCCGAGCAGCACCGCCACCACCCCGACGCGCCACGCGCGGCGCAGCCGGTCGCGCCCGGCCCCCGGCCCCGGGGCGGCCGGCGCGTCGGCCGTCATCGGCGCCGCCGGCGCCCAATCGCCGCCTGCGCATCGCGCATCGTCGTTTCCTTTTCCTCGGTCCCGAACCAGATTCTATATCATTCGCCGGCGATCGGGCAGGGTCGGCATGCATGGCTGAGTGGAGACGTACCGATGGCTGACCAGGATCCTCGCGGCGCGGCGGACTTCGAATTCGTGCTGACGGACGAGGCGTGGCGGGAGAGGCTGTCGCCCGAGCGCTATGCGATCCTGCGCCGGCACAAGACCGAGCGCGCCGGGACCAGCGCGCTCAACCACGAGAAGCGGCCCGGACGTTTCCTGTGCGCGGGCTGCGGTCATCCGCTCTTCGACACGGCGACCAAATTCGAGAGCGGCTCCGGCTGGCCCAGCTTCTGGCAGCCGCTGGACGGCGCGGTCGGTACGCGGATCGACCGGACCTTGTGGATGACCCGGGTCGAGGTCCATTGCCGGCGCTGCGGCGGCCATCTCGGCCATGTCTTCGAGGACGGGCCGAAGCCCACCGGGCTGCGCTTCTGCATGAACGGGCTGGCGCTCGACTTCCAGGCGGGCGAGGGCTGAGCGCGTCCGCGCCCGGCGCCTGCGCCGCGCGCCGGACCCTGCAGGCTGGATGCCGGCCGTGTCCCGGTCAGGGCGCCGGATCGGCGTGGCATGCGGGCCAGATCGCCCGGACCGCCGCCTGCGCGCGGGTGACGCAGGAAACCGCCATGGTGCGCATGTCGATCCCGCGTAGCCGTCCGATCGCGGCTCTGACCTGCTGGCGCAACGCGTCGCGCGCGGCCTTCATGTCGTCGTCGTCGGTTGCGATCGCGTCGAGGATGGCAACCTCGAAGGCGGCGCAGATCAGGTCCGACTGGAACCGGTCGGGCTGGCCGCGCAGCAGGTCGTCGAGTTCGTCGGCGAGGCCGGCGGCATGCGCGATCATGCCGGGGGCGGGGCGCCCGCCGGCGACGGCCTGCCGGATCGCGGCCAGATGACGGCGCCCGGGACCGGGCTGCCGCGCGCGCGGGGTCGCCGGGGTCGCGCGCGGGGCGGGCGGATCGGGCAGGTCCGGCACCAGCCTGTCCAGCATGTATGGCGGGTCGGATTCGGTCAGCCACCCCAACATGACCGAGCCGCACGGCATCGCCGTGCCGGTTCCGCCCCAGTCCGCTGCCAGCATATGGGGCGCGTGGCGCAGCGCCGGCATGCCGTCGGTCCGTTCGGTGGTCGCGCGGATGTCGACGACGACCCAGGCCGTCCCCGGACAGATCAGCCGATGGGCGATGGCGAGTGACGTCGCCGCGTCGGCCGGCAGCGTCGCGAGGCATGCCGCGGCGGCGAGGCGCGCGACCGTGGCGGGCAGGCCGCCGGTGCCGGCGGCGACGGTGCCGGCGAGCGCGACCGCCTGCCGATGCCGCGCGCCATCCGCGGTCGAGAATTCGAGCACGGCGTGCCCGCCAGCGTCGCCAGCGGGGAACATCCCATAGGCGTGGATCGTGTCGCCGTCGAAGATCGCCGTCGGCGTCGCGGGGCCGAGCGCGGTGGCGCTGTCCGGCCAGACGATGGCGATGTCCGTGGCGCGCGGCGCGCGCATCCGCCCGAAATGACGCGCGATGCGCCCGGCCATGGCCTCGTCCGGCGTGACGAACTCGGCGGCCCCGCCCGTCGCCGCGGCCAGCGCCGACAGGAACGGCTCGGCGGGGCTGTGCCCGACGCCGACGGCGAAGACACGAAGCCCCGCGTCGCGCATGCGCGACACGGTCGCGGTCCAGTCCGCGACCTCGCCGTCGGTCACCAGGAAGATGTCGGCCTTGCCCCCGCGCCGCGTCGCCATGGCGACGGCCGCGTCGAGCGCCGCCCGGATCTCGGTGCCGCCCAGATCGGCGTCGAGGGTGACGACGAAGTCCCCGAGCTTCGCCAGTCCCGCCGGCGTCGCGGCGTGGCGGCCGCCATCGAGCGTCCGGCACGAGCTGCCGAAGGCGATCATGCCCAGACGGTCGCGCCGGCCCAGGCCCGCAAGCACGGCATGCATCGCCTGTCGTGCCTGGGCGATCGATGTGCCGGCCATCGAGCCGGAGCAGTCGATCACCGCGACCGCGTCGACCGGCGCGCTGGGGCCGTCGCCCGGCACCGACGGCTGGAAGCTGGCGAGCGCGACGGTGCCGCCGACGCCATGGCCGAGCAAAGCGAAGCTGGGACGTTCCTCGCGATGCCGGATCTCCAGCACGATGTCGCGGTCCATCGCGGCGGTCCCGTCTTCCAGAGCCAGCGACGGCGCGCCGGCCTCCATCACGCGCCGCAGGCGATGGGACGGGCAGGAGAGGGCGGCGGCGCGCAGATCCTCGCCGATGGCGACGCGCAGCGCGAAGCGGTTCTCCGCGCTCAGGCTGATCACCGGCGCGGCATGGGGCGCGACCGGCCAGCGGCCGTAGCGCGGCGCGATGGTGGTCGGCATCACGAGGCGCAGACGGTCGCCCGACCAGCGATTGAGGCTGGCGAAGGCGAAGGCGATCCGTGCGGTCTCGCCAGGCCGCAGATTGCCGGCATTGAGGGTGAAGATACCCGGCTGGATCTGCTCGAGCAGGAAGGCGCCGTCGCCGTCGCCCATCGCCTCCTCGTAGGTCAGCCGCGCATCGGACAGCTTCACCACGTCGCCGCGCAGGCGCCGGCCGCCGATATCGACCGCGATGTCCAGAAGAACGGCGTCCGCCGGCAGCGGGAAGCTGTAGACCGCCTCGATGGGGACCGCCTCGGCGTTGCGGAAGCACTGCTCGATCCGGAACTCCGACATCGCGCCGGTGACGTGGACCTCGATGCCGAGGCCGGCGAGCGGGCTCGGCATCGCGTCGCCGGGCAGCGCGACGCGGCTGGCGGTGGAGGGCATGGTCATTTCTCCCGCTGGTCGCGCGCGGTCGGCTCGCGCCGCGCGTCGACGGGTTCGGCAGCGAGTTCGGCATGCAGGCGCATCGTCTCGCGGAAAAAGCGCCGCACCTGTTCGGGGGTCAGGCCGGCACGCCCGGGTTCCATGAGGATCTCGACGCCGTCGGCGACGACGAGATGGCTCCAGACCTCGACCGTGCCGGGACGGCGCGGTGCCGGCGGCAGGATCTGGCCGGCCGCCGGACGGCGCGTCACCTCGGCGATCCGGTCCAGCGACAGGCCGGCGAGCTGCCATTTGCGGATCTGCAGCACCTGCTCGACATGGCGCGCCGTGTAGCGCGCCCAGCGGCCCTTGCCCTCGGGCGGGTCGAGCAGCCCGATCTGCACGTAGTAGCGCAACGTGCGCCGGGGCAGCTCGACAAGTCGCGCGAGGTCCTCGATGTCGTGGCCGGTCTCGGCATTCATGACAGTCATATAAGACAGCGAAACTGTCTTGTAAAGCCCAGGGGTCGGCCGGGGATGGATCCGACGAAATTCGTGGAGCTGGGGACCGGCGCTATCCGGCCGCGTAGACGAAGCCCATCCGGCGTTCGATCTCGGGCGGCAGCGGCGGGATCGCCGTGCGCGGGATCAGATAGGTCGAGAGCCGGAACAGATCGCCGAAGACCCGATGCGTCTCGGCGGCGCGACGCAGGTAGAGATGCCCCGACGAGCCACCGGTGCCGGTCTTGACGCCGATCATGCGCTCGACCATCAGCGCGTGGCGATAGCGCCAGGCGGTCATCGTCTCGTCGATGTCCATCAGCGCCGCAAGCAGACGATGCGGCAGCTGCAGCGCCGGCCGGTCGCGATAGAGGCCGATGAACAGGGCGGCGCGGATCGCCGCGCGCGACATCCGCCACGCGCCGGACACGTCCTCGGGCGCGAAGATGGCGGTGAACTCGGCGATCGCCGCCTCGAGCGCGCCGACCTCGTCGGCGCGCCGCGCGGCATCGAGGCTGCCTTCGGCACGTACCCGCGCCGCCTCGTGCGCCAGCATCGCGCGCACCGCGTCGCGATAGGCGGCATCGAAGGCGTAGTCGCCGGCCTGCACGAAGGGCGTCCGCGCCAGCCACGCGTCAAGGGCGGCGAGCACCGTCTTGCGGGCGTGCGCGTCGGCGACCAGAGCCTCCTCGCGCGGGGAGAGGCGCCCGCGCGCGATCTCCGGCGCCAGCATCCGGGCCGCCTCGGGCAGGCCGAGCCGCGCCTCGATCAGCCGGAACTGCACCGACTGGAAGCCGGAGGCCGAGCTCAGCAGGTCGCGGAAATCGAGGAAGTCGAGCGGCGTCATCGTCTCCAGCACGTCGATCTGGCCGATCGTCAGCTTCAGGATCGCGACGATGCGCTCGAGCCCGGCGACGATGTCGCTCGCGGCCTTGTCGTCGACGACCGGCGCGCCGAACAGCCGCTCGACGCGGTCCAGCTCGTGAAGGATCTGCTTGAACCAAAGCTCGTAGGCCTGGTGGACGACGATGAAGAGCATCTCGTCATGCGCGGGCCGTCCCGCGGCGGCGCTCTGCGGCGCCTGGCAGTCCAGCAACCGGTCGAGCTCCAGATAGGTGCCGTAATCGATCGCGGTCTTGGCCATCACGGTCTCCCTGTCCCACGGCGCGGCGGTGGAGATCAGTCGCGGGCGAGTTCGGCCTCGGCTTCGATCTCGACCAGATAGTCGCCGACGAGGCGCGAAACCTCGAGCAGCGTGTTGGCGGGTCGCGCCGTCGCGAAGGCGCGACCATGCGCGCGACCGACCGGCTCCCAGTGATCGGCGTCGCGAAGATAGATCCGCGTGCGCACGACGTCGTCGAGGCCGCCGCCCAGCGCGGCAAGGCTGGCCGCGATCTTGTCGAGGATATAGACGGCCTGGCCGCGCGGGTCGCCGGGGCAGACGACCCGGCCTGCGCCATGGGTCGCGGTCGTGCCGCTGACCAGGATACGGCTGCCGGCCTTCACGGCGCGGCTGTAGCCGCAGAGCGGCTCCCAGACGCTGCCGGTGTCGACGCGCAGCCGTCCGTCCACGCGCCGGGCGGCGTAGGGCTGCGCCTGAGCGTCGAGATGGTGGCTGAGATCGCCCGCGGCGGTCAGATAGGGCGGCTTGCGATATTCGTCGCCGCAATCGCCGGGGATGGGGCGGGTGCGCGCGAAGGCCGCGTCCAGCCGCGCATGGTCGGCGTCGTCGAGAGAGAAGGCGAAGCAGCCCAGATTGTCGGCGCGATGCTCGCTTTCGCCCAGCCGCGCGCCGACGATGACGGCGCCGACCGCCGGCTGGTCCAGCACCCAGCGCGTGGCGACATTGGCGATCGAGACCCCGTGGCGCCGCGCGATCGCGTCCGCCGCCGCGAGGATTCCCTGGAATGCGTCCCAGCCGCCGGCCGCCGCGATGAAGCGGCGGTACTTCATCTTGCTCCAGTCGCCGATCCCCGTGACGCCGGGATCCGGCTTGCCCAGCCAGCGCTCCGACAGGAAGCCGCCGGCCAGCGTGCCGTAGGCCAGCAGCCTGACCCCGGCTTCCGTACACACCGCCGTCATGTCGCCGGCCGCGCGGCGGTCGAGCAGCGAGAAGCAGACCTGGTTGGTGGCGACGGGCACGCCGTCGCGCAGCAGCAGATGCAGATGGTCGGCGTCGAAGTTGGTGACGCCCAGATGCGCGATCGCGCCGGTCCCGCGCAGCCGGGCCAGTTCGTGCATGGCGTCGAGATAGGCGGGGTGGGTGTAGTTCCACCAGTGGAACTGCATCAGGTCGATGCGCTCGACCCCCAGCCGCCGCCGCGCGAGATCCACCCCGGCGCGCACCGTCTCCGGCGTCATCTCGCCCGGCTCGGGGCACCATTTGGTGAAGGCCGCCGGACGCCGGCCGGAACCCGGGAAACGGGCAAGCAGACGGCCGGCGACGATCTCCGCGCTGCCGTAATGGTCGGCCATGTCGAAGGCGTCGAAGCCGGCGGCGGCGTAGTCGGCGAGCGCGTCGGCGCCGCGCTCCGGGTCGAGGGTCCGTCCGTCGCGCTCCAGATCGGCCACTTGCCACAGGCCGGTGACCAGGCGCGGAATTTCCAGCCCCGGTGCCAGCGCGATGCGTGGCGGTGCGGCGACGGCGTGGAAGGGGCGCATGAAGCCTCGCTTTCGGGACGGTGGCGTCTGGACGGCGGTCAGCCGGTGTTCAGATTGTATTTCATGATCCGCCCATGCGGCCCGTCGCGGTCGCGCTCCAGCGTGTAGCAATCGCCGGCCGGTCCCTTGCGCTGATCGAGCACCGCCGCGATCTCGGCGCGGTCGCGGGCGTCGAGCTCCATGCCGAAGACCTTGAGCGTGTCGGTCAGATGATCGGCATAGCGCGCGCCGACGATGGCGCCGGCGACATGCGGCTGGTCCAGGGTCCAGCGCAGCGCCGTCGCGGCGATCCCGGCGCCATGGCGCGCGCCGACGCGCGCGAGCGCGGCGAGAAGCGCCTGGAAAAGGTCCCATCCGCCGAACTCGTCGATCACCAGCAGGTACTTGACCAGCGACCGGTTGACGAGTTCGGCCGGACGCGGCTGACCCAGCCAGCGTTCGGACAGGAACCCCCCGGCCAGCGTGCCGTAGCAGAGCAGCTTCATGCCGCTGGCCGCGCACAACTCGCTCATCGGCCCGGCCGGGCGCGCGTCGAGCGGCGAATACTGGATCTGCATCGTGGCCAGCTCGACGCCGGCGTCGAGCAGCAGGCGGGCGTGGGGCGCGTCGAAATTCGTGCCGCCGATCAGCGCGATGCGACCCTCGCGCTGCAGCCGCGCCAGGATCCGGCCGGCGTCCGCCAGCCGCGGCGCGGCGTAGTTCCACCAGTGGAACTGGACCAGATCGAGCCGCTCCATGCCGAGCCGCGCGCGCGAACGGTCGATGATGCGTTCAACATAGGCGTCGTCGATGACCGGCAGCACGTCCCAATCGGGGACGAACTTGGTGTGCACCTTGTGCGCCGCCGCCGCGGCGGCGCCGCGTTCGGCGGCGAGCCGGCGGCGGAACGCGCCGATCGTCTCCTCGACGCCGGTATAGATGTCCGCGCAGTCGAAAACGTTCACGCCGGCGTCGACGAACGCGAACATGTCGTCGATGGCGCGCGCGCGATCGACCGGGCCATGGCCGCCGGCCAGCTGCCAGCCGCCGCGCAGGATCCTGGAGATGCGATAGCCCGGCGCGAGCTCGACGGTCTCGACGCTCATGTCGCGTCCTCGCGCCGCGGCAGCGGCACCGCGGTCGTTTCGGCATGGCTGAAGCGGCGCGTCCCGGTGCGGGTGATCCGGAAGCGCGTCGGGCAGTTGGGATCGGGGCAGGCGACGTCGGCGTCGCTGGTCATCCAGTCGTTGGGATGGGTCTGGCGCTGCTTGGCCGGCAGCAGCGGCAGGAGCGCGGCCAGCGAGTAGATCGAGAAGCCCTGGCCCGGCGGCAGGTGCAGCATCTCCCCGCGCAGTTCGAAGTGATCCCCGGGCTTGGCGCCGCACATGACCCTGGCGCCCGGGGGCGCGACGACCTCGACGCGAAGGTCGTAGAGTTCGAAAGCATCGTCCATCACCGCATCTCCCGTCCGAGACCCGCGACCCTACCCAATGCGCAGCGCGCCCGGCGCCGTCAAGTCCCGATCGCGGGGGGACCGACGCTACGCGCCCGTGTTCCTGGCCGCGTCGATCAGCGACCGGAAGCGGCCCACGACGGCGGGCAGGCCGTCGAACAGGCTCCGCGCGATCAGGAAATGGCCGATCGACACCTCCGAGACCTCGGGAATGCGGGCGATGCCGGCGATGCTGTCGAAGGCGAGGCCGTGGCCCGCATGGCAGAGCAGCCCGTGCGTCCGGGCGGCCGCGGCGCCGGCACCCAGCCGCGAAAGATGCGCGCCGCGCGCATCCGGCGCCGCATCGGCATAGGGGCCGGTATGGAGTTCGACGCAGGCGGCGCCGAGCCGCGCGGCCGCGGCGATCTGCAGCGGGTCGGCCTCGACGAAGATCGACACTCGCACACCCGCCCTGCGCAGCCGCGCGATCGCTTCGGGCAGGAACGGCGAGGGGCGCAGCAGGTCGAGGCCGCCTTCGGTGGTCAGTTCCGCGCGCTTCTCCGGCACGAGGCAGCATGCGGGGGGACGCAGCCGTTCGGCGATCGCGACCATCTCCTCGGTCGCGGCCATCTCGAAATTGAGCGGCGCGGGAATCTCCTGCCGGATCCGTTCGACGTCGCGGTCGCGGATATGGCGACGATCCTCGCGCAGATGGACCGTGATCCCGTCGGCGCCCGCGGCGATCGCCAGTCGCGAGGCCTCCACGGGGCAGGGAAACACGCCGCCCCGCGCGTTGCGCAGCGTCGCGACATGGTCGACGTTCACGGAGAGCAGCAGCCTGGTCATGGATCCCTGGTCCTTCCGGAGAGTTCGGCGGCGAGGCGCAGCGCGGCGATCAGCGAACCGGGATCGGCGCGGCCCTGGCCGGCGATGTCGAGCGCGGTGCCGTGGTCGGGGCTGGTGCGGACGATCGACAGTCCGAGCGTGACATTCACGCCGCCGGCCATGTCGAGCGTCTTGATGGGGATCAGGGCCTGGTCGTGATAGAGGCAGATGGCGGCATCGTAGCCGGGCCGGGCGAGGGCGGTGAACATCGTGTCGGGCGGCAGCGGCCCGCGCGCGTCGATGCCCTCGGCGCGCAGCCGCGAGACGGCGGGCGCCACGATGTCGATATCCTCGCGGCCCATCGTGCCGCCCTCGCCGGCATGGGGATTGAGGCCGGCGACCGCGAGGCGCGGCCGCGCGATGGCGAAACGCGTGGCGAGCTCCCGGGCGACGAGGCGGGCGGTCCCGGCGATCAGGTCGGGCGTCAGCCGGGCGATCGCGCGCGCCAGCGGCTCGTGGACCGTCACCGGCACCACGCGCAGCTGCGACGAGGCCAGCATCATCACGGGCGGCACGCCGGTCCCCGCGAGTTCGCCGAGGAACTCGGTATGGCCGGGATGGGGAAACCCGGCCGCCGCCAGGATCGATTTCTGGATCGGATTGGTCACCACGGCGGCCACGTGGCCGGCCCTCGCCAGCCCGACCGCCTGCGTGATCGACGCGATGACGGCCGGGGCGTTGGCGATGTCGGGGCGACCGGGGACGGGCCTCGCGGCAAGTGGCCGGTGCAGGACGGGCAGGGCGCGACCGAACACGTCCCGCGCCGCCGCCGGCGAGCCGATCGCTTCGACCGGGCAGCCGAAATCGCGCGTCGCATCGTCGATCAGGACAAAGGCGGGGCCGGTCGTCGCCAGCGCACGCCACGCCCGGGCCGCGATCTCGGCCCCGATACCGGCGGGTTCGCCCATCGTGAGCGCAAGGGGAAGCATGGCGACGCCGCATATAGGCCGGACCGGCCGGAAGGCGAGACGAAACCTGGGCCTCCGGATCTGCGGACGGGTTCCCTTTGATGGGCTATGATCCATGTCAATGGGAGGCCCGTCGAAACGGGCCGCGACAAGCACCCACGGGAGGTGGATCATGAGACTGCCGATTTTCAGGATCGCCACGCTGGCGATCGCCGCGTTGTTCATGGCGGCGCCGGCCTCGGCGCAGACGCCCCGCTCGCTCACGCTCGGGACCGCGTCGGTCGGCGGCGTGTTCTTCGTCTATGGCCAGGTCTGGGCGAACATCGCCGCCGACGCCATCAAGGTGCCGATCAACACGCGGCAGACCGACGGCCCGAACCACAACATCATCCTGACCGAGACCCGGCAGATCGATCTCGGCATGACGACGATGGGCGTGGCGCTGCAGGGCTGGAAGGGCGAGGGGCAGTGGACCCAGGGGCGCAAGTTCAACAGCATCCGCGCCATGTTCCCGATGTACGACACGATGTTCCACTTCGTGGCGCCGCAGAAGAGCGGCATCCGGTCCGTCGAGCAGCTCGCCGGCAGGAGCCTCGGCGTCGGCCCGCGCGCGGGCACGCCCGGCACATATCTGCCGCTGATGATGGAAGCGCTGGGGATCAAGGTTTCGGCGATCCGCAACGGCGGGGCAAGCGACATGACCTCGCAGATGAACGACGGCCTGCTCGACGCCTTCGGCTTCGCGGCCGGCCTGCCGTTCCCCGCCTTCTCTGAAGCCGAGGCGTCGAACCCCGTCAATTTCTTCGCCTTCACTCCCGCGCAGATCGCGACGCTGAAGCAGAAGATGCCCGAACTGTCCGATGCGGTGATCCCGAAGGGCACCTACCGGACCTTGACGGAGGATCAGCCGACGGTCGGCGTGTTCAATTTCGCCATCGCGCACAAGGACGTGTCCGCCGACATCGTCTACGGCATCGTCAAGGCGGTGATGGAGAACAATCCGCGCATGGTCCAGGGCCATGCGGCCGCGAAGGAGACGCTGCCGGAGAACCTGACCAAGAACACGTTCCTGCCGTTCCATCCCGGCGCCGTCCGGTATTTCGAGGAGAAGGGTTTCCGTATCCGTCCCGATCTGCGGGGCTGACACGCGACCGGCATAGTCCGCGCCCGGCACGGACCGCCGGGCGCGGACCACCGGCCCCTTGGCGAGGTGAGGCGATGAACAACCCCAGCGCGCCGGGGCCCGGCGAGCGCATCTCCGCCGAGCAGGCCGACAAGGCGCTTGAGATCGAGTTCGGCGGCCTGAAGCGGAACCTGGTCGGCTGGCAGGCGCGAGCCCTGGCCTGGCTCGGCGCCGGCTACGTCGTCGTTCACCTCCTGATCCTCAACGTCCATCCGATCGATCCCTGGATCTTCCGGACATTCCATGTGTCGATCGGCTCTGTGATCGGTTTCGCGATCTACGCCGCGATCCCCGCCGATCGCGGACGGATCGCCTGGTACGACTGGACGATGATGGCGGCCAGCGTCGCGATCCTCGCCTACATCGCCGTCAATCTCGACGATCTGCTGTTCCGCGCCGGCGTTCTACCGACGTTCTGGGACATGGTCGTGGGGATCGCCGGAACGGCGATGGTGATGGAACTGACCCGGCGCGCGGCCGGTCTCGCGCTGCCGATCCTGGCCGGTCTCTTCATCGTCTACGCATTCGCCGGCCCCGTGATGCCCGGCGTGCTGCACCACAACGGGATCCCGGCGGACACGTTCTTCAGCTACGTCTATTCGATGCAGGGCATCCACGGGATCACGACGGATGTCTCGGCGACCTACATCATCCTGTTCGTCGCCTTCGCCTGCTTCCTGAACGCCTCCAAGGCGGGCGATTTCTTCAACGATCTGTCGATCGCGCTGGTCGGCTGGGCGCGGGGCGGTCCGGCGAAGGTGGCCGTCATCTCCGGCGTGCTGTTCGGCACGATCAGCGGCAGCGCGGTCGGCAACGTCGTCGCGTCGGGCATGATCACGATCCCGATGATGCGGCGGGTCGGCTACGACCGCTCGACTGCCGCGGCGGTCGAGGCGACCTCGTCGACGGGCGGTCAGATCACCCCACCGATCATGGGCGCCGGCGCCTTCATCATGGCCGAGATCCTGGGCATTCCGTACACCGACATCGCGATCGCCGCGATCATCCCGACCGTGCTGTTCTATCTGGCCTGCTATGTCCATGCGGACCTGCATGCGCGCAAGCACGGGCTGAGCGGGATCCCGCGCGACGAGCTGCCGCCGCTGCTGTCGGTTCTGAAGCGCGGCCATCTCGTGCTGCCGATCGCGCTGCTGATCGGGATGCTCCTGGCCGGGTACTCGGTCTTCCGCGCGGGCGCCGTCGGCATCGTCGCCGCGATCGTGGCGAGCTGGCTGTCGGGCCGCGTCGACCGCATGGGACCCGGCGCGGTCTTCGACACGCTGTCGATCTCCGCGCGCGAGGCGGTGCAGCTGATGGCGATCTGCGCCTGCGCCGGAATCATCGTCGGCGTGATCGCCCTGACCGGCATCGGCGGCCGCTTCTCGAACATGGTGCTGGCGATCGCCGGCGAGAGCCGGTTCCTGGCGCTGGTCTTCGCGATGCTGATCACGCTGGTGCTGGGCATGGGCATGCCGACCACGGCGGCCTACGCGGTCGCGGCGTCGGTGGTGGCGCCCGGCCTCGCGCAGATGGGCGTCCAGCCGCTGACCGCGCATCTGTTCATCTTCTACTACGCCGTCATCTCCGCGATCACCCCGCCGGTGGCGCTGGCGTCCTTCGCCGCGGCGGGCATGGCCAACGCGGATCCGTGGCGGACATCCTTCATCGCGCTCAAGCTGGGGCTCGCCACCTTCATCGTCCCGTTCATGTTCTTCTTCGGACCCGAGTTGCTGATGCGCGGCGAATGGCCGGCGATCCTGCAGGTCCTGGTCAGCGCCTCGATCGGCGTCTATCTGCTCGCGGCCTCGACCGAGGGCTGGTATGCGGCCCGGCGCATCGACCTGGTCTCGCGTGCGATCCTGTTCGGGTCGGCCCTGTGCCTCATCGTGCCGGGCCTGGTGACCGACCTGATCGGGGGCTGCGGCGCTCTCGTCGTCTATGGGTGGCACCACCTTCGCGGACCGGCGCGCGCCGCCTAGCCTAACGCGGCGCCAGATCCAGCGCCGCCTGCTCGGTGGCGGTGCGCCGGGGACGACGCCGGCGCGAACCGGCGCTTCCCGCCGGCGGCAGCCCGGCGCGCCGGCTGCCATGCCGGACCTGGATCGCCGCGGCCGCCGCGCGGAAGGACGCATCGCCCCGGATCCCGTAGATCCTCTCCCTCGCCGCCGCGGCCGACGTCTCGTGGTCGACCAGACGTGCCGGATAGGTCGTCCCCAATGCGATCCCGGCTGCGGCGAGCGCCTCGGCCGGGGCCTTCCAGGGCTCGTGCACGAGACCGGCCGGCAGCCGCGCGAGTTCGGGCACGAAGCGGCGGATGAAGTCGCCGTCCGGATCCTGGTCGCGCGACTGCTTGACGGGGTTGTAGATGCGCGCGGTGTTGGTGCCGGTCGTGCCGGACTGCATCTGGACTTGCGGGTAGTGGATGCCGGGCTCGAAATCCGTGAACAGGCGCGCCAGCCGCCGTGCGGGAAGTCGCCAGTCCTCCCAGAGGTGATAGCTGGCGAAGGCCATGACCATCGCCCGCATGCGGAAATTGAGCCAGCCGCCGGCGGCGAGCGACCGCATGCAGGCGTCGACGAAGGGAAAGCCGGTGCGGCCGGTCGCCCAGGCCTCGACGCGTGCGGCGTGATCCGGTCCGATCGGCCGCAGGTCGCGGCAGGCCGGATGCAGCGCCGTCCGCTCCATCCCGGGCTCGTCCTCCAGCTTCTGGATGAAATGGCAGTGCCAGTGCAGGCGTGAACGGAAGGCGGCGATCGAGGCGGCATAGACGCCATCCCCGGCCTCGCGCCACCGCGCCTCGGCGCGCCGCGCCGCGCCGTTCGTCTCGCGCATCGACAGGCAGCCCAGCGCCAGATGCGCCGAGAGCCGCGAGCATGCGCTCGCCCCCGCCGCCGGGCTGGCCATGTCCCGGCGATAGGTCCGGCCGCGCGTCTCGAGGAAGGCGCGCAGCGCCGCGATCGCGACG
>JBIKLI010000371.1:0-4180 GCA_044359885.1 Alphaproteobacteria bacterium | reverse complement strand
CGGCGGCTCGACGGCAGCAAGGTCGCGCGGCCGGCAGACGGGGAGGGCTGAGGCCATGGTCCGCAAGCTGCACGTGAGCGAGGCCGAATTGTCGGAGCGGCGGGCGCGCGCCTGCGCCGCCCTGCGTGCCGCAGGCCTCGATGGGCTGCTCTGCTTTCGCCAGGAGAGCATGTACTGGCTGACGGGCTACGACACGTTCGGGTTCGTGTTCTTCCAGTGCCTGCATCTTTCGGCCGACGGACGCATGACCCTGCTGACGCGCGCGCCCGATCGGCTGCAGGCGGCGCAGACCTCGGTGATCGAGGATGTCCGGATCTGGGTCGACGCGCCGGACGCGGCGCCGGCCGCCGAATTGCGGTCGATCCTGGAGGAAAAGGGCTGCCGAGGCGCCCGGCTGGGCGTCGAATGGGAAGCCTATGGCCTGACCGCGCGCAACGGGCAGCGTCTGGCCGCGGCGCTCGAAGGGTTCTGCACGCTCGCCGACGCCTCGGACCTGCTTTCCCGGCTGCGCGTGGTCAAGAGCCCGGCCGAACTCGTCTTCGCGCGCCGTGCGGCCGATCTCGCCGACCGCGCGCTCGCCACCGGCGCCGCCCTCGCGCGGCCGGGCGCCGACGAAGGCGAGATCCTGGCGGCCATGCAGGCCGAGGTCCTGCGCGGCGGCGGCGACGAGCCCGCCAACGAGCAGATCATCGGCTCGGGTCCGCACGCGCTGCTGTGCCGGACCCATACCGGGCGGCGTCGCCTGGACGACCAGGATACGCTGACCGTCGAGTTCGCGGGCGCCTATCGCCACTATCATGCCGCGTTGATGCGCAGCTTCGCGATCGGCCGGCCGGATCCGCGCCTCGTCGACATGCACAAGGCGAGCGTCGAGGCGCTGCTTGCCTGCGAGGCCGCGCTGCGCCCCGGCCGGCCGATCGGGGAGGTCTTCGACGCCCATGCCCGCGTTCTGGACGCCGCCGGCTACCGGGCGATGCGCATGAACGCTTGCGGCTACGCGCTGGGGGCGACCTTCGCGCCGAACTGGATGGACTGGCCGATGTTCTACCGCGGGCAGCCCTACGTCGCCGAACCGGGCAACGTGTTCTTCATCCACATCATCGTGTTCGACGCCGCCGCGGGGCTGGCGATGACGCTGGGACGGACGAGCGAGGTGACGACCGCGGGCGCTGTCCCGCTTTCGGCGGCGCCGCTGGACTTCGTCCTTGGCTGACATGCCGGCGGGGAGATGGAGTGGTGGGCGCTGCTGGGATTGAACCAGCGACCCCCGCCGTGTGAAAGCGGTGCTCTGCCGCTGAGCTAAGCGCCCATCGACCCCGTGGATGGCGGCGGATATAAGGGCGTCCGTCCGGATGTGTCAAGAAAGGCCATCCATATCTCGCCATCGCCGCTCGCCTTTTCTGCCTGGAGCCGACCGCGCCCATGACCTGGATGCTGCGCCATTCATTGATCCTGATCGCGCTGGCGATGGGCGATGCCGCCGGCGCACAGGAGCGGCGGATGACGGCCTCGTACGACATCTTCACCGGCGGGTTCCGCGCGGTCGAGATGGACGTCGATCTCAGCCTCGACCCGGCGGCCTACGGCATCGAGGCGCGGCTCAGGACCAGGGGCATGTTCGCGACCCTGTTTCCCTGGGAACAGGTCAACCGCGTGAGCGGGGTCCTGGCCGCCGGCACCGCGTTCCCGGTCCGGTTCGAGCAGCGCGGATCCTTCCGCAGCCGGGAGCGGCGCGCGGACATCGCATACATCGACGGCAGGCCCGGCGACGTCGCGGTCCACCCCACCGGCAGCGACGACGGCGATCGCGAAGCGGTCGATCCCGCCGAGGTCGCGGGGGCGCTCGATCCGCTCACGGGGATCGTGCTCCTCATGCTGAGGGTCGAAGCCGGCGGCGATTGCTCGGGCAGCTACGAGGGCTTCGACGGGCGGCGGCGTTTCCGGGTCGAACTGACCGATGCCGACATAGAGCCGCGCCACGCCGTCCAGGCCGGCGGTCGCGTCGTCGAGCCGCAGGCGCGGGTCTGCGACTTCGTCTACAGGCAGACCGGCGGCTTCGCGCGCCGCGTCTCCTGGGGCCCCGATCGTCAGCGCGAGCCGCGGCCGGGACGGTTCTGGCTGGCGCCGGTCGGGCCGGGGGGCGCCGTGCTGCCGGTGCGGATGGAGATGGAGAACAGCTGGGGCCGTCTGGTCGCCCATCTGCGCTTGCCCGGCGGTTAGGGCCGGTCGGTCGCTCGATCGGCTGCCAGCAGGTCCAGCAGCGCCGGCAGCGTGTCGACGACATGGTCGGCGCCGATCTCGTGCGCCGGAATGGCGGTATAGCCGAAGCTGACCAGAGCCACGCGCGTCCCCGCCGCGCGCGCGGCCGCATGGTCGACAGGCGAATCGCCGACGAAGAGCGCCTGCGCGGGCGATGATCCAAGCCCCGCGAGGCAGCGTCGCACGGGGTCCGGGTGCGGCTTGCGGATCCCATCGCCGCCGACCACGTGCGAGAAGAACCGGGCGAAGCCGAGTTCGTCCAGGATCCGACCCGTCGCGCGCGCGGGCTTGTTGGTGCAGAGGCCAAGGGACAGCCCGCGCGCCGCGATCGCGGCCAGCGTCTCGGCGGCACCCGGGTAGGGGCGGGTGAGGCGGACCAGACGCGTCTCGTAGAGACCGACGAAGGCGGGAACCAGATCGGCGAGCGGAGCCGGCAGGCCGCCGCGCGCCGCGAAGCCGCGCTCGACGAGGCGGGCCGCCCCCTCGCCGATCATCGTGCGTCCGGCCGCAAGCCCCACCGGATCGCGGCCGTGGGACACGAGCAGGGAATCGAGCGCGCCGACCAGGTCGGGGGCGCTGTCGACCAGCGTTCCGTCGAGATCGAAGATGACGGCGCGGAGCGGGGGACGAACGCCGGACATAACCCGTAAGATGATGTGGCTTGGAAAGCGGACGAGGCTTATGGCATTCCGCCGGCCAGGAATAAATCCCTCAGCGCGAGGCCCGCGATGCCCCGAGCGACTTCCGACCTCGCCGTGATCGTCCTGGCCGCCGGGCTGGGCACACGGATGAAATCGGCGATGCCCAAGGTCCTGCACCGCGTGGCCGGGCTGCCGATGGTCGCCCATGTCCTGGCGGCGGCCGCGACGCTGAAGCCCGTGCGCGTGGTGCTGGTCGTCGGTCCCGAGCCGGAGATGGCGGCGGTCGAGCAGGCGGCGCGCGCCGCGGCGCCGGGTCTTCCGATCGTCGCGGTGGTCCAGGCGGAGCGGCGCGGCACCGGGCATGCGGTCCGGCAGGCGCGCGCGGCGCTGGCCGGCCATCGCGGCGACGTCGTCGTGCTGTTCGGCGACACGCCGATGGTGACCGCCGAGACGCTGCGCCGTCTGGTCCGGGCCCGTCGTCGCGGGCGTCACGCCGCCGTCGCGGCGTCCTTCCGTCCGGCGGACCGCAAGCTCTTCGCGCGGCTGGTGGTCGATGCCCGTGGCCGCCTGGAGCGGATCGTCGAGGCCCGGGACGCGACCGAGGCGGAGGCGCGGATCGAACTCTGCAATGCCGGGGTGATCGCCTTCGACGGCGCGATCCTGTTCGACCTGCTGGGGCGACTGCGGGACGACAATGCGAAGCGCGAATTCTACCTCTTCGACACGATCCGTCTCGCCCGCCAGCGCGACCGCAGCTGCGGGCATGTCGAGATCCCCGTCGACGAGGCCTTCGGGGTCGACTCGCGTGCCGCGCTGGCCGAGGCCGAGGCGATGCTGCAGCTTCGCCTGCGCCGGGGCGCGCTGGAGGGCGGCGCCACGCTGGTGGCTCCCGAGACGGTTCACCTGGCCGCGGATACGCGTCTCGGACGGGATGTCGTGGTCTGGCCCCATGTCGTCTTCGGCGCCGGCGTCGAGATCGGCGACGGGGTTGAGATCCGCTCCTTCAGCCATCTGGAATCCTGCCGGGTCGCGGCCGGCGCGGCGATCGGGCCGTTCGCCCGGCTGCGCCCCGGTGCCGAGATCGGCGCCGGGGCGCATATCGGGAACTTCGTGGAGATCAAGGCGGCGCGCATCGAAGCCGGCGCCAAGGTCAATCATCTGTCCTATGTCGGCGACGCACGGGTCGGGGCGCGCGCGAATGTCGGCGCCGGGACGATCACCTGCAACTACGACGGCTTCGAGAAGTTCCGCACAGACATCGGGGCCGGCGCGTTCATCGG
>JBIKLI010000074.1:0-14640 GCA_044359885.1 Alphaproteobacteria bacterium | reverse complement strand
GTCGTCAGAACGCGGGGCGGCAGGCGGATATTCCGACGGTTCGTCGCCGTCGACGGCGTACGCCGGGCAACGAAGCGGAACAACGCCACGGGATCCGCCGTTTTCCCGGCGCGGCCGCCTCGCACGGGGTGGCCCGCAGACGGGAACGGACCATGCCCTTCCAGCTTCCAGCCCACATGCTGGCGCCGCCTGCCGCGAGGCGGCGGGTGCTGCTCCTGCTCGCCGTCCTCGTCCTCGGTGGGTGCGCGCAACGATGGGAAAAGCCGGGCGCGAACGAAGCCGATTTCAAGATCGCGCAGATGCGCTGCGATGCGGCGGGCCATCAGCGGCTGCCGCCCGATCTGCGCTGGATGCAGATCTCCGGAGGCTATTTCGCGCCGGGATACAGGCATTGCTGGAAATCCCACGGGCGGCGGCGCTGCAGCTTCTCGCACGGCCATTACGTCCCGCCGCGCTTCGGCCATGTCGACCTCAATGCCGGAGCCCGCGACAGATTCTTGACCACCTGCCTCATCGACGATGGCTGGCGTCCGGTCGATTGAGTGCCGCGGCTGCCGATCGGCGCCATGAGCCGGAGCCGATCGTCATCGCTCGACCATCCGGGATCCGCAGGTGCCGATGCCCCGCGCTGGCGCTGCGATCCGCATGGTCCGGACCGCCGGCTCCGTCAACGCCTGAGGCCTTCGGCGGCCAGCGCCTCCTGCACCTTCGGGCGAGCGGCGACACGGGCATGGTAGGCGGCCAGCACGGGCCAGCGCGCGATGTCGATGCCCGTGAACCTGCCCCAGTTCATCACGGTGAACAGATACGCGTCCGCCGCGGTGAACGCGTCGCCCGTCAGATAGTCCCGCCCGGCCATGTGCCTTTCGAGCGCGTCGAAACGCGCGCCGAGAGTGGCGCGCGCGATCTCCTTGTAGGCGTCGGGCGTGTTGGGACGGAACAGCGGCGTGAAGCCCTTGTGCAGTTCGGACGACACATGGTTCAGCCATTCCAGGACGCGCCAGCGAAGCATCGAGCCTGGCGCGCCGGCGAGGCCCGCGGCCGGGTTGAGATCGCAGATGTACTGCACGATCACCGGCCCTTCGGTCAGGATCTCGCCCGAATCGAGCTGCAGCGTCGGCACCTGGCCCTTGGGATTGATCGCCGTGAAGTCGGCTCCGTGCGCGGTCTTCTTCGACCTGAGGTCGACGCGCTCGAGGGCGGCGTCGACGCCCGCCTCGCGCAGGACGATATGGGGCGAGAGCGAGCAGGCGCCGGGCGAATAGAAGAGCTTCATCGGTGCGATCTCCTTGCTGGCTCAGTCGAAATGGTAGAGGCGGGCCGGGTTGTCCACCAGGATTCGCCGCCATGTCGCTTCGTCGGGCGCGTAGTCGAGAAGCGTGTCGAGCAGCATCGCATCGTCGGGCTTCGGGAAATTGTTGGGATGGGGCCAGTTGCTGGCCCAGACCACGCGCTCCGGCGCATGGCGGATGATCGCGCGCGCGATCGGCGCGACGTCCGGATAGAGCGGCGGCCCGAGCCGGGAGGTGTCGTACATCGCCGAGCACTTGATCCAGCAGCGCCCGCTGTCGAGCAGCCGCTGCAGCGCCACGAAGGACGGATGACCGGTCTGCACGGGCTCGACGAAACGTGCGTTGTGGTCGATCACGATGTCGCAGGGCAGGGCGAGCAGCCGCGACAGATAGTCGGGGATCGTGCGGCCGTCGAATTGCAACTGCAGATGCCAGCCATGATCGGCGGCACGCCGCCCCATCCGCTCCAGATCCGCCCAGTCGTAGTATCTGCCCGGAAACTGGAAGAAGCGAAGCCCCACCGCGCCGGCATCGGCGAGACGCAGCAATTCCGAGGACGGGGCCTCGCGCTCGACCACGACGACGGCGCGTGCGTCGCGCCCGAAGACGGCGGCGCCCTCCATGGTCGCGCGGTTGTCGGCGCCGTAGGCCGAGGGCTGGACCACGACCACGCGTTGCAGGCCGAGTCGACGCTGGACCGTGCGGTAGGCGGCCGGCGTGGCATCGGGCTGGGTCCCGGTCGCGGTCGGGGCGGTGGGAAAGCGGGCATCGTAGAAGTGCATGTGCGTGTCGCAGGCGCCAGGCGGCGGCGTCAGCCGTGGAGCGGTGGTCATGTCGTCTCTCCCGGATCCGGATCCGCCGCCAGTCTACAAGGGGCGCGACGCGCGCGCGCGGCTCGACTATCCTCGCCGCCGCAGATGGGCAATTCGATCGACGCATGACGCGCTATTCGCTCTGGTCCCTCGTGCGGGAAGGCTTCGCGGGGCATCGCGGCTGGCCGAAGGCCTGGCGCGATCCGGCGCCGCGGCCGTCCTACGACGTCGTGATCGTCGGCGGCGGCGGGCATGGCCTCGCGACCGCCTATTACCTTGCGCGCAACCACGGCATCCGCAACGTCGCGGTGCTCGAGCGCGGCTGGATCGGACAGGGCAATTCGGGTCGCAACACCACCGTCATCCGCTCGAACTATTTCTTTCCCGAGAGCGCCGCGTTCTACGAATTCGCGCTGCGCCTCTACGAGACCTCGGCGCGCGAGCTGAACTTCAACACCATGGTCAGCCAGCGCGGCCTGATCACCCTGTCGCATTCGCGCCACGACCTGGAGGGGGCGCGGCGCTGGGTGAACGCGATGCATCTGAACGGCATCGATTCGGAGATGCTGACCACCGCCGACATCGCGCGGATGGTGCCCGATCTCGATTGCGGCCCGGGCGCGCGCCATCCGATCCATGGCGGCTTCATGCAGCGTCGCGGCGGCATCGCGCGCCACGACGCGGTGGTCTGGGGCTATGCGCGCGCCGCCGACGCGCTGGGCGTGGATATCCTCCAGAATTGCGAGGTCACGGGGTTCGTCTTCGACGGTCCGCGCGCGGTGGGCGTCCGGACCTCGCGCGGGACGATCATGGCAGGACGGATCGGTCTGGCCGCCGCAGGGCATCAGAGCGTGCTCGCCGGCATGGCCGGTTTCCGCCTGCCGCTGACGACCTACGCGCTGCAGGCCTTCGTCTCGGAACCGCTCAAGCCCTGGCTCGACAAGGTCGTCATCTCGCCCGCGACCGGCGTCTATGCCAGCCAGTCGGACAAGGGCGAGATCGTGCTGGGCGGCGCGCTCGACCTCTATCCGTCCTACGCGCAGCGCGGCAACCTGCCGGTCGCCGAGCATGTCATGGCCGGCTTCCTCGAGCTCTTCCCCTCGATGTCGCGCGTGCGCTTCCTGCGGCAATGGGCGGGCATGACCGATGTCGTGCACGATTCCTCGCCGATCATCGGTGCGTCGCCGGTCGACGGGATCTGGCTGAATTGCGGCTGGGGCACGGGCGGGTTCAAGGCGATCCCGGCCGGTGGCTGGACCTTCGCCCACACCATCGCCAACCAGGCGCCGCATCCGCTGGTCGCGGGCTTCGGCCTGGACCGTTTCGCGCGCGGCGCCCTCGTCGACGAGGCTGCGGCCTCGGGGATCGCGCATTGATGCTGCTGATCGCCTGCCCCCATTGCGGCCCGCGCGACGAGGCCGAGTTCGTCTGCGGCGGCCAGACGCATATCGCCCGCCCGGGCCCGCCGGAGGCGACGAGCGATGCCGAGTGGGCGCGCTACCTCTTCGAGCGAGACAATCCCAAGGGCCTGCATTTCGAGCGCTGGCTGCACCGCCATGGCTGCGGCCAGTGGTTCAACGTCGCGCGCGACACGCTCACCCACGAGATCAAGGCCGTCTATGGCCTGCTCGAAAAGCGGCCGGATCTGCGATGAGCGGGTTCCGGCTCGCGGCCGGTGGCCGCATCGACCGCGCACGGCCCCTGCATTTCGTCTTCGACGGCACGCCGATGGAAGGTTTCGCCGGCGACACGCTGGCTTCGGCGCTGCTGGCCAACGGCGTGTCGACGGTCGGGCGCAGCTTCAAGTACCACCGCCGGCGCGGCATCTTCGCCGCCGGGCTGGAGGAACCGAACGCGATCGTCGCCGTGGGCGGCGGCGCGCGCATGATGCCCGACCTCAAGGCCACGCAGGTGGCGCTGTACGACGGACTGGTCGCGCGCAGCGTCAATTGCTGGCCGTCCGCCGACTTCGACATCGGCGCTGCGATCGGTCTGTTCGGCCGTTTCCTGCCCGCGGGATTCTACTACAAGACGTTCATGCGGCCGGATTGGCGCATGTTCGAGCCGGCGATCCGCCGCGCCGCCGGGCTGGGCCGGGCGCCGCGCGCGGCCGATCCGGACCGCTACGAGAAGCTGAGCGCGCATTGCGACGTGCTCGTGGTCGGGGCCGGTCCGGCGGGGCTCGCCGCGGCGCGCGAGGCGGCGCAGCGGGGTCTGCGCGTGATCCTCGCCGAGCAGGACGAGGAACCCGGCGGGCGTCTCCTGTCCGATGGCGGCGCGATCGACGGTCAGGATGCGGCGTCATGGGTGGCCCGGACCGCGCAAGATCTTTCGGCGCAGACGGATATCCGCCTCCTTCGGCGCACGACCGTGTTCGGCTATTACGATCACAACCTGCTCGGCGCGTACGAGCGCTGCGTGCCTTTCGGTGCGTCGCCCGACGCCGGCGCACCCGCCGGCCGGCTGTGGCGCATCCGCGCACGGCGCGTGGTTCTGGCCACAGGCGCGTTCGAGCGGCCCTTCGCCTTCGGCGGCAACGACCTGCCCGGTGTGATGCTCGCTTCGGCGGTGCGCAGCTATCTCGCGCGCTGGGCGGTGGCGCCCGGGCGGCGCGCGGTCATCGCAACCAACAACGACGATGCCTATCGCACCGCGCTGGCGCTGCACGCGGCCGGCGTCGAGATTGCGGCGGTCTGCGACTCGCGCCCGGATGGCGGCGGTGCGCTCGGCGACGCGGCACGTGCGCGCGGCATCCCGATCCTGACCGGGTCGGTGCTGCGGCGCGCACATGGCGGACGGGCGGTCGAGGGCGCGGAGATCCAGCGTCCTGGCGGCGGGCGCATCATGGTCGATGCCGACCTGATCGCCGTCTCGGGCGGCTGGAACCCCGCGGTGCACCTGTTCTGCCAGTCCGGCGGCCGGCTGGTCTTCGACCCGGCGCGTGCGACCTTCCTGCCGGGGACATCGGTTCAGGCGGAGCGTTCGGCCGGGGCTGCCGCCGGCGGCTTCGGCTGCGACACGGCGCTGGCGCAAGGTGCGGCGGCCGGCGCCTGGGCGTCCGGTGACACGACGCCACGCCTGGCCGCGCCGCGTGCACCCGAGGTCGCCGAGGCGCCGCTGGCCCCGCTCTGGGAGGTCCGCGGCGGCGGCAAGGCCTGGGTCGACCTGCTGAGCGACGTGACCAGCGACGACGTGCGGCTCGCGGCGCGCGAGAACTATGTCTCGGTCGAGCACCTCAAGCGCTACACGACGCTGGGCATGGCGACCGACCAGGGCAAGACCTCTAACGTGGTCGGGTTGGCGCTCCTGGCGGAGGCCACGGGACGCGACATCGCGCAGGTCGGCACGACGCGCTTCCGTCCGCCCTTCGATCCCGTGCCGATCGGGGCCATGGCCGGGCGCGAGCGCGGCGATTTCTACCGGCCGCGCGCGCGTCTGCCGATGCATGATCGCCACGTCGCGGCGGGCGCGACGTTCGAGGATTTCGGCGGCTGGCAGCGACCGGCCGCCTATCTGCGCGCCGGCGAGGATCTGGAGGCCGCCGCTCGGCGCGAGGCGGCGCATGTCCGCGCCGCGGTCGGCATCTTCGACGGCTCGCCGCTGGGCAAGATCATGGTCGAGGGGCCGGATGCGGCGACATTCCTCGACCGGATCTATGCCGGCACCATGTCGACGCTGGCGCCGGGGCGGCTTCGCTACGGGATCATGCTGACCGAGCATGGCGTCGTGACCGACGATGGCGTCTGCGCGCGGCTTGGATCCGAGAGCTTCCTGGTCGGCACGACGAGTTCCGCGGCCTCGCGCATCGCGGCGACGCTCGACGAATGGCTGCAGGGCGAGTGGCCGGACATGCGCGTCTTCGCGACGACGCTGACCCATCAACTCGGCGTCGTCACCGTGACCGGGCCGCAGGCCCGCGCGACGATCGCGGCGGCGGGCTGCGACATCGACCTGACGCGCGACGCCTTCCCGCACATGCACTGGCGCGAGGGCCGGGTCGCCGGATTTCCCGTCCGCGTGATGCGCGTCAGCTTCACCGGCGAAGCGAGCTACGAGATCAACGTCGCGGCCCGCTCGGCGCCGGCGCTCTGGGACCGTCTTGTCGACGCGGGCGCGGCCTTCGGCATCGCACCCTTCGGCATCGAGGCGCTGATGACGCTGCGCATCGAGAAGGGCTACATCCATGTCGGCAGCGACAGCGACGGCACGACGCTGCCCGGCGACCTGGGCATGGCCGGCGGCATCGCACGCAAGGCGTCGGATTTCGTCGGACGCCGCTCGCTGACGCGGCCCGAGGCGCTCCGCGACGACCGCCACCAGTTGGTCGGCGTGCTTCCCGACGATGCGCACCAGCCCTTGCGCGCGGGCGCGCATGTCGTCGCCGCGGCGGACGGCCGATCGGAAGGCTACGTGACGTCCGCCTGCTGGAGCCCGGCGCTGGGACGACCGATCGGGCTTGGCATGCTGCGACGCGGCCGGGCGCGGATGGGCGAGCGCATCGTGCTGGTCGACGAGGGCCGTCGCCGCGAGGCGCGCGTCGTCGCGCCCTGCTTCGTCGATCCCGCCGGAGCCAATCTCCATGTCTGAGCCAGGTCGCTTGGAGGCGCCGGATCTCGTCCTGACCCGCGCGCCCGCGCCCGGACTGGTCGTGCTGCGCGTGCGTGCCGACGATCCGGATTCGCGTGCCGTCGCCGCCACCTTTCTTGGCGCCGCCTTGCCTGCGGGACCCGCCCGGCCGGTCCTGGGGCCGGCGCGCGACATCTTCTGGACGGCGCCCGATGCCTTCCTTCTCGACGCCGGCTCGGCCGAAGCCGCCTCCGGTCTTGCGGATGGTCTTCGCGCGTCGCTCGCCGGCCGGCACGCCGCCTGTCATCCGGTCGGCGATGCGCGCGTACGCTTCGAGGTCGCCGGCGACGCGGCGCCGGGCCTGCTTGCCAGGGGGACGGGCATCGATCTCGATACGCGCGTCTTCGCGCCGGGATCGGCGGCGCTCACGCGCTTCGCGTCGCTGCCGGTGCTGCTGGTTCGCCGCGATGCGGCGCCGGTCTTCGCCCTCTTCGCCGATCGACCGCTGGAGGCCTATCTCTGGGACTGGCTGATCGATGCGGCGCAAGGGGGGCCGGGATGACGCGCCCACGACGTCTTGCCCCTGCGCTGCTCCGGATCTTCGCGCTGCTCGCGGTGCTCGCGGGCTGCACCGGCGTACCGGCGGGGCTCGAACCCGTGCGTGGCTTCGACGCCCAGCGCTATCTCGGCACCTGGTACGAGATCGCCCGCCTCGACCATCGTTTCGAGCGCGGGCTCGACGACGTGACGGCCAGCTACGCGGCGAATGCCGACGGGTCGATCGCGGTCGTCAATCGCGGGCTCGATCGCGGCCAGTGCCGCTGGAAGGAGGCGCGGGGCCGCGCGGTCTTCCTGGGACCGCGGGATCGCGGCAGCCTCGCCGTGACGTTCTTCTGGCCCTTCGCGGGCGGCTACCACGTCTTCGCGTTGGACGAGCGCGATTATGGCTGGGCGCTGGTCTCAGGTCCGACCCGCGACTATTTCTGGATCCTCGCGCGCAGACCCGACCTGCCGGAACCGCTGCGCGCGGAACTCGTGGCGCGCGCCCGCGCGCTGGGCTTCCCGGTCCAGGACCTGATCCTGGTGCGCCATGGCGGGAGCGACTGTCCGCCCGGGTGATGGCGCGGGCCTAAGCCAGGCGGGTTAGATCCCGCGCATCCTTGCGACGCCAGGCGCGCCGGCTTCATGATCCCTCTCGATGACCGCGACCGCATTCGATACATTGAAGCTGACCCGGCGCCTGGAAGCGGCGGGCATGAGCGTCCCCCAAGCCACGTCGGTGGCGGAGGCCCTGGCCGAAACCATGGTCGTCGATCCCGCATCGCGCAGCGACCTCCGCAGCCTCGAGGCCGAATTCCGTCTTGCACGGCAGGAGACGCGCTTCGAATTCGAGAAGCTGCGACAGGAACTGCACGCCGAGATCGGCAAGCTGCGTCAGGAGATGCATGCCGAGATCGGCAAGCTGCGTCAGGAGATGCACGCCGAGATCGGAAAGCTGCGTCAGGAGATGCATGCCGAGATCGGCAAGCTTCGTCAGGAGATGAAGACCGAACTGGCGACGCTGCGCGGCGAAATGGCGGCCGGTCTGGCGGCGGTGAAGGTCGACCTGCTGCGCTGGATCGTGCCGCTGATCCTGGCACAGATGGCGATGACGCTGGGCCTCTTCGTCAGGCTTTCCGTGTGACGCGCCGCGGCCGCTTCTGGCAGGCCTCGCACGCATAGGCCTTGCGCCCGCCCATCACGATGAGGCGGATCTGGCGCTCGCAGCGGGGACATGCGTCCCGGCCGAAGATGTTGACCCGCTCGCGATAGCGCCCGCGGCCCGCCGCGCCGCCGTCGACGGTGACGATGGCACCCAGCTTGACGCCGCGCGCGAGCAGGGCGCAGGCGTCGCCCCACAGGCCATCGAACTGCGCCGCGGTGAGGCGCGTGCCGGGCAGTGATGGGTGGATGCCGGCACGCCACAGCAATTCGGTGCGGTAGATGTTGCCGATGCCGGCGATCACCGACTGGTCCATCAGCAGCAGACCGATCGCGGTCCGGCTTGCGCGGATGCGGGCTGCGGCACGTCCGGGATCGGCATCCGCGCGCAGCACGTCGGGCCCGATGCGCCCCAGCAGCGCGGTCCTGCCCGCCGGGTCCAGAACCTCGCAGCGATTGGGTCCGACGATGTCCACCGCATGCGTGGCGCTTTCCAGCCGGGCCCGCACCGCGCCGCGCGGCGCGGGTGCCGGCTGTCCGGCGCTGCGGAACGACCCGAACAGGCCGAGATGGACATGCAGCGTCCGCTCGCCCTCGAAATCGTACAGCAGGTGCTTGCCATAGGCCTCGATCGCGGTGCAGGCGCGCCCGTCGAGCGATGCCGCGCCGTCGGCGAAGCGGCCCTGGGGCGACCCCACCGCCAGCCTCTGGCCCACGAGCATCGGCCGTTGGTCGCGGGCCGCGCGATGGATCGTGTGGCCCTCGGGCATGCGAGGCGCCTTTGCGTCCGGCCGCGCTCAGCCCATCGCGGGATAGTCGCGCAGCGCCGCCGCGACCGCCGCCGCCTGTGCCGCGTCGAAGGCGACCAGCGGCGCACGCGTGCGCAGCCAGGCCGGCTCGCCGGAGAGCCGCGCCAGCATCGCGCGCGTCGATTGCAGGAATGGCCGGCCGATGAAGAAGCGGCAGAAGGCCTCGATCTCGCGCTGCGCGTCCTTGGCGCCGCCGCGCCCGTCGCGCAGTCGCGCCATGATCGACGGCACGACGTTGCCCAGCCCGCATATCGTGCCGGCGCCGCCGACCTCGAGCACGCGCGCGAACTGGGGCTCGGCGCCGACGAAATGCAGCATCTCCGGGAACGCCGTGAACGCGGCGTCGAAATGGGTGTAGTCGGCCGAACTGTCCTTGATGCCCGCGACCACCGCGCCGAAGCGCCGCCGCAGCAGGGCGATGGCGCCGGCATCGATATGGACCGCCGAGACCTGCGGGATGTGATAGAGGATCGTGCGCAGGCGGGAATCGTTCACCCCCTCGATCACGCTGCCGATTCCGTGGGCCACGGCGGCGTCGTCCTGCCCCTTCCAGAAGAAGGGTGGCAGGATCATGGCCGCGGCCACGTCGCTGGTCAGTGCGTGGCGTGTCAGCTCGACGGCGTCCGGAACCGCCGCGCAGCCGGTGCCGACCACGATCCGGTCGCCGGGGATGCCGGCGCGCAGCAGCCCGTCGACCGCTTCGAGGCGTTCGCGCACCGAGAAGGACTGACCTTCGCCGGTCGTTCCGAACACGGCGACGCCGTCCACGCCACGGCCGAAGAGCCAGCGGCAGTGGCTGGCGAACAGGCCTGTGTCGATGCGTCCATCGGCCGCGAGCGGGGTCAGGCTGGCGACCCACAGGCCGCGGAGTTTCTCGGTACGCATGTCTCTCCTCGCCCGGGACGGGCTTTACGGACCCGAATCTCTAAGGGCTCGCCGCGACGCGCGCAATTGCGATTGCCGCGCGATGGCCGCGGATGGCACGTTTCCGGGAAGGGAGGACGTCCCCATGCTCATCGGCCTCGACCCGCTTCTGTCGCCGGACCTTCTCCATGCCCTCGCCGCGATGGGACATGGCGACGAGATCGTGGTGGTGGACGCCAATTTTCCGGCGGAATCCTGCGCCCGCCGGCTGATCTCTCTCGACGGCATCCCTGCTCCGGCCGCGCTTCAGGCGATCTTGAGCGTCATGCCGCTCGACCATGCGGTGCCGCACCCGGCCCGGGTCATGGCGGTCATCGGCGATCCGGATTGCGTTCCGCCGGTCGTGGCGGAGTTCCGTGCCGTCATCGGGCGGGCGCTGGATCGCGATCTGAAGCCCCATCCGGTCGAGCGCCATGCCTTCTACGAGGAGGCCAGACGGGCCTTCGCGATCGTGCGCTGCGGCGAGCGGCGCTTCTACGGCAACATCATCCTGACCAAGGGCGTGGTCGATGCCGGAGGACGCCCGCTCAAGCCCGGGGACTGAGCGCGCCGGCTTTCAGGCTGGCCAGAGCTGGGTCCCGCCATCGACGCGCAGCACCTGTCCGGTGAAGAAATCGCCCATCGGGCCCACCAGGAATTCGAGCGTACGCGCGACCTCGTCCACCGTGGCGATCCGATCGAGCGTCCCGCTGGTCGCCATCCGGGCGGGATCGACCAGACGGGTTCCGACGAACCGGCCGGTGCGCGTATCGCCGGGCGCGATCGAATTGACCGTCACCTCGAAGGGGCGCATCTGTTCGGCGAGGCAGCGCGTGTAGTGGACCACCGCGGCCTTCGCCGTCGCGTAGATGGCCGAGTGCCCGCGCCCGCGGAAGGCGGCGACCGAGGACAGGGTCACGATGCGTCCGCGCCGCCGCTTCATCATGTCCGGGGCGACCGCCTGGCAGATCAGGATGGTGCTCATCAGGTTGCGCTCGAGCACTGTGCGGACGTCGACTTCCTTGACGAAGACGCAGTCGTTCGGATCCGGCTTTCCGCCCGACGCGGCGATGTCGCCGCCGGCGTTGTGGACCAGGATGCCGATCGGCCCCAGCGCCGCGCGCGTGTCGGCGACGACCCGCGCCACCTCGTCCGATCGGGTCAGATCGCCGAGGACGCGATGGGTGCGCACGCCATGCGCCTTCGCGACCGCCTCGGCGGTCGCGGTCAGCGTCGTGCCTTCGCCATATTCGGCGGGACCTTCCTCCCGCATCCCGTGGACCGCGACATCGGCGCCCAGCCGCGCGAGCAGGTCGGCGAAGGCCGCGCCAAGACCGCGCCCCGCGCCGGTGACGAGGGCGACCTGTCCCTTGAGGAGCCGCTGCTGCATCCGTTCCTCCGCGCGCCGCGTCACGCCAGCTGGCGGCCGTGATGGGCGAGATGGTCGGCGACGAAGCTCTGGATGAAGTAATAGCCGTGGTCGTAGCCGGCGTGCCGGCGCAGCGTCAGCTTCTGGCCCCCGGCCGCCGCCGCGGCCTCGAGCAGCTGGGGCTTGAGCTGCTCGGCGAGGAACTTGTCGGCGAGGCCCTGGTCGACCAGGATCTCGCGACCGAAGGGCTTGGTGCGCATCAGCGCGCTGGCGTCGTAGGCGGCCCAGGCGGCGCGATCGGGGCCGAGATAGTTGCCAAGCGCCTTGTGCCCCCAGGGGCATTCCATCGGCGCCGAGATCGGCGCGAAGGCCGAGCAGGAGCGGAAGACGTCCGGACGGCGCAGCGCCGTCACCAGCGCGCCGTGCCCGCCCATCGAGTGGCCGAACACGCCGCGGCGCGCCGGATCGGTCGGGAAATGCCCGTCGACGAGCGCCGGCAGCTCCTCCGTCACGTAGGAGAACATCCGGTAGTTGGCGTTCCACGGCGCCTGCGTCGCGTCGACGTAGAAGCCCGCGCCCTGGCCGAAATCCCAGGAGTCGCGGTCGCCCGGCAGCTGCGGCTCGCGCGGGCTGGTGTCCGGCATGACGAGAATGATCCCGAGCTCGGCGGCGACGCGCTGCGCCCCCGCCTTGATCGTGAAGGTCTCCTCGGTGCAGGTCAGCCCGGCGAGATAGAACAGCACCGGCAGCCGCCGGCCGCGCGCCGCCGCCGGGACGAAGGCGGCGAAGCGCATCGCCCCGCCGCAGGCGGCGGAGGCGTGGCGGTAGAAGCCCTGCACGCCGCCGAAGCAGCCATGCTCGGCGAGCGTCTCGATCGTCCCGGCCATGTGCGTGGTCCCGTCAGTAGGTCAGCACCGTGCGGATCGACTCGCCGCGCCGCATCATCTCGAAGCCCTCGTTGATCTTCTCGTGCGGCATGACGTGCGTGATCAGGTCGTCGATGTTGATCTTGCCGTCCATGTACCAGTCGACGATGCGCGGCACCTCGGTGCGTCCGCGCACGCCGCCGAAGGCGGTGCCCTTCCAGGTCCGGCCGGTGACCAACTGGAAGGGGCGCGTGGAGATCTCCTGGCCCGCACCGGCGACGCCGATGATCACCGACACGCCCCAGCCGCGATGGCAGCATTCCAGCGCCTGGCGCATCAGCTTCGTGCTGCCGACGCATTCGAAGGAATAGTCGGCGCCGCCCTTGGTCAGCTCGACGATGTGGGCGACGACGTCTTCCTTGAGTTCGCTCGGGTTGACGAAATGCGTCATGCCGAACTTGCGGGCGATCGCCTCGCGCGCCGGATTGATGTCGACGCCCACGATCATGTCGGCGCCGGCCATGCGCGCGCCCTGGATGACGTTGAGGCCGATGCCGCCCAGCCCGAAGACGACGACGTTGGCGCCGGGCTCGACCTTGGCGGTGTTGATCACCGCGCCGATGCCGGTCGTCACGCCGCAGCCGATGTAGCAGACCTTGTCGAAGGGCGCGTCGGGCCGGATCTTGGCCAGCGCGATCTCCGGCAGCACCGTGAAGTTCGCGAAGGTCGAGCAGCCCATGTAGTGCAGCACCGGCTTGCCGGTGCAGGAGAAGCGGCTGGTCCCGTCCGGCATCACGCCCTTGCCCTGGGTGGCGCGGATCGACGTGCAGAGGTTGGACTTGCGGCTGAGGCAGGTCTTGCACTGCCGGCATTCCGGCGTATACAGCGGAATGACGTGGTCGCCCTTCTTGAGCGACGTCACGCCCTTGCCGACGTCGACGACGATGCCCGCGCCCTCATGGCCGAGCACGACCGGGAACTGGCCTTCCGGATCGGCGCCCGAGAGCGTGTATTCGTCGGTGTGGCAGATGCCCGTGGCCTTCACCTCGACCAGCACCTCGCCCTCCTTCGGGCCCTCGACGTCGATCGTCTCGAGCACCAGCGGGGCCTTCGCCTGATAGGCGACTGCGGCGCGAACCTTCATTTTCTCGTCTCCTCGAGTTCGGCGATCAGTTCTTGGTTGCGTCGGCGGCGGCGAGCGCCTTGCCCCATTCCTCGCGGATCCAACGCGCGCAGGCGACGTTGTTCTCGAAGATGGAATACTTGTGGCCCATGCCGTAGTCGACGGCCGGGATGTGCTCGCAGGAGATCTGGCCGATCGGGCTCCCGGCATGCGTCGCGTGATGGGCGAGCAGGTCGCGGACCACGCGCTTCCACGGTTCGAGCCGCGCCTCGTCCCAGTCGGCGACGTACTCGCCGGGATTGGGCTTCATGAACGGGTACTGGATGCCGCGGCCGAAGCGGCCGTCGGGGTGCTTGGCCCAGATGTTGATCGGGTTGGCCGGCACCGCGGCGCGCGCATGGGCGTGATGGACGAAATTGGCGTCGATCCACTTCTTGGCGACGTTGCCGGGCTTGGCCGGGTCGAGGATCAGAGCCCCCGAATCCACGTCGGCCTTCATGTTCTGGACCTTCTGTTCTTCGGGATTGTCGATCTTGAAGATCACATGGCTGTGGTCGAGCGTCATGTAGAAGGGCACGCCGCGCGCCTTGACCAGCGCAGCGACCTTCTCGACGCGGCCGAGATGCTCCGACCACATGTTCACATGCACCTCGAAACAGGGCACGACGCCGTGCCGCATGCCGAAATCATGTGCGCGCAGGTAGAAATCGGCGACTTCGGCATCCGTCAGCACATGGCCGTCGGCGTGGTTGGTCATCACCTGGACGTTGTGGACCTGGCTGCCGAGCAGGCGGCCCTTGACGATGTTCTGCTCGAACAGCGTCTCGTCGCGCCCCAGCGTATAGAACCAGCCGCCGGCGTGGATCGGAAGGTCATGCTTCTCCGAAGCCTTCAGCAGATCGCGGAACTCCTCGTCGGGCGGCGTGCGGTCGATGTAGTCGAACGCGCCCGACTCCTTGACCATGCGCACCTTGGTCGCGATGTCGGGGATGTTCGTGTCCTGGTGCGTCGTGCCGCCGGCCGTGCAGCCGATCTTCAGGTCGCCGATCTGTCGCATCCTGTCCTCCCTCTTCGTCGCGCGATCATCGCGCGACGTATTCCGCGCCCAGCGGCCGGGCCGAATTGACGCCGCCATAGCTCCGACCGCCATGACCGGGCGGCGGCGCGCCGAACCAGCGATCGTCCCGCGGGTCGCCGGC
>JBIKLI010000073.1:0-14661 GCA_044359885.1 Alphaproteobacteria bacterium | reverse complement strand
CCATTGCCTCGCCGGCGTTGGTCGGCAGCGTCCAGCTGATCACTTTTCGCAGATTGTCCCAGACGGTACGGCCTTCGCGCACGGCCGCGGCGATCGAGGCGAAATTGTCGTCGGCGAGCACAAGATCTGCGGCCTCCTTCGCAGCCTCGGATCCCTTCAGGCCCATGGCGATGCCCGCATCCGCGCGCTTCAGCGCGGGGGCGTCGTTGACGCCGTCGCCGGTCATGGCGACCGAGAGCCCGTCCGCCTGCAGGGCGCGGACAAGCCGCAGCTTGTGCTCCGGGCTCGTGCGCGCGAACACGTCGACGTCGGCGACCTCGAGCGACAGCTGCGCGTCGTCCAGCCCGTCGAGCGCGGCACCGGTGAGGACGCGGCGCGGATTCTCGAGGCCGATCTGCGACGCGATGGCTGCCGCCGTGCCGGCGTGGTCGCCGGTGATCATCTTGACCCGGATGCCGGCCGCGCGGCATTCGGCGACCGCCGCGACCGCCTCGGGGCGCGGCGGGTCGATGAGCCCGACGAGCCCGAGGAATTGGAGGCGGCCTTCGAGGGCCGCGGGATCGATGCGATCCCCGTTCCAGCCGCGTTCGGCGAGGGCGAGGACCCGCAACCCGCGCCGCGCCAGCGCGTCGGCACGGTCGTGCCACCGCGGGACGTCGATCCCGCTGCACATGCCCAGCACGCGCTCCGGCGCGCCCTTGACGTGGATCAGGCCCTGCCCGCCGTCTTCGGTCAGGACGGCCATGAAGCGATGGCGGCTGTCGAACGGGACGGCATCGAGCCGGCGTGCCTGCGCGCGCGCTCCCGTCTTGCCCGCGAAGGCGAGCAGGGCGCCTTCCATCGGGTCGCCTTCGATCGTCCAGATCCCGTCGCGACGCACGAGCGCGGCGTCGTTGCACAGCGCCGCGGCGCAGCCGAGGCGTTCCAGATCGCCCGGGGGCACGATCGTGCCCTCGGGCGCGTATCCTTCGCCCGCGATCGCGAAGGATCCGTCGGCGCTCTCGGCGACGACGACAGCCATCTCGTTGCGGGTCAGCGTGCCGGTCTTGTCGGTGCAGATGACCGACACCGAACCGATGGCTTCGATCGCCGGCAGACGCCGGACGATGGCTTTGCGCCCCGCCATCGCCTGGACGCCGACCGCCAGCGTGATCGTCATCACCGCCGGAAGGCCCTCGGGTATGGCGGCGACGGCAAGCCCGACCACGACCATGAACAGGGTCGCGAAATCGTGGTGGCCGACGAAATAGCCGTGCGCCAGCAGCAATCCGGCGCCGAGCAGGATCAGCAAGGACAGCCAGCGCGCAAAATGGTCCATCTGCGCGACCAGGGGCGTGGTCAATTGCTCGACGCCCGCGAGCAGGCCGCCGATACGCCCGATCTCCGTGGCGCTGCCGGTCGCCACCACCAGCCCGCGTGCGGTGCCCTGGGTGATCAGCGTGCCCGACCACAGCATGGAGCGGCGGTCGCCCAGCGCCGCCCCGGCGGCGACCGGGTCCTGCGACTTCTCGACCGGCACCGATTCGCCGGTCAGGATCGCTTCCTGGGCGGCGAGGCCCCGCGCCTCGAGCACGCGCAGGTCGGCCGGGACCTTGTCGCCCGCCTCGAGCAGGACGACGTCGCCAGGGACGAGGTCCGAACCATCGGCCGTGATGCGCCGTCCGTCGCGCAGCACGGCGGCGCGTGGCGCCAGCATCCGCCGGATCGCGGCCATCGCCGCCTCGGCCTTGCCCTCCTGCACGAAGCCGATCGTGGCGTTCGCCAGCACCACCGCCAGGATGACGACGGTGTCCACCCAGTGCTGTAGCGCCGCGGTCACGGCGGCCGACCCGATCAGCACATAGATCAGGACGTTGTGGAACTGCGACAGGAGCCTCACGAGCGGACCGCGCGTCCGCGTCTCCGGGAGCCGGTTCGGCCCGTGCGCCGCGAGCCGATGCTTGGCTTCTTCCGCAGCCAGCCCTTCGGCACCCGCATCGAGCGCGGCAAGGCAGGCTTCTGCCGATCGCGCATGCGGATCGACGGGCGTCACGGAAGATGCCCTTTTCATGGGTGTCACCCCTGGCTCCCGTCGAGATGGGCGCGCGAGCGCCGTCCCGCAAGATACGATCGCGCCGGTTCGCCGCTGGCGTCAGCCCGGCGACGGAGGGCCTTGTCGCTTCGCTGCCAGCGCGGCGAGCGCCGCGCGCGTGGCGGGGGCGTCGTCCGGTCTGGTCTTCAGTTCGGCGCGCAGCCACGCGAGATCGTCGGCGTCGTCGATGTCCCGGACCGGCGCGAGAAGCCGCATCGTCAGGCGATGCGCATCGGCGCGGCGCAGCGTCTGCGCCAGCACCTCCGGTCCGCCCCAGGCCATCGACGCGAAGAGGGGGGCGGCGGTTCGTGCGCATCGCGCGCCGATCAGACAGTAGCCGCCATCCGGACTGGGGACGAGCGCGACGTCGCGCGTGCCGCCGTCGCGCAGGAGCCGCGCGGCGGCGGCGATCGTGGCACTGCCGATCAGCGGAACGTCCGCCCCCATCAGCATCGCGCCATCGGGGCAGCGCGCAAGAAGCAGACCCAGCGCCTCGCGCATCGTCGCCCCCAGATCCCCCGCGTCGGCATGCACCAGGTCCCAGCGCGGTCCGAGGATCGCTCCGAGTTCCGCGGCCGCATCCGCCGGCCGATAGAACGCCACCATGTCCAGCCCGGTGCATTGCGCCGCGTCGCCGGCGGCGCGCGCGCAATCGATCAGGAAGGCGCGCGAAAGCCGCGCGGCGGCGTCGTCGCCGACGCTGCGCGCGAGGCGCGTCTTCGTCGCGCCGGGTCGTGGCGGCTTGCACATCAGGCCGAGACCGATCCGCGCCTCGCTCATGGTCGATCAGCACCGGGTCCGACGCCACGCATCGCCTCGCGCCCGATCACCCAGAGGATCTTGATCCCGGCCCTGACCGTGCCGGCGATCGTGCCCGAGACCTTGGACACGCCGATGCGGCGCTTGTAGTCGGCCGGGATCTCGATCGTCCGCAGTCCGGCGCGCGCGGCCTTGACCTGCATCTCGACGGTCCACCCGAAATCCTGGTCCGCCATGCCCAGTCGTTCGAACGCGTCGCGGGATATGGCGCGGAACGGTCCAAGATCGGTGAAACGCCGGCCCCAGATCGCGCGGATCAGCGTGCAGGCGAGCCAGTTCCCGAAGATCTGCTGCGGCGTCAGCGCGCCGCGCTCGCGTCGCCCGAGGACGCGGGATCCAAGCGCGAGGTCGACAGTGCCGTCGACCACCGGCCGCACCAGCTCCGCCATGGCCGTCAGGTCGTCGGCGGCGTCGCCGTCGACGAAGACGATGACGTCGACCGGCGGAAGCGCCGCGATCGCCGCGAGGCAGGCGCGGCCATAGCCCGGCTTGGCGACGTCGACCACGATGGCGCCATGGCGCCGGGCGATCTCCTGCGTTCCGTCCGTCGACCGGAAGTCGCCGATCGCCACCGCGTCGACGAAGCCGGGCATCGCGCCGAGGACGGCGGGCAGCGCGCCCGCCTCGTTGCGCGTCGGAATGACCACGCCGATCCTGCGGCCGCGGAGGCTCATCCGGGTTCTCCCGCGTGCGCGGTCCGTCGCGACGCATGCGCGGCCAGGAGAACCGGCGCAAGATGCAGGACGGCGAGCCCGAGGTGATGGATGCCTGCGTGGCCCGAGGCGGCGAGGGGAAAGAACAGGTAATAGACGGGAAGACCGATGGTCGCCGTCGCCGGGACCCATCCCGCGGATGCCGCGGCGAGGGGCAGGAACCACGCGGCATACCAGGGGAATTGCGCCGGGGAGAGATAGAAGAGAAGCGTCGCGATCGTCGCGGCCCGGAAGACCAGGTCGCCGGGGGCGCCGGGACGTCGCGCGGCGATCGCGAGGCTGGCACCGGCCGCCGCGAGCGCGACGAGAAGGCGCAGCGCGCCCTCGCCGGCCGCCTGTCCGAAAATGCCGCGCAAGCCCAGCGATGCCCATGCATAGGGCGCATTGTTGACGCTCCAGCCAGTCGCGTAGGCGACGAGACCGGCGTCGGCATCAATGCTCGCGACCAGCAGCGGCGCGCAGAGCACGAGCGTCGTTCCGCCCAGGGCGAGGGCGAAGGAAGCGAGGCGCCGCCGGTCCTGTCCGAGCGCGCGCGCAAGCAGCGGCGCCAGCAGGACCGGCCACAGCTTCACGCCGATGGCGAGGCCGAGCGCGCAGCCGGCGAGCGCGCCCGCGCGCCGATGCGTCGCGAGCAGGGCCGCGAGGATCGGAGGGCCCAGCGCCGCGTCGACATGCGCCTGACCGGTCAGGCAGAAGGCCATCAGCGGGTTGCACCAATAGATCGCCGTCGCCACCGGCGGACCTTCGCAGGCGACCAGCAGGCGCCATACCAGGATCGCGGTCAACGCCTCCATCGCGAAGATCGCCGCGCGCAGGCCGTCGATGCTCCAGGGGGCTGCGAGATGCGCAAGCGCGAACAGGATCTGCGCGCCGCCGGGATAGATCGAGCGCAAGGCAGGAAAGTTGATCGCCGCGATCGCCGCGCCACCGTCCGCGATCAGATCGGGCGGCATGCCGGGCGCGCCGCGGGCCAGGGCCGCGGGGGCGATGGCATAGGGGTCGAGCCCCCGCGCCACCATCGCGCCGTCGAGAAGATAGCGGAAATGGTCGTTCTCCAGCATCGGGCCGGCGCCGAAATACGGCGCACGCATCAGGATGCCGGCGAGGACGATCGCAAGGGCGAGGCCGCGGGACAGGGGCACGTCGCGCATCGCCCAGGCGGCACCGATCACAGCCAGAGCGGACAGCGACAGCGACAGCCAGAGGACGAGCGCCGTCGTCCAGCGATCGCGCGTGGACAGGGCGGCATCGCCATGGCCGATCGCCAGCGCAACCTGGGTCGCCGCCGCGAAGCCGAGAGCGCACAGCAGCGCAAGGCAGGGTCCCCGGTGCGGCGGCAGCGTCATGGCCCGGCGACGCTTCTGCTCAGCAACTGTCCCCAATTCGCGTCGAAGGGATGCGCCTCGCCCGGCGCATCGCCCCTGACCAGCGCCCGTCCGCCGCTCGCCCAGCGGAAGATGCCGCCGCGCAGATTGTAGATGCCGCCGGTGGCATGGGGGGCGATGCGCTCGAGCGTCCGCATCACCATCTGCGACGAGCGCACGCCGACGGCGCAATAGAACACGACAGGAGCCCCGCCGAGACGCGCACGATGCTGGATCAGGAATTCCTCCGCGCCCGTTCCGGGTTCGACCCGGATCGCGCCAGGCAGGTGCCCGGCCGCGAATTCCTCGGCGGTGCGGACGTCGAACAGGACGACGTCGCCGCCGGCGAGCATGCGCGCGAGAGACGCCGACGCGATGTCTGGCACGGGATAGCGTTGGGCCACCTCGCGTTCCACGTCGTCGAGCGAGACGCGCGGGTCGGTGGGGTCGAGCCGCCAGGGGGCGGGGACGGTCATGACGGTCCAGGTCAGGGCCGCTGCGAGCAGCGTGCCCGCGATCGCCGCGACCGCCGCGCGGGCGCGCATGCGCCTGTTCCCGCGCCGGATCATGCGCGATTGAGGGACCAGTCGTAGTCGTGATCGGCGATGGCCGGCGCGCTCTCGAGGGCGCGGGCCAGCGCTGACGACGCGTAGACGCGGAAATGCGCGCGCAACCCGTCATCGCTGCCGCCGAAATCCTCGATGAACCAGCGATAGATCGACGATACGCGCAACGCGCCGGAGGGCAGCACCGTGACGCCGCGAGGATGGTTGATGAAGGCGCGTGCGGCATCCTCCAGGTCCGCTTCGAGCGTCTCTGCCCGCCAGGCGCGCGCCATCAGGTTGGGGCAGCCATACGAGGCGCAGTTGACCGCGTAGTGGACGCGCGGGTCCTTGAAGCCGGGCCGCATGATCGCGTGCTCGATGTCGTCCAGCGACAGGCCGCGTCCCTCGACGGTCACGCGCTGATCGCGCCACGGCCCCGTATAGGCCTTGGGATCGAGCCAGGAACTGCCCTTGATGTCGCGGATCGAGGCGACCGGGTAGCGGTCGAGAACCACCTTCAGCGTGACGGCGTTGTAGAGATTGGCCCAGAACGCGTAGGCCTCCGCGCGGGACATCGCCGATGGGCGTCGTGCGGACATCGCGGCGATGGCCTGGTCCAGCGCCGCGCGATCTTCGGCATGCGCACGCCAGCGCCCATAGGCGACACGGGTGATGCCGTCTGCGCCGGCGGCGACATGGCGCCGGAGCAGCGTGTCGTAGGTCGCGTCCGGGTCCGGCGTGGCATGCGCGGCGCGCGCGAGCGTGGCGCAGGCGATGCCGGCGCCGAGCATGGCGCGACGGCCGAGGACGGACGGGCGGGCGGTTCGCATCATCGCACTCTCCTCACTTGGCACGCGTTTCGAAGCGCTTGCGCAGCGGTATCGCGGCCAGCGAAAGCGCCGCGAGGCCGAGCAGTCCTGCCAGGATCTCCGGCGTCAGGATCGCGCCGGGGGTTAGCGCGCCGCCCTGGTCGAGCACGGTGCCGAGCCCGGCGCCCGCAAGCGAAAACACGGCCGTGCCCGGGATGATCCCGAAGAAGGTCGTGACCGCATAGACCGGAAGCCGCACGCCGACAAAGGCGGGAACGAGGTTCACGAGGAAAAAGGGGAAGAGCGGCACGAGCCGCAGAACGAGCAGATAGGACGCCGCGTTGCGCCTGATCCCGTCGGCGAGCCGCGCGGCGGGCGCGCCGAAGCGGTCCAGGGCGTTCGCGCCGAAGACCGCCTTGGCGAAGAGGAAGACGAGCGTGGCGCCGATGGTGGCGCCGGTCACCGTCAGCAGCGTGCCGAGCGCCGCGCCGAACAGGAACCCGCCGGCGAGGGTCAGGAACACCGCGCCGGGCAGCGAGAAGGCGACGGCCGCGACATAGGCCGCGACATAGGCGAGGCTTGCGGCGACGGCATTGCCGTCCACCCAGCCGGCGAGCGCCTCGCGATGCGTGCGCAACGTGTCCAGCGACAGGACGTCGCCCAGTCCGGACCAGCGGATGATCCCGAATGCGGCGAGCGCCGCCAGGACCAGCCAAAGCCTGCGATCGGCGATCAACCGGGAGAAGCGCATGGCCGGCTCCGTCAGGGGATGAAGCGCTGGACGAAGCCGACGATCCGCCGTGTCGCGCGTCCGAACAGCTTCGGCGTGTAGTAGCTGCCGGCGGCACGCTTGGAGATCTCCGACAGCGTCGGGTAGGGCAGCACCGCGCTGGCGACGCTGCCGATCCCGAGCCCCGACGAGATGGCGAGGACCCAGGGTCCGATCAATTCGCCGGCGCGAGGCCCCACGATCGTGGCGCCCAGGATCCGGCCCTTGCGCCCCAGCACGATCTTGGCGAGCCCGTCGGTCGCGCGCTCGGCCTGCGCACGGTCGTTGGCGGCGAAGGACCAGGTCAGGACCTTGGCATCGTGGCCCGCCGCGCGGGCGCCCGCCTCGGTCAGTCCGGCATGCGCGAGTTCGGGATCCGTGTAGGTGACCCAGGGCAGCGCCTTGTAGTCGATGCGGGCCGGAATTCCGAACAGCGCGTTGCGGATGACGATGCCCGCGTGTTGTCCGGCCACATGGGTGAATTGCGGACCGCCGGCGACGTCGCCGATGGCGAAGACCCGGCGGTTGCTGCTGCGCAGCCGCGCGTCGACGGAGATCCCCGTGGTTCCATGTGCGATGCCCGCCGCGTCGAGACCGAGATCCTCGACATTGGGCCTGCGTCCGGCGGCGACGAGGACATGGCTTGCGTCGATGCTGCGCCCGTCCGGTCCATCCGCATCCAGCGTCGCGACGATGCGATCGCCGTCGCGTCGCAAGGAACGCAGAGTGGTGGCTTCCAGCAGTGTCACACCCTCGCGGCGAAGCGCGCCGCGAACGACCTCGACGGCCTCGGGCTCGTCCCGCGGCAGGATCCTGGCGCTCTCGACGATCGTGACGCGCGCGCCGAGCCGGCGGAAGGCCTGTGCCATTTCGACGCCGATCGGTCCGCCACCGACGACGATCAGATGCTGCGGGCATTGCGTCAGGCCGAAGATCGTCTCGTTGGTGAGGTAGCCCGATTCGGCGAGGCCCGGTATCGGCGGCACCGCGGCTCGTGACCCGGTGGCGACGACGAAGCGCCGCGCCCGGATCCGCTCGCCGCCCGCCTCGACGATGTCGGGTCCGGCGAAACGCGCAGCGGCCTTGATCACGTGGACGCCCAGCCCCTCGAAGCGCGCGACGCTGTCATGCGGCGCGATGGCGGCGATGACGCCATGCACATGCGCGTGGACGTCGCCGAAGCGGATCTCCGGGCTGGGCGCGTGGATGCCGAAGCTCCCTGCGTCGCGCATGGTCTGGGCGGCTTGTCCCGCGGCGATCAGGGCCTTCGACGGGACGCAGCCGGTGTTCAGGCAGTCGCCGCCCATCTCGCCCTTCTCGACCAGGACGACGGACGCGCCCATCTGCACCGCGCCGGCGGCGACCGACAGGCCGCCAGAGCCGGCGCCGATGACGCAGAGATCTGCGTGCAGTTCGCCGGCCACGCGTCGGGGGCGGCTGGGCGGCAGTATGGCTGTCGATTGGTGGGGCATGGGGGCGCTCGAGACTTGGCCGCTTTCGTCGTGATGTACGCGGCGGCCGGGGACCACGTTACACCGCGGTTCATCAAATTCCTGCGGGATCCTCGGCCAGAGGCATGGAACATCCGCCCGGACCGAAGCGCTTGGCCCCGGTGATGGGCGGCGCTTGCCGGGTGAACCGATCATGTCCCTGCGCAGGGTGTCCGGGCCGAGCGCGGGGCGGCGATCGTCGGGGAGTTGCGCAAGCCGGTCGCGCCGTCGAGCGCCTTCGGGCGGTTGCTGCCGGGCACGTCAGGGCGACAGGAGAGGCGGTCCCATCGCCCGGGGCGGTTTCGGGCGCGTGGCAGGGAAGCCTGATCTGCCGCTCGCAAAGACGACCGGCGGCCCCACGGGCCTGGTCGTTTTCATGATGCCCGCTGACCGCGATCGCCCCGAGCGCCGAGACAAGCCGCCACGACGAAGCGGCGAGGGGACAAGCGCGCTCCGCCGTATTTCCGCGAGCGCGTGTTCGACCACGGTCGCCGATCTCCCGGGGAAGGGGACGAGCGCCGAATTTCCGTCCGTCGGTCGGTTCGACATCTTCCCACGCCGCCGATGCGAGAGCGCATCGTGGCCCCCGCGCGTGGCAATGCGTTTGCCCTTGTCCGCCTTGCCCCGGTTCCCCCCATCGGCTGGGCCGCCGCTCGGCGGTCGCCGAGGCGGACCATCTCGGTTGATCATCGCGCGGCGGCAAGCAGAGGACCGGGACGGCGCCCACCTTCGATCCCGTCTTCGAGGCGGTCATCCAGCCCTCGATTCGGCGGTACCGGAGGCCATGGTCGCCAATGCCGGCCTGACCGGCCGCGACGGCAATCTCGTGCCTGCGCAGCCCCACGCCCCGGTCGAGGCGTGGTGCCGCGCGGCGGCTGCGCGCAACTAGCTGCGGCGGTCGGTCGCCAGATGGGCGACGCAGTCGCCGCGTTCGATGCGACCGGGATGGCGTTTGCAGACCAGCAGGCCGTCGCGCTTGAAATGGCAGACGATGGGATCGCGGCCCGGGTTGTCGACGAAATGAACCTGGCCGCAGGGCTGGCCGGCCTTGACCATCTCGCCAAGCTCGCAGAACGGCTCGAACAGCCCGGGCTCCGGCGCGTAGACGTAGTAGTCCTTGCCGGTCAGTTCGACCAGCCGCGTCGGCCCGTCGTTCTGGATCTTCCAGTCCTTCAGCACGCCGGCATGGGCGAGCAGGTTGCGCACGCCGCGCTCGACCAGGCGCACGCCGGGGATCGACACGCGCCCGCAGCCGCCGAACTCGCCGCCCAGCGCCACCACGCCGTTGGCGATGGCGGAGGATGCGGCGAGACGATTGTCGGGGGAGTAGGCCCAGACGAAGCTGAGCGGCGCGCCGAAGGCGTGGAGCGCCGCCAGCGCCTTGGCGTTCTGCGCCTCGTCCGGCCCCAGCCGCGCCGAGCAGAACGGCAGATAGTCGAGCGACGAGCCGCCCGAATGCAGATCGTGATGGTAGTCGGCCATCGGATAGATGGTGGTGTTGATGTAATGCGAGATCTGGAAGGTCGGCGAGCCCTCGGCATCGCCGGGAAAGGCGCGGTTGAGATTTCCGCCGTCGATCGGCGAGACGCGCGCGCCGTCCATCACGGCCGGCAGGTTGGCCGCGGGCATGACGATGACGCGACCCTTGATATGCTTCGGTTCCAGCGCCTTGATCAGCTTGGTGAGCGCGATCTGGCCCTCGTATTCGTCGCCGTGGTTACCCGACATCAGGAACACGGTCGGGCCCTCTCCGTTGCGGATGACGGCGATCGGGATGGCGATGGTGCCGTAGGCGGAGCGGGTCACCGAATGCGGCAGATGCAGATAGCCGACCTGCTTGCCCTCGCGCTCGTAGTCGACCTCCGTCCAGATCATGCTCTTCTTCGGCTGGGCCGCGCTCATGTCCGTCATCCCCCTGGTTGCAGCCGGTCCAAGGTGCCATCGCGCGGGCGCATGCCGCAACTGCGCCGCCGCGGCGTTTGACAGCGCCGCCGCCGCCCCGCCAATGTCGGCGCCGCGGGCCGAGGGAGGGCGGTATGCAGGACGAGGAACCGGCGATCGACGCGACGCGCCTGGATCTGGCGCGCGAATTCCGGCGCAATCCCTTCGCGAAGCATTCGCCCGAGCTCTACGCGCTGCTCGAGACGCTGCGCGGGCCCCGCTTCAACGGCAATTACGTGCTCGTCGTCGTCGAGCCGCACAGGCGCTACGCGCTCGCGGTCAAGCAGCCCGGCGGCAAGCCGCCGGTGGTGCTGGGCAACGAGATCCATGGTTCCGCCGCCGACGCGGAATGGGCCGTTTTCAAGCGCCGCTGGGAGTCCGCCACCGGGCAGCCCCTGGCAATCGACTGAGGGAGGGGCCGATGAGCGACCTGCCGACCCCCGACGTGCTGGGCTATTGCGACGACTGGAGCGCCATGGCCGGCGGCACGATCCGTTTTCGCATCGGCGCGATGACGCGGCCGCGCGACTACACCGCCCAGCTGGTGCGGGTGATCAGCTCCGACACCGGGCCGTCCGGCGCGGGGCTGAAGACCGAGGACATCGACGCGCCGCTGAATGGCCGCCACAGCGCCGTCCTGCGCCCGGTTCCCGCAGGGTCCTTCGTGCTGGTCGAGCGTGGCGACGCGGTCGCGGGCCTGTCGTCGTTCACCGTGATGGCCCTGGTCCAGCCGCTGCTGGCCGAAGGACGCCCGCAGCAGGCGATCGTCTCCACCCTCGTCGAGGGTCAGCGCCGCCCCGGCTTCGCGCTGATCGTCGACGCGGACGGCGCATTGGCGATGCATTTCGCGGACGGGACGCGGGTCTCGACCGGTACGCCGATGCGGACCGGGCGCTGGTACCATGTCGCCGCCGCGGTCGACGTGGCGACCGGCGAGGTCTTCCTGCGCCAGACGCCGTTGCCCGCGCGCGGCTTCGATGCGTCGCCGGCGGTCGAGGCGGCCGGGTTCGCCGCGATGGGCGCGCTGCCCGCTTCCCCCTTGCGCATCGGCGCGATCGGCCGGCCCGGTCCGGCGCCCGGCCGCTTCGCGGCCTGGGCGTTCAACGGCAAGATCGAGGCGCCGAGCCTCGCCGAACGCGCGCTGTCGCCCGACGAGATCCGCGCGCTTGCCGCCGCGGCGTCGACCCGTCCGCCCGAAGCCTGCCTGCGCGCCGCCTGGGATTTCGCGCGCGACATCCCGACGACGCAGGTCCGGGATACCGGCCCGCGCGCGCTGCACGGCGTCACGGTGAACGCCCCCAAGCGTGCGGTCACCGGCGCCTTCTGGGACGGCAGCGTCCATGACTGGCGGCGCGAGCCGCGGCATTACGGCGCGATCCATTTCCACGAGGACGATCTCTACGATGCGTGCTGGCCCGACACGCTGGCCTGGACGATCCCCGGCGACGCGCGCAGCGGGATCTACGCGCTGCGGATCGACACCGACAACGCGCCGTCCTTCTGGATCACCTTCTTCGTGCGGCCGCCGCGCGGCAAGGCGCGGGCGCGGGCCGCCTTTCTCGCCTCGACCGCGACCTACAACGTCTATGCGAATTACCGCGCGCGCATGGTGCCGAGCACCGTCGACCTCGCCTTCGGCGCGCTGCAGCAGATCGACACCACGGACATGCTGGCGACGATCCATCCCGAGCTGGGCCCCTCGACCTATGACCGGCATCCCGACGGCTCCGGCGTCTGCCATGCCTCGCGGCTGCGGCCGATGACCAATGTCCGGCCCACCGGACGGATGTGGAACCTGCAGATCGATTTCTGCCTGATCGACTGGCTGGAGGCGCAGGGCTTCGATTACGACGTGATCACCGACGACGATCTTCATCGCGAGGGGCTGTCGCTGCTCGAGCCCTATGGCGTGGTGATGAGCGGCTGCCACCCCGAGTACTGGTCGGCCGCGATGTGGGACGGGCTGGTCGCCTGGCTCGGGCGCGGCGGCCGTTTCATGTATCTTGGCGGCAACGGCTTCTACTGGAAGATCGACTATCCCGAGAGCCATCCCGGCATGATCGAGGTGCGCCGCGCCGAGGGCGGCACGCGCGCCTGGGCCGAGGCCCCGGGCGAGTATCTGCACGCCGCGACCGGCGAACTGGGCGGGTTGTGGCGGCGGAACGGGCGCATGCCCAACGCGCTGCTCGGCGTCGGCTTCATCGCCCAGGGCTTCGACTTCGCGACCTATTACAGGCGCACTGCGGCGAGCACCGATCCGCGCGTCGCCTGGATGTTCGAGGGCGTCGCCGAGGCAAGGCTCGGCGACTATGGCTGCGCGCTGGGCGGCGCTGCGGGGATGGAGATCGACTCGGCGAGCACCGCGCTGGGGACGCCGGCGCACGCGCTGGTCGTGGCCTCGTCGGCCGGCCATTCCAAGGTGATGAACCTGGTGGTCGAGGAGATCAATGCCGGATTCTGCGGCGCCCACGGGGGAACCTGGCCGGCCGTGCGCGCGGACATCGTCTTCTTCGAGACCCCGGCCGGCGGCGCCGTGTGGTCGACCGGCTCGATCAGCTACCTGGGCAGCCTCGCCCACGACTCCTATCGCAACGGAATCTCGCGGCTGACCGCCAACGTGCTGCGTCGCTTCCTGGATCCGGCGCCTTTCGCCATGCCCCTTTCCTGATCGCACGATCGCGGCGCTTCACAGCGGCACCGGCTTCGCCTAGCCTTCGCGCTCTGCCACCAAAGCAATCTGGAGGAGACATGAAGAAGCTATTCGCCGCCGCCGTCCTCGGCGCCGGTGTCCTGGTCGCGGCGCATGGCGCCGAGGCCCAGACGCAAAGCTGGAAGATCCAGACGTCGGCCCAGGCCGGCGACTTCTACTACAAGACGATCGAGCGCTGGCTGCCGGTGCTGACGACGATGACCGGCGGCAAGGTGCGCGCCGAACTGACGCCGATCGGCTCGGTCGTGCCGCACAACCAGACGATCGACGCCGTCGCCCAGGGCATCCTGCAGGCCGACCTGACGTCGACCGTCTATTTCTCCGGCCGCGACAAGGCCTTCGCGCTGCTCGGCGACCTGATCGCCGGCTACGACACGCCGTGGCAGGTGATCCAGTTCTGCTATTACGGCGGCGGGCGCGAGATCCTGCAGGAACTGTTCGACCGGTACACGAACCGGCAGGTCAAGGTTGTCGGCTGCGCCACCGGCGGCAAGGAGGCCTTCATCTCGAAGGTGCCGATCCGCAAGGTCGACGACTTCCGCGGCAAGAAGGTCCGCTCGCCCGAGGGGCTCGCCGCCGACGTGTTCCGCCGCGCCGGCGCCGCGCCGGTCGCCATGCCGCCGTCCGAGACCTATACCGCGCTCGACAAGGGCGTCGTGGACGCGGCCGACGACAGCACCTACTCGATGAGCGACTCGGTCGGCCTGTTCAAGGTGGCGAAGTTCCCGATCTACCCGGGCATCCACTCGATGCCGATCCTGCAGTTCACCGTCAACATGGCGATGTGGAACCGGCTGAGCGCGGCCGAGCAGGCCGCGGTGGACGGTTGGTATCGCGCGGCGATGGCCGACCTGGTGATGTCGGCCGATGTCGAGGACCGCAAGCTGGTCGCCCGCGACATGGCCGACAAGTCGCGCGGCATCGAGATCATCGACTGGCCGCAGGTCGAGCGCGACAAGTTCCGCCAGATCGCGGCGGGCGCCTGGAAGGACTTCGCCGCGGGCAGCGAGATCGCGCGCAAGGCCTATGACGCGAACATCCGCTTCATGAAGCAGATGAACCTGCTGCCGGCGGACTACCAGTAAGCTGATACACGACGAACGAGGAGAGGGGGCCGCAAGCCCCCTCTCCGCCTTTCCGGGGGAATACGCATGACCGACTCCGTCGCGACGCAGGGGATCCCGTCCTCGCCGGTCGAACGCGCGATAAGCTGGGTGGCGCGCAACGCGAGCTACCTCTACCTGATCGCGACCATCGCGACGACCTACGAAGTGTTCGCGCGCTACATCTTCAACGCGCCGACCGATTGGGCCTTCGAGGCCACGATCATGCTGTGCTCGGCCTGCTATCTCCTTGCCGGCGGATACGTGACCCAGCGGCGGCGGCATATCGCCATCACCTCGGTCTACGAGATTTCTTCGGCGGAACGG
>JBIKLI010000370.1:0-4192 GCA_044359885.1 Alphaproteobacteria bacterium | reverse complement strand
GGCATCGCCGGCCTGGTCGCCGCGATCATGATCGGCAAGCGCCGCGGCTACGGCCACGACAACATGGCGCCGTACAACCTGACGCTGGCCGTGATCGGCGCCTCGATGCTGTGGGTCGGCTGGTTCGGCTTCAACGCCGGCTCGGCGGCGGCGGCGGATGGGCGCGCGGGCATGGCGATGGCGGTGACGCAGATCGCCGCGGCCGGTGCGGCGCTCGCCTGGATGTTCGCGGAATGGGGCACGCGCGGGAAGCCGTCGGTGCTGGGCATCATCTCCGGCGCGGTCGCGGGCCTGGTCGCGATCACGCCAGCGTCCGGCTTCGCGATGCCGGGCGGCGCGCTGATCATCGGCGTGGTGTCCGGGCTGGTCTGCTTCTGGGCTTCGACCAGCCTGAAGCGCAAGCTGGGCTTCGACGATTCGCTCGACGTGTTCGGCGTCCATGGCGTCGGCGGCATCGTCGGTGCGCTGCTGACCGGCGTCTTCGCCGCCGGCGCCCTGTCGGCGACCTCGGCGACGCCCGATGGCTATCAGGGGCTGCTGGAAGGCAATGCCGGCCAGGTCGTGACGCAGGCGATCGCGGTCATCTTCACGGTCGTCTACACGGCGGTCGTCAGCTACGTGATCCTGAAGGTCGTGGACGCGACCGTCGGGCTCAGGGTCTCGGACGAAGAGGAACGCGACGGTCTCGACATCTCGCTGCATGGCGAGACGGTGCAGTAAGGTCGCCGGGACGTCCGGGCGGCGGCGTTCAGCCGCCCAGCAGGGCCGAAACCCGATCCCGCAGCGCGGGAAGGGTTTCGGCCTCGAACCACGGGTTCGCCGCGAGCCAGCGATTGTTGCGCCAGGACGGGTGCGGCAGCGGCATCGCGGCGGGCCCGTAATCGCGCCACGCCGCCACCGTCGCCGTCAGCGTGGCAGGACGGCGGCCCGCCAGGTAGCGCGCCTGCGCATAGCTTCCGACCAGCAGGGTCAGCGCCAGGTCGGGCAGCAGCTCCAGGACCCGTGGATGCCAGGCCGGCGCGCAGCGCGGCGGCGGCGGCCTGTCGCCGCCCCGCTTGTCGAGGCCGGGAAAGCAGAATGCCATCGGCATCATCGACAGCCCGGGATGTCCGTAGAAGACGTCGCGGCCGATCCCCAGCCAGCGGCGCAGGCGCTCGCCGCTGGGATCGTCGAACGGACGTCCCGCCGCATGCGCCCGCGCGCCGGGGGCCTGGCCGACGATCAGGACCCGCGTACCCGGCTTGACGCGCAGCACCGGATGCGGCGGCTGCGGCAATTCCCCCACGCAGCGCCGGCAGGCCCTGATGTCGGCCAGCAACGTGGCGAGCGTGTCGCCTTGTGGTGCGGGGAGGCTGCTTTCGGCGTCGGATTTCGTCATGATCGGCCCGGTCATCATAGACCGGCGGAGACGGGCGGCAGCCATGGACAGCGATCTGGGTTTGGACGGCGAGGCTCTGGGGCAGTTGCCTTTCGGCCATCCCATGCGCCGCTTCTTCGCGATCGATCCCGATATCGCCTTCCTCAACAACGGGTCCTTCGGGGCCTGCCCGTTGCCGGTCCTGGCGGCCCAGGACGCGATCCGGCGCGAGATCGAACGCCAGCCCGTCGCCTTCTTCGCCGACGAGGCGCCCGGCCGCGTGCGCGCCGCCGCCGCCAGGCTGGCGAGTTTCCTGTGCGCCGCCGCCGAGGACGTGGTCTTCGTCGAGAACGCCACCGCCGGGATGAACGCGGTGCTGCGCAGCCTGCGCTTCGAGCCGGGCGACGAGATCCTGACCACCGACCATGTCTATGGCGCCGTGCGCCAGGTGCTGACCCATCTGGAGCGGACTGCGCGGGTGGTCGTGATCGAAGCGCCGGTGCCCTGGCCGGTCACGGGCGAGGACGAGCTGGTCGCGGCGGTGGAGGCGCGCATCACCGAACGCACCCGGCTGCTGGTGATCGACCATATCGCCTCGCGCAGCGCCCTGATCCTGCCGGTGGCGAGGCTGGCGGCGGTGGCGCGTGCCCGGGGCGTCAATGTCCTGGTCGACGGCGCCCATGCGCCGGGCCAGGTGCTGCTCGACGTCCCGGCGCTGGGCGCCGACTGGGTGGTCGGCAACTGCCATAAATGGTTGTTCGCGCCGCGCGGTGCCGGCTTCCTCTGGGCCCGGCGGGGGGCGCAGGACGCGCTGCACCCGCCGGTGATCTCGCACGGGTATGGCCAGGGCTTCGCGGCGGAATTCGACTGGATCGGCACGCGCGATCTCAGCGCCTGGCTGGCCGTCCCGGCGGCGCTCGATTTCCTTCAGGGCCTGGGCGCCGAGCGGGTGCGCGATCGCAACCATGCTCTCGCCCTGGCGATGGCCGAGACGCTGGCCGCCGCCTGGGGCACCGGTCTGGGCGCGCCGCGGGACATGTACGGCGCGATGGCGACGATCCGCGTGCCCGGCCGGCCGTCTGCCGCGGCGGGCGGGGAACTTCGCGGCCGCCTGTGGCGCGAGCATCGCGTCGAGGTGCCGCTGATGGCCGTGGGCGAGGCGCTGCATGTCCGCATCTCCGCCCAGGTGTTCAACGTGCCGCAGGATTATCGCCGCCTGGCCGCGGCGCTGCCGGCGCTCGTCGCGGCGCTTTGACGCCGCCGCGCGGCGTCCGCAACGGAGGGAACATGTCAGGACCGCTTCTCCTCGCCATCGACCAGGGAACCACATCGACCCGCACGATCCTGTTCGGTGCCGACGGCCGCCCGCGGGCCAGCGCGCAGCAGGAACTGCCGCAGATCTATCCGCGGCCCGGCTGGGTCGAGCACGACGCCGAAGAGATCTGGCGCGCGACGCTGGCGACGCTGCGCGAAGGCGTCGCGCGGGCCGGGGCGCGGGTCGCCGACATCGCCGGGATCGGCATCACCAACCAGCGCGAGACGACCGTGATCTGGGACCGCGCCACCGGCCGGCCGATCCACAACGCCATCGTCTGGCAGGATCGTCGCACCGCCCCCTGGTGCCAGCGCATGCGCGCGGAAATCGGCGACGACGTCCTGGGCGCGCGCACCGGGCTGCTCTTCGACGCCTATTTCTCAGGCTCGAAGATCGCCTGGCTGCTCGACAACGTCGACGGTGCGCGCGAAGCGGCCGAGGCTGGCCGGCTGGCCTTCGGCACGATCGACAGCTTCCTGCTCTGGCGGCTGACCGATGGCGCGGTCCATGCGACCGACGCCACCAACGCCTCGCGCACCATGGTCTTCGACATCGCGCGCCAGGACTGGGACGACGACCTGCTGCGCGCGTTCAAGATCCCCCGCGCGCTGCTGCCGGAAGTGCGCGACTCGGCCGGGGCGTTCGGTGCCACCGCGGGCGGCCTGCTCGACGGCACGGTCGCCATCGCCGGCATCGCGGGCGATCAGCAGGCGGCGGCGATCGGCCAGGCCTGTTTCGAGCCGGGCATGGTCAAGAGCACCTACGGCACCGGCTGCTTCGTGCTGATGAACACCGGCGAGAAACGCCTGCATTCGCGCAACCGCCTGATTTCGACCGTCGCGGCGCGGCTTGCCGGCCGGACGACCTATGCCCTGGAGGGCAGCATCTTCGTCTCGGGCGCGGCGGTGCAGTGGCTGCGCGATGCATTGAAGATCATCAAGGCGGCCCCCGATACCCAGGCGCTCGCCGAATCGCTCGCCGGCAACGACGGCGTCTACATGGTCCCCGCCTTCGTCGGGCTCGGCGCGCCCTGGTGGGATCCCGATGCGCGCGGCGCGATCCTGGGCCTGACCCGCGATACGGGCATCGCCCATGTCGCCCGTGCGGCGCTGGAGGCCTGCGTCTACCAGACCCAGGACCTGATGGGGGCCATGCAGGCCGACGGCATGGCCGAGATCCGCGCGATCCGCGTCGACGGCGGCATGGCCGTCAACGACTGGTTCGCGCAGTTCCTGGCCGACCAGCTGGCCCTGCCCGTCGAACGCCCCGAGGTCACGGAGACCACCGCGCAGGGGGCGGCCTGCCTCGCCGGGCTCGGAACCGGCGTCTACGCCTCGACCGACGACATCGCCGCCCGCTGGCGTCGCGCCCGCCGCTTCGTGCCTGCCGCCGACGCGGCCATCTGCGCCGCACGCTACGCCGGCTGGCGCGACGCCGTCGGCCGCGTGATCACCCAACCCGGCGCACGGGTCTGACCTCAACAGGGGCCAGACCCCGAAGGCCCCGCGGCGCAGCCTTGC
>JBIKLI010000369.1:0-4214 GCA_044359885.1 Alphaproteobacteria bacterium | reverse complement strand
GCGCTCAGGGCGATCCGGCGGGAGATGCAGTACGTCTTCCAGGACCCTTATGCCTCGCTCAACCCGCTGATGACCGTATTCGCCACCATCGCGGAGCCTATGGTCGTTGCCGGGGCGAGCAAGGGCGACATCCGCGAGCGAGTGAGCGAACTGCTTCGTCTCGTAGGTCTTGCTCCCGAGCACGCCAATCGGTTCCCGCACGAGTTTTCCGGCGGGCAGCGTCAGCGCATCGGTATCGCCCGCGCGCTCACGCATTATCCTCGGCTGCTTATCCTGGACGAACCTGTTTCGGCGCTCGACGTCTCGATCCAGGCCCAGGTCATAAATCTGCTCGAGGACCTGCAGGACAAGCTGGGACTTGCGTATCTTTTCATCGCGCACGATCTGTCGGTGGTGAGCCATATCTGCGATCGGGTCGCCGTGATGTATCTCGGGCGAATCGTCGAGATCGGGACTCGCGACCAGATCTTCGAGGCGTCGTCGCATCCCTACACCCAGGCCTTGCTGTCGGCGATGCCCATCCGGGATCCGGAACTTCGCAGTCGCGGTCGGCGCATCGTCCTTGCGGGCGAGTTGCCCAGCCCGACGCGCGAGATCCAGGGTTGCCCGTTCAAGTCGCGATGCTGGAAGGCGCAGCAAATCTGCGCGGAAGTCGAACCGGCGCTCGAAACTCGCACGCCGGGCGGTCAGCGGGTCGCCTGCCATTTCGCTGAGGCGGTCGCGCCCGGCCAGCAGCCGGCTGCAAGCGCGGCGCAAGAGGAGAAACCGGCATGAAGATCACAGAGATCAGGGCCTTCGTCATCACTGATCCGCGTTTCGCCGGCGGCTATGCCGCCGACCCCGGTGCGGCCGGGGGTGCGCGGCGACAGCCCTGGATTATTGGTGCGGAGGTTGCGAATCCGATGTCCCGCTACCCGCGCTACAAGGCGCTGCGGTCGAGCTGGATGGGGGACCTGCCGCCGATCGGATGTCTGGTGCGTGCCGAAGGTGGCGCTTGGGGGTTCGGAACAACGATACAGGGTCGTGCGGCTGCATCTATCGTCAACGATGCACTTGGGCCTCGCCTGGTCGGTGAATCGGCGCTGGCGACGGACCGTTTGTTCGACATGATGATGCGGATGGCCTCGCCCTATTCGTCGTCTGGGCTGGCCGCCTACGCGATCAGCGCCATCGATCTGGCGCTGTGGGATCTGAAGGGAAGGGTGCTGAACCAGCCGGTCTATCAGCTTGCCGGGGGGCCGGCGCGGGATCGGCAGGTCTGCTACGCAACCGGCAACGATACCGACTGGCATATGGAACTCGGCTTCAAGGCGACGAAACTCGCCTGTCCCTTCGGTACGGCCGACGGGCTGGCCGCGCTCGACGCGAACGAGGCGCTGGTCGCGCGAACACGCGAGATGATCGGTCCGGGGATCGAGCTGATGCTGGATTGCTGGATGGCCTTCGACGTCGAGTTCGCGGTTCGCCTCGCCGAGCGGCTGCGGCCCTACCGGCTGAAATGGATGGAGGACTGCCTGACGCCCGAGAACATGGGGGCTCATCGCCGCCTGCGCGAGCGTCTGCCCTGGATGACCCTGACCACGGGCGAGCACTGGTACACGCCCTATACTTTCTTCGAAGCGGCGGCGCAGGGCGTGGTCGATATCTTCCAGCCGGATATCCACTGGGTCGGTGGATTCACCGCTTGCCAGCGTATCGCGCATATCGCGGAGGCTGCAGGCATCGACGTCATGCTGCACGCGGGAATGAACACGCCCTGGGGGCAGCATTTCGCCTTTGCGACGCCGAACTCAACCTGGGGTGAGTATTTCGTCGGCGGCGCGCCTGGCGTTCCGCTCGATAGGACGGTTGTGTTCCCGGGAATGGCTGTACCGCGCGACGGGTCCTGCGTTCCGAACGACGGCCCTGGGTTCGGTCACGGTTTGACACTCGACGACATCGATCGCTTGGCCCGCTGAGCGCGGAGAGGGAGGACAAAGTGAAGATCACCGACATCAACATCCGTACGTTCAGGACATTCGCCGATCGATGGGACATGGGGCATGCGCGCCCGCTGCCCGGGACAAAGCTGATCCAGACGCTGCTGACGATCGAGACCGATGAGGGCATCAAGGGGCATTATCTCGGCGGCGGTTCGCATGGGGATGCGGAGGGGCTCAGCATCGTCGACCAGCAGTTGATCGCGGCGCGGATCAAGCCGCTCCTCGTCGGACAGGACCCATTCGACCGCGAGATGTTCTGGAAATGGTTCTGGGTGGCCAATCTCCCGGAGAACGTGGCAAGCGTGATCGACAACGCGCTCTGGGATCTCGCGGGGCGTGCCGCCGGCCTGCCGGTGTACAAGTTGCTCGGCGGCGCCCGGACCAAGGTCAAGGCCTACGCATCGACCTATCCGAACATCGGCAAGCCGCAGGTCTACGCCGATCATGCGCTGGCATGCCGCGCGGAAGGCTATCCAGCCTACAAGATTCATCCGCATTATTTCTGGAATCCCGAAACGGGCAGGCCGACGCCGGGCAGGCCGTCGAACATCAAGGCGGACATCGAGACCTGCCGGCTAGTTCGCGAAGCGGTCGGTCCGGACTACGTGCTGATGTACGACCCCTGGGGAACGTACATGTCGCTGGAGGAGGCAGTGGTGGTGGGCCGGGAACTGGAGCGTCTCGGGTTCTACTGGTACGAGCACCCGATGCCGGAATACCGGGTCGAGAGCTATGTGCGGCTGTGCCGGGAACTGACCATTCCGGTCCTTTCGCCGGAGATCGCCGCCGGGGGCGTCTTCACGCGCGCCGAGTGGATTCTCCGCGGAGCCGGCGACATGAGCCGCATCGACGTGATCCGCGGCGGCATCACGGGCGCGCGCAAGACCGCGGTCCTCAGCGAAGCTTATGGCATACGCTGCGAGATCCACATGGCCGGCTGGGGCAACCTGCAGGTGCTCGGAGCGACATCGGAGGATACATCCGAATACTACGAGAAGGGACTGCTGGCCCCCGGCGTCGATTACGACGCGCGGCACCCCTATCTGCGCAACACCTGCGATCGTATCGATGCCGATGGGTACGTCCATCTGCCGACCGGACCTGGGATGGGCTACGAGATCGAATGGGACTACATCCGCGACAACGAGGTCGATCCGACGAAGATCGTGCGGGATTTCTGGTGACCCACGCTCGCGGAGACCTTCTGCCATGAAGATAACGGATGTGCGGGTCGTCGCGTTCCGCACCAGGGCCGACCGTTGGGACATGGGGCACGCCCGTCTGCTGCCGGCGGCCGAACTCGTGCAGACGATCACCTGCATCGACACCGACGCGGGCATATCCGGCTATTATCTTGGCGGGGCCGCGCCAGGCATCGACCAGGACGGCATGCACCTGTCCGACCGGCAGCTGATCGCGGCGCGGATCAAGCCGCTGCTGGTCGGACAGGATCCGTTCGACCGCGAGATGTTCTGGAAATGGTTCTTGGTGGCCAATTTTCCGGAGAATGTGGCAAGCGTGATCGACAACGCGCTGTGGGATCTCGCGGGTCGAGCCGCCGGCCTGCCGGTGCACAAGCTGCTCGGCGGCGCCCGGACGCAGGTCAAGGCCTACGCGTCGACCTATCCGAATATCGGCAAGCCGCAGGTCTACGCGGACCACGCCCTGGCTTGCCGGGCCGAAGGCTATCCGGCCTACAAGATCCACCCGCATTATTTCTGGAATCCGGAGACCGGTACGCCCACGCCAGGCCGGCCGTCGAACATCAAGGCAGATATCGAGACCTGCCGCATGGTGCGCGAGGCGGTCGGTCCGGACTATGTGCTGATGTACGATCCGTGGGGGACGTACATGTCGCTCGAGGAGGCCCTGGTCGTTGGCCGCGAACTGGAGCGTCTGGGATTCTACTGGTACGAGCATCCGATGCCCGAATACCGGGTCGAGAGCTATGTGCGGCTCTGCCGGGAGCTGACCATCCCGGTCCTGTCGCCGGAGATCGCCGCCGGCAGCGTCTTCACCCGCGCCGAATGGATACTTCGTGGCGCCGGCGACATGAGCCGGATCGACACCACCCGGGGCGGGATCACGGGCGCGCGCAAGACGGCGATCGTCTGCGAGGCCTACGGACTGCGCTGTGAACTGCATGTCGGGGGGTGGGCGAACCTTCAGGTTCTCGGAGCGACGTCCGAAGACACATCGGAATACTACGAAAAAGGCCTTCTTGCTCCGGGC
>JBIKLI010000368.1:0-4245 GCA_044359885.1 Alphaproteobacteria bacterium | reverse complement strand
AATGATCCTGCAGGACGGCGCGACGTTGCGCCCGGGCTACGCCGCGCGTCCGATCGTCGAGGCCGACATGATCGCGATCGTCGGCGATGCCGCGGTCAACGCCGCGCGCAGCCCGGCCGAGGTCGCCCGGAGCCTTCGCGCGCTGCACCCGTTCATCGAACTGCCGGGGCTGGTGGTCGCCGAGGGACAGAAGCTGACCGGTCCGGTGATCACGGCGATCAATGTGGGCGCCCGGCGCGGCGTGATCGGCCAGCCGATCGCGATGCGCGCCGACGAGGGCTTCGTGGCGGCGCTGGCATCGATGCGCGTCACCCTGTCCGACGACCAGGGCAAGGAATTGTCGGCGGCGCCGGGCGCCGCGATCCTCGGCCATCCGCTGAACGCGGTGATCTTCCTCGCCGACGAACTCAGGCGGCGCGGCGAAAGCCTGAAGCCGGGCGACATGATCAGCCTCGGGTCCTTCGGGCGCCCCGCGGCGCCCGCCGCCGGGAGGGTCTTCACCGCGCGCTATGACGGTCTGCCGACCGGCCCGGCGAGCGTCTCGGTCCGGTTCCGCTGATCCATGCCGCCGCTGGGAACGGACGACGCGCCACCTTCGGTCTACGGCACGCAGCCGGTTCCGGCGCGCGGTTCGCATGTCCGGCCGGGAGATCCGCGGCTGGCGCAGCGTCTGGCGAAGGAACTGCGCGGCGAGGTGCTGTTCGATGCCGCCAGCCGTGGCCGTTACGCCACCGACGCCTCGATCTACCAGATCGAGCCGCTGGGCGTGGTGGTGCCGGCGCATGTCGACGACATCTTCGCCGCGATCGCCATCGCCCGCGAGGAGGGCGTGCCGGTCCTGCCGCGCGGCGGCGGCACGTCGCAATGCGGCCAGACCGTCGGCCGTTGCCTGGTCGTCGACACCTCGAAGCATCTTCGCCGCATGCTCTCGCTCGACGCCGCGAACCGGCGCTGCTGGGTCGAGCCAGGAATCACGCTCGACGCGCTCAACGCACAGCTGAAGGCGAAGGGGCTATGGTTCCCGGTCGACATCTCGACCGGCAGCCGCGCCACGATCGGCGGCATGGCGGGCAACAACTCCTGCGGCTCGCGCTCGATCCGCTACGGCAACATGGTCCACAACGTGCGCGCCATCGACATGGCCTTCGCCGACGGCGCCAGCGCGCAGTTCGGCGAGGTGCCGGCGGATCTGGCGTCGGCACCGCTGCAGCCGCGCTATCGCCGCGCGATCGAGGATTCACGGCGCGTCGTCGCCGGCGTCGCGGGCGAACTCGGATCGGACCGCTGGCCGAAGCTCCTGCGTCGCGTCGGCGGCTACAATCTCGACATGATCGCGCCGCATGTCGTGCCGGGCCTGGGTCGTACCGAGACCGGGCACAACATGGCGAGGCTGCTCGTCGGCTCCGAGGGCACGCTGGGCTTCTTCACCCGGCTTCAGCTCGACCTTGCGCCGATCCCGCGCGCCAAGGTCCTGGGCGTCGTGCATTTCCCCAGCTTCTTCGCCGCGATGGACGCCACGCAGCACATCGTGACGCTGGACCCGGACGCCGTCGAACTGGTCGACCGGACGATGATCGATCTGTCGCGCGAGATCGCGCTGTTCCGGCCGATCGTCGAGCGTTTCGTGCGCGGCGAACCTGAAGCGATCCTGCTGGTCGAGTTCGCGGGCGAGGACCTGGCGCCGCAGCAGGCCAAGCTGAAGCGGCTGGTCGAGCTGATGTCCGACCTGGGCTTCCCGGGCAGCGTCGTCGAGGCGACCGATGCCCGCTTCCAGGCCGAGATCTGGGAGGTCCGCAAGGCCGGCCTCAACATCATGATGTCGATGAAGGGCGACGGCAAACCGGTCTCCTTCATCGAGGATTGCGCCGTTCCCCTCGCCGATCTGGGCGCCTACACCCGTCAGGTCGACGCGATCTTCCGCAAGCACGGGACCAGAGGCACCTGGTACGCCCATGCGTCGGTCGGCACGCTGCATGTCCGGCCGATCGTCAATCTGAAGCAGGACGGCGCGCACAAGATGCGCGCCATCGCCGAGGAGACGTTCGAGCTGGTACGCCGCTACAAGGGCGCGCATTCGGGCGAACACGGCGACGGGCTGGTGCGCTCCGAATTCCACGAGACGATGTACGGCGCGCCGATCGCGCGCGCCTTCGAGGCGGTCAAGGACAGCTTCGATCCCGAGGGGCTCTTCAACCCCGGCAAGATCGTGCGCCCGCCGCGCATGGACGACCGGCGCCTGATGCGCTTCCCCGAGGGCTACGCGACGCCGCCGGTCGAGACCGCGCTCGACTGGTCGGTCTGGGGCGGGCTGCCCGGCGCGGTCGAGATGTGCAACAACAACGGCGAGTGCCGCAAGTTCGACGCCGGCACGATGTGCCCCAGCTATCGCGTGACGCGCGACGAAGCGCATGTCGTGCGGGGGCGGGCCAACACGCTGCGGCTTGCCCTGTCCGGCCAGCTCGGCGCCGAAGGTCTGGCCTGCGACGACGTCGCCGCGGCGATGGCGCTGTGCGTCGGCTGCAAGGGCTGCCGGCGCGAATGCCCGACGGGCGTCGACATGGCGCGCATGAAGATCGAAGTCGATGCCGCGCGCGCCCGTCGCGACGGCATTTCGCTGCGCGGCCGGCTGGTCGCAAGCCTGCCGCGCTGGGCGCCCTGGGCGGCGCGCCTCGCGCCGCTCGCCAATCTGCGCAACCGCATCCCGGCGCTGGCGCGACTCGGCGAGCGCTGGCTCGGGGTCGATGCCCGAACACCGCTGCCCGAATGGCGGCGCGACGCCTTCGTCGATCCGCCGGCGCCGGCGACCGCCGACCTCGTGCTGTTCGTCGACAGCTTCACGCGCTGGTTCGAGCCCGACAACGCGCGCGCCGCGCTGCAGGTCCTCTCCGCGCTGGGCTTCGCCGTGCGCGTGGCGAGCGCCGGCCGGCCGCTGTGCTGCGGCCGGACGTGGCTGTCCGAAGGCCTGGTCGACGCGGCGCGCGCCGAGCAGCGCCGTCTGGTCGACGCCTTGCTGCCGCATGCCGAGGCGGGCCTGCCCATCGTCGGCCTCGAGCCGTCCTGTCTGTTCACCCTGAAGGACGAACTGGCGGCGGTGATCCCGGGCGAGGCGGCGCGGCGCATCGGCGCGCGCGCGATGCTGTTCGAGGAGTTCCTGGTCGCGGCGCGGGACGCGGGCCGGTTCGATTCCGCCGCCTTCGCGCCGCTGCCGGAGACACGCGCGCTGCTGCATGGCCATTGCCACCAGAAGGCCTTCGGCGCGATGGGCGCGGTCGAGACGGCGCTGCGGCTCGTGCCGGGGCTGCAGGTCGAGACCGTGGCTTCGGGCTGCTGCGGCATGGCGGGCAGCTTCGGCTACGCCGCCGAGCACCGCGAGATGTCGCGGGCGATGGGCGAACTCGCGCTGCTGCCTGCGATGCGCGCGGCGCCGGCCGATACGCTGCTGGTCGCCGACGGGACTTCCTGCCGCGCGCAGATCCGCGACGGCGCGGGGCGCGACGCGATCCATGTCGCGCGGATCCTCGCCAGGAGCGTGGCGCGGTGACCGATGACGCGGTTGTCCGGCATTACGACGGCGGCCAGGATCTGGTGCCGAAGGCGCTGACGCTGCTGCGCGAGGCCGGGAAGGACCCGGACGATCTCGGTATCGACGACCTGGCCGGGCTCGACGAGTTCCATGTGCGCGGTCGCGAGGCGACGCTCTCGCTCGCCCGGCGGCTGACGCTGGCCGGGGGCGAGCGCGTGCTGGATGTCGGCAGCGGCATCGGCGGCCCGGCGCGGCGGCTTGCCTGTCTTGCGGCGGTCGACGTGACCGGCATCGATCTCACCGACGCCTATGTGCGGCTGGCCAGCGAGCTGACCCGCCGCACCGGGCTTCAGGCGCGGGTGCGGTTCCAGACCGCCGATGCGTTGGCGCTGCCTTTCGCGGCCGCCGGCTTCGACGTGGTCTGGACCCAGCATGTCCAGATGAACATCCCCGACAAGGATCGTTTCTTCGCCGAGTTGTTCCGTGTCCTGGCGCCGGGCGGCAGGCTGGCGCTCTACGACATCCTCCAGGGGCCCGGCGGACCGGTGATCTATCCCATGCCCTGGGCCTTCGATCCCGCGATGAGCCATCTGGAGACGCCGGCGGCGTTCCGACGCGCCATCGAAGCGGCCGGCTTCGTCGTCGAGCAGTGGGAGGACATGACCGCGGTCGCGCGCGACTGGGCGGCGCGGCGCTATGGCGGCCCGGGTCCCGCCGGTGCG
>JBIKLI010000367.1:0-4255 GCA_044359885.1 Alphaproteobacteria bacterium | reverse complement strand
GGAGAAGGCCGTCGGCTGGAGGATGTAGTTCTCCAGCGAGGCCACGATCGCGCCGTCGCGCTCGGTCTCGGCGCGCTTGGCGATCCATTCCGGATCGCTCGCGAACGCCGCCCATTTCGCCTCGCGCTCGGCCAGCGACTCCCATTCGATCAGATAGTAGAGGTCGAGATTCGACGGCCCTATCATCACCGTCCAGAACCCGGCCTGGCGGATGCCGTGCTTCTTCCAGAGCTCGAGCGTAATCGTCTCGAATCGCTTGAGCAGGTTCGGCAGCTTGCCGGGCACGCAGTGATAGATGCGCAACTCGTGGATCATCGTCTCTTCCTCTCGCGTCAGGACGACGCCAGTCTGACCGAGCCGTCCGGCTCCGGGCAAGCCGCGCGAACGCGCTCGACGAAACCGCCGCGATGGTCTGAACTGGGCCTCCCGCCGCAGCAGAGGGAGGCAGGACATGCCGGCACCGAGGAATTCGACCGGGGCGCGCGCCGCCGCGAGCCTGATCCATGGCTACGGCAACCTCGCCGCGCTCGAGCAGACCCCGCCGCTGGTGATCGCCTCGGGCAAGGGCGTGCGCGTCTTCGACGAGGACGGCAGAAGCTACATCGAGGGGATCGCCGGCATGTGGTGCGCCTCGTTCGGCTTCAGCGAGGAGGCGATCGTCGAGGCCGCGATCGGCCAGCTCCGGCGGATGCCGTACTATCACACGCTGTTCGACAAGACGACGACGCAGGCCGGCGAGCTCGCCGAGAAGCTGAAGGCCATCGCGCCCGTGCCGATGAGCCACGTCTACTTCACCAATTCCGGCAGCGAGGCGAACGACACGATCGTCAAGCTGGTCCGCTACTACAACAACGCCATCGGCCGGCCGAAGAAGAAGAAGTTCATCGCCCGGCGCTTCGGCTTCCATGGCCTGACGCTGGCCTCGGCCTCGCTGACCGGCGTTCCGGTCATGCACGCGGATTTCGACCTGCCGCTGCCGGGGTTCCTGCATGTCGGGTTTCCCCATCACTGGCGCGAGGGCGAGCCCGGGGAGAGCGAGGAGGCGTTCTCGCAGCGCCTCGCCGACCAGCTCGACCGGCTGATCCAGGTCGAGGGGCCGGAGACGGTCGCCGCCTTCATCGCGGAGCCGGTGATGGGCGCCGCCGGCGCCGTCGTCCCGCCGCGCGGCTATTTCGAGAAGATCCAGGCCGTGCTGCGCAAGCATGACGTGCTGATGATCGCCGACGAGGTGATCTGCGGCTTCGGACGCACGGGCAACATGTTCGGCTCGAACACCTACGGCATCGCGCCGGACCTCATGACCATGGCCAAGGGACTCGCCTCCGCCTACCAGCCGATCGCGGGCGTGATGATCGGCGAGAAGATCTACCGCGCCATGGTCGAGCAGAGCCGGCGGATCGGCATGTTCGCCCAGGCCTTCACCACCTCCGCCCATCCGGTCGCGGTCGCGGTCGCGAGCAAGGTCGTCGACCTGATGCACGAGCGCGACATGCTCGGCCATGTGCGGCGCGTGTCGCGGCGTTTCCTGGAGCGACTGCACGGCTTCGCCGTTCATCCGCTGGTCGGCACGACGCGCGGGGTCGGGCTGATCGGGGCGGTCGAACTCGCCGCCGACAAGGCGACGAAGGAACGCTTCCCGCCGATCGTCAAGGAGACGCTGCGCCGCGTCTGCCAGGAGCGCGGACTGATCATCCGCGCCACCGGCGCCACCGACGCGCTGTGCTTCTCGCCGCCGCTGATCATCTCCGAGGCCGAGGTCGACGAGATGTTCGACATCTTCGCCGGCGCGCTGGACGAGGTCGCGCGCCGCGTCGCGCGCGACGGCCTCGGCGCCGCCGCCTGACCGGAGATCCGCCGATGAGCGCGCCCAGCTATGTCGATCCCGTGGACGGGACGACCTATCCGCTCGACGTTCCGCGCTGGCGTTCCGACGCCGGCCGACCCCTGATGATCACGACGCGGCCCGGAATCGGGCGCGCGGACATCGATGTCCAGGAACGCTCGATCTGGCGCTACCGCGCCGCGCTGCCGATGGAGATCGCACCCGTCAGCCTGGGCGAAGGCTGTACGCCGCTGATCGCGCGCGACTGGGACGGCGCGGGGCTGCGCTTCAAGCTGGAATGGTTCGCGCCCACGGCCAGCTTCAAGGATCGCGGCGCGTCGGTCATGGTCTCGTATCTGCGCCAGGCCGGCATTCCTGCGATCCTGGAGGACAGCTCGGGCAATGGCGGTGCCGCCATCGCGGCCTTCGGCGCGGCGGCGGGAATGCGCGTGCGCATCCTCTGCCCGGCGACGACGCAGCCCGCCAAGGTCGCGCAGATGCGCGCCTTCGGCGCCGAGGTGCAGCTGGTACCGGGCCCGCGCGAGGAATCCGAGAACGAGGCGATCCGCCAATCGGCGACGCGGTTCTACGCCAGCCACAACTGGCAGGCCTTCTTCCTCCAGGGTACCAAGCTCCTGGCCTACGAACTCTGGGAGGATCTGGGCTTCCGCGCGCCCGACAACGTCATCGTTCCCTGCGGCGCGGGCTCCAACGTGCTGGGCTGCGACATCGGCTTCTCCGAACTTCTGGCCGCCGGGCAGATCGGCCGGCTGCCGCGGCTGTTCTGCGTCCAGCCGGAGAACGTCGCGCCGATCCATGCCTGTTTCGAGGCCGGCACCGACACCCTGCCGGCACGCGACTGGCAGCCCACCATCGCCGAGGGCACCGCGATCAAGCGCCCGGTGCGGCTGAAGCCGGTGCTCGACGCGATCCGCCGCTCGGGCGGCGGAACCATCGCGGTGAGCGAGGACGAGATCCGCGCCGCGCTGCGTCGGCTGGCCGCGATCGGGCTCTATGTCGAACCGACCTGCGCCGGCGCCGCCGCCGCGGCCTCGCGGCTGCTGGCGGCCGGGCGCATCCGTCCCGGCGAGACGACCGTGGTCCTGCTCACCGGGACCGGCCTCAAGGCCAGCGCCTTCATGACCGAGTTCTTCGGCGCCGCATGACGCCGCCGTTCAAAGGGAGACAAGCGATGACCAGGAAGACGAAGGAGCCGGCGGCGATCGACGCCGTGCGCCAGGCCCAGCTGACGGCGGAGGCGACGGCGGCGATGCGCGAGCTGATCGCCCGGATTCCGCGCGGCTACGACTACGCCGCCGAGCCCGAGATGCTCTTCGTCCCGCGCCGTGCCGCCCCCGCCGCGGCGCCCGCCAAGCGCAGGGCCCGCCCATGAGCGCCGCCCTTCCCACGCTCGCCGCCGCGAGCCGCGCGCTCGCCGCCGGCCGGACGAGCGCCCTCGCGCTCGTCGAGCAGTCGCTGGAGCGCATCGCCGCGTTCGACGGGCGGCTGCACAGCTTCGTCCTGGTGACCGCCGACCGCGCCCGCGCCGCCGCGCGCGCCGCCGACGCGGCGATCAAGCGCGGCAAGCGCATGGGCCCGCTGCACGGCGTGCCCTATGCGCTCAAGGACATCTACGCGACCGCCGGCATCCGCACGACCGCGCATTCGAGCCTGCTGATCGACAACGTGCCGAAGCGCGATTCCACCGTCGCGGCGCGGCTCGCCGCGGCCGGCGCGGTGCCGATGGGCAAGCTCGCCACGCATGAATTCGCGACCGGCGGTCCGGCCTTCGACCTGCCCTTTCCGCCGGCGCGCAATCCCTGGAACACCGATCGTTTCACCGGCGGCTCTTCGAGCGGCTCGGCCGCCGCGGTCGCCGGCGGCCTGGTGCCGCTGGCCATGGGTTCCGACACCTCGGGCTCGATCCGCGGTCCCGCCGCCTTCTGCGGCATCGCGGGTTTCAAGCCGACCTATGGCGTCGTGCCCCGTACCGGGGTGCTGCCGCTCGCCTTCAGCCTCGACCATTGCGGCCCGATGGCCTGGACGGTCGAGGATTGCGCCTTGACCATGAACGCGATCGCCGGGCCCGACGGCGCCGATCCCGCCGCGGCCGCGACGCGCATCGCCAGCTTCACGCGCGGCCTGAGCGGCGGCGTCGAAGGCATGCGCATCGGCGTGGTGCGGCATTTCCACGAACGCGACGTCGAGGGCGAGCCCGAGGCCGTCGCCGCGATCGACGACGCGCTCAAGGTGCTGCGGCGCCTTGGCGCGAAGCTGGTGACGGTCAGGCTCCCGCCGCATGGCGGCTGGGACGCCTGCGTGCGCGTGCTGCTCTACGCCGAGGCCCTGTCGATCCACGAACGCGATCTCGACGCGCGGCCGGAACTCTACGCCGAGATCACGCGCACGCGTCTGGCCGCGGCGCGCGCCATC
>JBIKLI010000366.1:0-4267 GCA_044359885.1 Alphaproteobacteria bacterium | reverse complement strand
GCGGCGCGTCCTGCACCGGCGATGCCGGTGTCGGGCTTCGTCGCCGCGATTCTCGGCGGGTTGTGGCTCGCGCTATGGCGATGTGGATGGCGCTGGCTGGGGGCCGTGGCGGTCGTGGCCGGACTGGCGTCGCCATGGCTGGCGGCGCGTCCCGACATCAGGATCAGCGGCGATGGCCGACTGGTGGGGCTGCGGCTCGCCGATGGCGGCCTTGCCTTGCGCGGCAGCGGCAATATCCAGATGGCGCGCGACACCTGGTTGCGCCGCGCCGGGGTGGAGACCGCTTCCCCCTGGCCCGCGGCGCCGGCTGCCGGTCCGGGCGTCGTCTGCCGTCCGGATATCTGCTGGATCGAAGCGCCCGGCCATCTGGCGGCCCTGGTGACGGGTCCGCGCGGGTTCGCCGCAGCCTGCAGCCACGCGACGTTCCTGGCGACGACTTACGAACTCTGGCGCGACTGCCCGGCACCGCTGCGGATCGTCGACCGGCAGGCGATCAGCCGATCGGGCGGGGTCGAGATCTTCCTCGCCCCGGATGGCAGCGTGGGGATCCGCAGCGTCGCGGGACTTCGCGGCGAACGGCCATGGACGCGGACGGCGGGCGATCAGTAGCGACGCAGCAATCCGACCAGCCGGCCTTGGATGCGGACCCTGTCGGGCCCGAAGATCCTTGTTTCGTAGGCCCGGTTCGCCGGTTCCAGCGCGATCGACGCGCCGCGCTTGCGAAGGCGCTTGAGCGTCACTTCGCTGTCGTCGATCAGCGCCACGACGATCTCCCCGGTCTCGGCCGCTTCGGCCCGCCGGATCACGGCCGTGTCGCCGTCATGGATCCCGGCTTCGACCATCGAGTCGCCGGCGACCGTCAGGGCGAAATGCTCGCCGCGCGCGAGCATGTCGGCGGGAACATCGACCGTGTTGGCCGGGTCCACGATCGCCTCGATCGGCTGGCCGGCCGCGATCTGTCCGTAGAGGGGGATCGAGACCGCCGTGGCGTTGGCGGCGGCCACCACGCCGGCCAGGCTGTGGCGGAAATCGCCGCGAATGACATTCGGCTGGAAGCCTGGGGGGGGCGCCGGCGGCGATGCCGGTCGCGGCGGCAGCGTGGCGCCATGGATGGCGGCGAGGTGGTTCTCGGGCATCCTCACCACTTCAAGCGCCCGGGCCCGGTGGGCGAGGCGGCGGATGAAGCCGCGTTCCTCCAGTCCTGTGATCAGGCGGTGGATCCCCGATTTCGACTTCAGCGCGAGCGCTTCCTTCATCTCGTCGAAGGAGGGCGAGACGCCGTGCGTGTCCAGATGCTTCTTGATGTAGACGAGGAGTTCGTATTGCTTCCGGGTCAGCATGGATTGCCCCCTTTGCATTTATCCACAGGAACAAAGCCGAAACGGCATAAGGCGTTCTAGTTTGGTTCGCGTCGGGGGTCAAGCCGTCGGGACCCGCGGCCTCCGCGCGCGCCCGTGGTCGACGACATGGTCGCGCTGCTAGAGACGCTGGCGCCGCTGATCGCGACGATCGCGGTCGGGTTCGTGCTGGCGCGCACGGCGATCCTGTCGGCGGCCGGCGAGGCCGGCCTGTCGGCGGTCGTGTTCCACGTCGCGACGCCCGCCCTGCTGTTCCGGGCGATGGCGGGGGCCGCACCGGCGCTCGACGACCTGCGGCTCATGGCAGCGTATTTCCTTCCCTGCCTCGGCCTCTACGCCGCCTGGGTCTGGGCAGCGCTGCGCTGCTCGGGACAGGGCCTGGGAGTGGCGGCCGTCGGCGCGATGGGGGGCGTCTTCGGCAACACCGTGCTGCTGGGCGTGCCGCTGGTCGGCAGCCTTCACGGGCCGCCGGGCCTGCGGGTCCTGGTGCTGATCGTCTCGGTCCATTCGGCGCTGCTCTTCACCCTGACCAGCCTGCTGGCCGGTGCCGGCGATGGCCGCCGCGGCGGGGACGCCGCCTGGCGGGCGCTGCGCGGCGCCGCCGCCAATCCGATCGTCCTGTCGATCGCGGCGGGTGCCGCCTGGGCGAGCCTTGGATCGCCGCTGCCCCGCGCCATCGACGCCACGCTTGCCCTGCTTGGCGCGGCCACGACGCCCCTGGCGCTGATCGCGGTCGGGGTCTCCCTGGCGGGATTGCGGCTGGGGGCCGTCGCGGCCCCCTGCGCCGCGATCGCCGGCGTCAAGCTCGTGGCCCTGCCGCTCGCCGTCTGGGCCAGCTCGGCGCTGCTCTTCGGTCTCGACCCGCTCACGGTGGCCGTGGCGACGCTGGCGGCGGCGCTGCCGACCGGAACCAATGTCCATGTCCTGGCGCGGCGCAGCGGCACGGGGACGGAGATCGCGGCCGGCGCCATCTTCCTGTCGACGCTCGCCGCGGCGGCGACCGTGCCGGTCACCCTTGCGATCCTCGCGGGGTGATCGTGTCATGCAGGACTTGCATGTTGATCGCCCGCCGATGCCGCCCGATGATCTGACGCCGCCGGGCGAGTCCGGCGCGCGGGCGCCGGGCTGCGCCCGCCAAGACGGGAGGACCGAAGTGAAGCGACGCCGCGTCCTGGGATCCGCCGTCTTGTTGGGCGCGCTGGCCGCCAGTGGTGTCTCGCCCGCACAGCAGCAATTCTTCCGCATCGGGACCGGCGGCGTCGGCGGCACGTATTTTCCGATCGGCGGCATCGTCGCCAGCGCGATCTCCGAAGCCAGCGGCGCCGGGATCCGCGGCCTTGTCGCGAGCGCGGTCGCGTCGCACGGCGCCCTCGCCAACGTCAACGCGATCGGCGCCGGCCAGATCGAGGCCGGGCTGACCCAGGCGAACGTCGCTTACTGGGCCTGGAGCGGCACCGGCCTGTTCGCCGGGCGACCGCGCCTCGAAGATCTGCGCCTGCTGGCCAATCTCTATCCCGAGAGCGTGCAGATCGTGGTGCGGCGCGATTCCGGGATCCGTTCTGTCGGCGACCTGCGTGGCCGGCGTGTCTCGCTCGACGAGCCAGGCTCCGGCACGCTGATCGACGCGCGCTTCGTGCTCGAGGCGCATGATCTGACCGAGGCGGACCTGCAGGCGGAGTACCTGAAGATGGGGCCGGCCGCCGATCGCATGCGCGACGGGGCGCTCGACGCCTTTTTCGTCGTCGCCGGCTGGCCCGTCGGCGCGATCTCGGAACTGTCCGAAAGCCTCGGCGGGGTCGATCTGGTGCCGATCGACGGTCAGCCGGCCGAACGACTGATGCAGCGGCACGAGTTCTTCGCGCGCGACGTCATTCCCGCCGGCGCCTATGCCGGATCGGTGGAGACGGCGACGGTCGCCGTCGGCGCCCAGTTCGTCGCCAGCAGCAGGCTGCCGGACGACCTCGCCTATGCCGTGGTCAGGTCGCTGTGGAACGACAACACGCGCAAGCTGCTCGACACCGGTCATCCCAAGGGGCGGCAGATACGGATGGAGAGCGCGCTCGCCGGCGCCGGCATCCCGGTCCACGACGGCGCCGCGCGCTTCTATCGCGAGGCGGGGGTGCTCAGATGACGACGCCGCACCGGCGCGGTGCGGCCAGGAGGTAAGTCATGGCGGTCCAGACGGCGGCGTCGACGGCGAGCCTGTCGTCCCAGCTCGTGAAGCGCGGCCTGCGCACCCGCGCCATCGCGCATGTCGCGCCCCTGAATTCGCGGGCAGGGCGGCTGTGCGGTCCCGCGTACACGTTGCGCTACATCCCGATGCGCGAGGATCTGGCGACGCCCGCGCGCATGGGGCGGCCGGACAATCCCCATCGCCACGCCGTCGAGCATGCGCCGCCGGGCAGCGTCATCGTCGTCGACACCCATGGCCTCGATGTCAGCGGCTCGTTCGGCGACATCCTGGCCGCGCGGCTGATCGTGCGCGGCGTCGCCGGAATCGTTTCCGACGGACCGATGCGCGACCTGGGCGAGCTGGCGCGCATGGATCTCGCGATCTTCGCGCGCGGCAACGCGGCCCCGCCCAGCTATGCGAGCATGATGGCGGTCGACGCGCAGCTGCCCGTCGCCTGCGGCGGCGTCGCGGTGTTTCCAGGCGACCTGATCGTGGGCGACGCCGATGGCGTGGTCGTCGTGCCGCAGGAGATCGCGGCCGAGGTCGTGCGCGATGCAGCCGAGCAGGATCGCCTCGAGGCGTTCCTGCGGCGCAAGGTCGAAGGCGGCGCGGCCATCGAGGGCGTCTATCCGCCCGACGAGGCCACCCGCGCGGAATACCGCGCCTGGCTGGAGCGGGGGGAAAGGTGACCGTCGCGGGCGGCCTCGCCGCTCTGGTCGCGGGGCCCGCGCCGGGC
>JBIKLI010000365.1:0-4283 GCA_044359885.1 Alphaproteobacteria bacterium | reverse complement strand
AAGGGGACGGCGAAGGACGCCAGCACCCATCCGACCAGCGCCGTGTAGAACAGGCTGGGCAGGGCCGCGTCGACGCTGGCGATGCGGCGTGTCAGCACCTGGTAGAACGCGTAGGTGCAGGCAGTGGCGAGCGGAAAGAGCATGGCCCATTCGACGCTGCCGATGTCCGGCCGCACGACCACCACCAGCCCCGCGAAGCCGGTCAGGATCGCCAGCCAGCGCTGCCAGCCGACGCGCTCGGCGAGCAGGGGGATGGCGATGGCGGCGACGATCAGGGGCGCGGTCGAGCCGATCACCTTGGTCGTGGCGAAGGGCAGAAGGCTGAGCCCGGCGAGAAAGCTGCTCGCCGACAGCCACAGCAAGGTACCGCGCAGCACCTGCACCCCGGGCGCGCCGGTGCCGGTGACCCGCCGCCACCCCAGGAACGGGGCTGCGGCCAGCAGCGCCAGGGTCAGCGCGGCATACCGGATCCAGATCAGCTGCAGCACCGGATAGGTCTGCGAGAACCATTTCGACGTGGCGTCGAGATGGCTCGCCAGGGTCGCGAACAGCAGGATCAGGCCGATGCCGAGCAGCGGCCGGTCGCGGCGGGAGGGAGTGGCAGTCACGGCGTCGGACGCTAGCGCATCCCCGGCGCCCGCGCGACGAAATGGCGCATGCGGCGGCCATGCGCCACGCGCCACCCTTCATGCCGATCACGCAGGAGGCCCCATGACCACGCGCGACGCCGCCGACATCGTCCGGCACCAACGCCCCCTCGCCATGCCCCCGACCGCGACGGTCAAGGACGCATGCCGCGCGATGCGCGAGCGGCGCGTCGGCGCGGTCCTGGTCGCCGGCGCCGACGGACGGCTCGCCGGGATCTTCACCGGCCGCGACGCCGTCTGCCGCGTCCTCGCCGAGGGGCTCGATCCGGCGGCGACGCGGCTCGAGGCGGTGATGACCCGCGATCCCGACACGATCGAGGGGCGCTGCACCGCGGTCGAGCTGCTCCGGCGCATGCGCGACGGCGGCTACCGGCATCTGCCGGTGATGGAGGCCGGCCGCGTGATCGGCATCGTCTCGCGCGGCGACTGCCGCGGACTCGAGCATGCGCGGCTCGACGAGGAAACCGGTTTGTGGGAGAGGATATGACCGATCCCCAGTCCGGAGCGTTGCGATGGCGTCGAGCGACGCGCAGATCTCCTCCCCCAGCTATCTCCTGCCGGTCGAGGACACCGCCTTCCTGCTGCGCGACGAGCTGCGCGCGATCCGCTTCGCCCTCGAATATTCGAAGGCGGAGCTTCTGCTGCGCGAATGGGGCGTACGCAGCACGGTGGTCGTCTTCGGCAGCGCCCGCGTCCCCTCGCCCGAACAGGCCGAGGCGATACGCCGCGCGGCGCGCGGCACGCCCCAGGAACCCGAGGCCGAGCGCCGCGCCGACCAGTCGCGCTGGTACCAGGCGGCCCGCGCCTTCGCGCGCCTGGTATCGGAGCGCGGCGGCGCGCGCAGCCGCGACCACGGGCCGCGCGACAACGTCATCGCCACCGGCGGCGGGCCAGGGATCATGGAGGCCGCCAACCGCGGCGCGCACGACGCCGGCGCGCCCAGCATCGGCTTCAACATCACGTTGCCGCACGAGCAGCGGCCGAACGCCTACTCGACGCCGGCGCTGACCTTCCGCTTCCACTACTTCGCCATGCGCAAGATGCATCTGGCGATGCGCGCCAACGCGCTTGTCGTGTTTCCCGGGGGCTTCGGGACGATGGACGAGCTGTTCGAGTTGCTGACGCTGCAGCAGACCGCCAAGGCGCCGGCGATGCCGGTCGTGCTCTTCGACCGGGCCTACTGGTCGCGGGCGATCGATTTCGGCTTCCTCGTGGAGCAGGGCATGATCGCGGCCGCCGACGTCTCCCTGTTCGAGATGGTCGACGACGCCGAGGAGGCCTGGGCCTCCCTGCGCCGGCGCGGTCTCAGGCTCGCGGCGCCGGATTGATCGCGCGCTGCATCGCCAGCGCGCCCCCGCCATAGCCCGCCAGCTTCGCCGCCGGCGCCGGGGGACTGGCCGGCACGAAGCCCTGGGCGCGCCAGAAGCTCGCGGTCCCGGACAGGGCGACCAGCGCCAGCCGCGCGAGCCCTTCGCGACGGGCCAGCTGCACCAGCCGTTTCACCAGGACCGCGCCCCAACCCGCCCCGCGGGCCACCGGGCGCAGCGCGACATCGTGGAGATAGAGGCAGTCGGGACGCGCCGGCAAGGCGCCCAGAAGCGTGTCGAGCGCCGGCGGGTCGCGGCGAAGCCAGGGATGCGCGATCGCATAGCCCAACGCGGCCTCCGCCCGCGACAGGACGAGGCACCCGGGGGCGAACAGCGCCAGACGCTCGGCGAAGACATCGTCGCGTTCGGGATGGGCGGCGTGCACCTCGCGCGCGATGGTCGCGACCGCGCCGAGGTCGCCGGCGGTCATCGCGCGCCAGCGGAGACCGCCGGCCCCGGCCGGCGGCGCCCCGGCGCTCACCCCAGCATCCGGCCGATCGCCCCCTCCAGGCGGCGGGAGAAGGCCGCGAGGTCGGGAACTGGATCGCCGGCCGCAAGCCGGGCCTGGTCGACCAGGAGCTTCGCCGCGTCGGCGATGCGGGCCCCGCCATCCGCGCCGGTCGCGGTGCGCGCCAGCGCCTTGATCAGCGGATGACGCGGGTTGATCTCCAGGATGCGCTTCGAGCCGGCGTCGAGATGACGGTGCTGGCGCAGCAGCCGCTCGAGATGGATGTCGTAGCCGCTCTCGTCCGCGACCAGACAGACGGCGCTGTCCTCCAGCCGCTGCGACAGCCGCACGTCCTTGACGTCCTGCTCCAGCGTCAGCTTCAGCAGCGCGACGAGGCCATCGAATTCCCCGGCCGGGGGCGTCTCCTCGGCGGGCGCGTCGGGTGTCCTGATCTTCGACAGGTCGTCGCCGCCGCGCGTGACCGAGCGCAGCTTGCGTCCGTCGAAATCCTCGACGTGACCCAGCCAGAATTCGTCGATCGGATCGGCGAGCAGCAGCACTTCCACGCCGCGCTTGAGATGGCCTTCCAGCTGCGGCAGGCGGCGCATGGCGTCGGGCGTCTCGCCGGTGACGTAATAGATGTGCTCCTGGCCCTCCTTCATCCGCCCGACATAGTCGGCGAGGCTGGTCCAGCCGTCGACCGCGGTCGACCGGAAGCGGGCGAGCTGGACGAGGCGCTTGCGCTGCTCGCCGTCGTGGACGATGCCTTCCTTGAGCACGGGTCCGAAGGCCTTCCAGAACGTCTCGTAGCCGGCCGCGTCGTCCTTGGCCCGCTTCTCGAGCTCCGACAGGATCTTGCCGACCAGCCCCTGGCGCATCAGCCGCACGATCGGGTTGTTCTGCAGCATCTCGCGGCTGACATTGAGCGGCAGATCGGCCGAATCGACGACGCCCGCGACGAAGCGCAGCCAGCGCGGCAGAAGCTCCTCGGCCTTGTCGGTGATGAAGACGCGCCGGACATAGAGCTTCACCTGGTGGCGACGCTCGGGGCTGTAGAGGTCGAAGGGCGCGCTCTCGGGCAGGAACAGCAGCCCCGTGTATTCGATGCGGCCCTCGGCCCGCCAGTGGACGGTGGCCCAGGGGGAATCGAAGCCATGCCCGACATGGCGGTAGAACTCGGCGTATTGCTGCTCGGTGATCTCGCCGCGCGGGCGCGTCCACAGCGCCGAGGCCTGATTGAGCGCCGCGTCCTCGCCCTTGGCGCCGGCCAGCTTCACAGGCACGGCGATATGGTCGGCATAGTCGCGCACGATGTCGCGCAGCGTCTGCTCCTCGGCGAATTCCAGCGCATCGTCCTTGAGATGCAGGACGATGTCCGTGCCGCGCGCATCGCGCTGCGCGGTCTCGACCTGGAACGCGCCGCGCCCGTCGCTGGTCCATCGCCAGGCTTCGTCCGAACCGGCCCGCCGCGAGACCACCTCGACCCGCGACGCCACCATGAAGGCGGCGTAGAAACCGACGCCGAACTGGCCGATCAGCGACGGCGCGCCGTCCTTCTGCGAACCCTCCAGCCCCTTGACGAAGGCGGCGGTGCCCGAGCGCGCGATCGTGCCCAGATTGGCGACCAGCTCGTCGCGGCTCATGCCGATGCCGTTGTCGGAGATGGTCAGCGTGCGCGCGCCCTTGTCGGCGGCGAGCTGGATCGCGAGCTCGGTGTCCTCGCCCAGCAGGCCAGGCGCCTGCAGGGCCTCGTAGCGCAGCCGGTCGCAGGCGTCGGCTGCGTTCGACACCAGCTCGCGCAGGACCACGCGCCGTTCGGAA
>JBIKLI010000072.1:0-14992 GCA_044359885.1 Alphaproteobacteria bacterium | reverse complement strand
CTGGCGGGCACGGTCGCCGACGCACCGCCGATCGGAGAAGCGCGATGATCCACGCCACCGCCAACCAGTTCCGCGACAACGCCAACGCCGGGCTCGCCAACCCGACGCTGCAGTCGGCGCTGGCGAAGATGAAGGTCGGGTTCCCGACCAAGCGCGCCGAGGCGGTCGCGAAACTGCCTGAGTTCGACGCGTTGCGCGACCAGGCGCGCGACATCAAGAACCATGTGCTCGAGAACATCGACTGGTACCTGGAGCGCTTCGAGCGGCGGGTCACCGAGGCCGGCGGGCATGTCCACTGGGCACGCACGCCCGAGGAGGCACGCGCCATCGTGCTGGGCATCTGCCAGCGCCTGGGCGCGCGCAGCGTCACCAAGGGCAAGTCGATGATCGCCGAGGAGATCGGCCTCAACGCCCATCTCGAAAGCCACGGCATCGCGCCGGTCGAGACCGATCTCGGCGAGTACATCATCCAGCTGCGCAACGAGGCCCCCTCGCACATCATCGCGCCGGCGGTGCATCTCACCAAGGCGGCGATCGAGGCGGATTTCCGCCGCGCGCACACCCATCTCGACGCCAGGCGCGACCTGACCGAACCGCAGACCCTCGTCGCGGAAGCGCGCGGCATCCTGCGCCAGCGCTATTTCGAGGCCGATGTCGGCATCACCGGCGCCAATTTCCTGATCGCCGAAACCGGCTCCAGCGTCATCGTCACCAACGAAGGCAACGGCGATCTGACGCAGCTCCTGCCCAAGGCGCATGTCGTTCTTGCCAGCCTGGAGAAGATCGTCCCGACGCTGGAGGACGCCTCGACCATCCTGCGCGTCCTCGGCCGGTCGGCCACGGGCCAGGAAATGTCGGTCTACACGACGTTCTCGACCGGACCGCGGCGCGCGGACGACCTCGACGGTCCCGGCGAATACCATGTCGTGCTGCTGGACAACGGCCGGTCCGCCCTGCTCGGCACCGAGTTCCAGGACATCCTGCGCTGCATCCGCTGCGGGGCGTGCATGAACCACTGCCCGGTCTACGGCGCGGTCGGCGGACACGCCTACGGGTGGGTCTATCCAGGTCCGATGGGCGCCGTGCTGACCCCCAGCCTGATCGGGGTGGAGAACGCCAAGCCGTTGCCCAACGCCTCCACCTTCTGCGGCAAATGCGAGAGCGTCTGTCCGATGCGCATCCCGCTGCCGAAGATGATGCGGCATTATCGCGCCCGCGAATGGGAACGCGGCCTCGCGCCGCGCGTCGCGCGCTTCGGCCTCGGCGTCTGGGCGTGGTTCGCCAAGCGGCCGGCGCTGTATCACTTCATGGCGTCGACGGCGATGTCGGCCCTGGGATGGCTCGGGCGCAAGCAGGGCAGCTTCTTCAACCTGCCGCTGGCCGGCGGCTGGACCGCGACGCGCGAGTTTCCGGCGCCGCAGGGCAAGACCTTCCAGGAATTGTGGTGGGAGAAGCAGCGCGCGAAGGCCCGGCCATGAGCGACGCGCGCGCCCAGATCCTCGCCGGCATCCGCAAGTCCCTCAAGCGCGAGATCCTGCCGCCGGAGCGGGCGGCGGCGCTCGAGACGCGGCTGGCCGCGCGGCCGCGCGGCCCCGTGCCGGCGCGCGCGCAGGGGCTCGACCGCGCCGGTCTGCTCGACCTCTTCGAACGCCAGGCGAAGGCGGTCGCCTGCAGCGTGGATCGTGTGGCGACGCTCGATCAGGTGCCGGCCGCGCTTGCCGGATATCTCAAGGGCCAGAACCTGCCTGCCGAGATCGAGATGAGTCCCGATCCGACCTTGGACCTCGTTCCCTGGTCGGCGACCCCGATGCTGCGCATCGCCCGCGGCCGTCCTTCCGGCGCCGAGGGGGTCGGCGTCACCTCCGCCTTCGCGGCGGTCGCCGAGACCGCGACGCTGATGATCGCCTCGGGCCCCGACTCCCCCGCGACGATGAATTTCCTGCCGGACACCCATGTCGTCGTGCTGCCGGCCTCGCGCGTCGTCGGTCCGCTGGAGGACGCGTGGGACAGGCTGCGCGCGACGCGCGACGGTCCGCTCGCCGCCTCTTCGATGCCGCGCACGATCAATCTGGTCACCGGACCTTCGCGCACCGGCGACATCGAGCAGAAGATCGAAATGGGCGCGCATGGCCCGCGACGGCTGCATCTGATCGTCGTCGAGGATGACCGCGTCGCGTGATGCGCGCCGCCGCCCGGCGGCGGCGGACGCGTCGCTCTGGGCACGCGCGACGGCCGACGTAAAGCCGCTGTCGCCCGCACGCAAGCGGCGGCGACGCAACCCGCCACCTGTGCCACCGCCTGGTCCCGAAACCCCGCCGGCCCCGGTCGCCGCGATGCCCGCGCCGCCGGTGCCGGCCATCGCGGAAACGCGCGTGGCCGCGCCGGCCGCGCGCGGCAACGCCGGGCTCGACCGCAGGACCCTGGCGCGTCTCAAGCGCGGCGACATCACGCCCGCGGCGCGTCTCGATCTGCACGGCATGACGCAGGCCGAGGCCCATGCGGCGCTCGACGACTTCATCGACCGTGCCGTCCGCCGGGGCGCCCGGCTGGTCCTGGCCATCACCGGCAAGGGCAGCGGCGGCGACGGCGTTCTGCGACGGATGCTGCCGCGCTGGATCCAGTCGGGACCGCATGCCGGACGGATCCTCAGGGTGGAGCACGCGCATGCGCGCCACGGCGGCGAGGGCGCCTGGTATGTCTATCTGCGCCGCGTGCGCCGGGAAACGGACGCATGACGCCGTTCGGAGCCAGGCTGCGTACGCTGCGCCGGTCGCGCGCGATCGCGCTCAAGCGCATGGCGGCGGACCTGCAGCTGTCGCCCGCCTATCTCTCGGCGCTGGAGCACGGACATCGCGGCCGGCCGACCCCGGCCCTGGTCGTGCAGATCTGCGAGTATTTCCATCTGATCTGGGACGACTACGAAGAGATGCATCGGCTTGCGGCGCTCTCCGATCCGCGGGTCGTCGTCGACACGTCCGGCCTGTCGCCACGCGCCACCGAACTGGCGAATCTGCTGGCGGCGACGATCGCGCGGCTGGACGACGAGACGATCGGCGGGATGATCGCCGCCATCGGCGCGCGCGGGCCGGCGCCGGCTGCGCCGCGCCGCGCGCGTCCGCGGCGCCGCGAAAGGGGGACGGGATGACGAGCGGGATCGGAAATGTCGCGGTGCTCGGCGCCGGGATCATGGGTCACGCCCTGGCGCTGGTGCATGCGCTGGGCGGCTGCCGGGTGGCTCTGCAGGATGTATCGGCGGCGGCGCGCGACAAGGCGCCGGCCCTGATCGACGCGGCGCTGGCGACGCTGGTCGAGGGCGGCGAAGTCGAGCCGGCCGCCGCCGCCGCGGCGCGCACGCGCATCGCCGTGACCGGCGAACTCGCCGCCGCGCTGTCCGGCTGCGACCTCGTCGTCGAGGCGGTGGTCGAGGATCCGGAGGTCAAGCGGCGCCTGTTCGCCGGGATCGATGCGCTGGCGCCGCCGCACGCGCTGATCGCCAGCAACACGAGCTATCTCGACATCTTCCCGATGGTGCCGCCGGCACGCGCGCGAACCAGCCTGATCGCGCATTGGTATACCCCGCCCTACCTGATCGACCTCGTCGATCTCGTCGGGGGCGCCGAGACGGATCCCGCCGCGATCGAGACGCTGCGCGCTCTCTACGCCGGCTGGGGAAAGACACCGGTCGTTCTGCGCCGGTTCATCCCCGGCTACGTCGCCAACAGGTTGCAGGCGGCGTTGACCCGCGAGGTCTTCTTCCTGCTCGACCAGGGCTATGCCGGCGCGCAGGACATCGACGACGCGGTGATCCACGGGCTTGCCCTGCGCATCCCCTTGCTGGGCCATCTGAAGAAGGCGGATTTCACCGGTCTCGATCTGGTGCGCCGCGCGCTCGCCAACGCGACCGTGACGCTTGCCCCCGATGCGCCGCACAGCGCCACACTCGACCGTCTCGTCGAGGCGGGACGCACCGGGGTGATGAGCGGCGCCGGTTTCTTCGACTACGACGGCCGCACGCCGGACGAGCTGTTCCGCGCGCGCGATGCACGGCTGCTGTCGCTCAAGCGCCACCTGCGCCGGATCGGCGGCATCTGAATCAATGCGTCGCTTGCCAGCGCCGCCGCGCTCTGCTGCGATGCGTGCAAGCCAAAAGGGAAGCGCGATGTTCGTCCTCAACCCGCTGCCGCCGCAGATCGACCCGGCGCTGATCGACCTGCTGGCCGCGGCCGAGCCGGCCACGATCGGCCACTTCCTCGATTACGGCATCATGGATCCGGCGATCCGTGCCCTGGTGCCAGACCGGCGCGTCGCCGGGACGGCGGTGACCGTGCGCGTCGCCGGCGCCGATGCGGCGGTGGTGCATTACGCGCTGGGCCAGATCCGCCCCGGCGACGTGCTGGTCGTCGATCGCGGCGGCGACCACCGCCATGCCGTGTTCGGCGGCTTCGCCGCCTTCGCGGCGCGCGAAGCTGGCTGCCGGGGCATCGTCGTCGATGGCGTCGTCACCGACATCGCCGAACTGCGCGGCTTCGGCATGCCGGTCTGGGCGCGCGGCCTGACCGTGGTCACGACCAAGCGGCTCTTCCAGAACGGCGAGTTCTGCGTACCGGTCAGCTGCGGTGGGGTGCCGGTGCTGCCCGGCGACGCGATCCTCGCCGACGACAACGGCGTTCTGGTCCTGCGCCCCGATCAGGTGGAGACGGCGGCGCGGCGCGCCATCGCGCTACAGGAGCAGGAGAAGCGCGACATCGAACGTCTCCGGGCCGGCGTCAGGCTCTCCGAACTGAACGGCACCGACGCAAGGCTGCGCGAGATCCTGGCGCGTCAGATTTCGGATGCGCCGGCCCCGGCAACGCGGTAGGCGTCGGTCGCCATGATCGCCCTGGTCCTCATCGACGTCGACGGCACGCTGCACGGCGCGGGTGGCGTGCATCCGCGCGTCTGGGACGCAGCGGATCGCGCGCGCGCGCGCGGCTTGCGGCTGGCGATCTGCACCGGCCGCTCGGGGGTCGGCGCGGCGCTGGACTACGCCCGGCGGCTGGATCCCGACGGATTGCACATCTTCGATTCCGGCGCGGTGATCCGCAGCGGTGCCGGCGGCGTGCATGGCGCCGCGGGGTTGTCGCCGGACCTCTGTGCCCAGGTCCTGGACGTCGCCGTCACCGAGGATCTCGAACTCGAGCTCTACACCGCCGAGGGCGGATACTACGTTCGGCGCCAGACGCCGGACATCGTCCAGCACGCGCGCATGCTGCGCCGGACGGTCGAGACGATCGATCTGACCTGCCCGCCGGGAACGCCGGTGCGCGTGCAGTTCGTCGCCCGTCAGGGCGAGGCATGGGCCCGGGCCCGGGCGGCGACCCTCGCGATGCCGGGCGTCGATCTGCACGAGGCCGGCGCGCCGACGATGCCCGGGCTGGTCTTCGCGTCGGTCACGGCGCGCGGCGTTTCGAAACTGGCCGCGGCGCGAAGCCTCGCGGCGCATTACGGGCTCGACGGGTTGTCGCGCGTGGCGATGGCGGGCGACGGCGACAACGACCTCGAACTCATCCGCGCCGCCGGGCTCGGGATCGCCATGGGCAACGCGCCCGACCATGTGCGCGCCGCGGCCGACCGCGTCGTCGGCCGGGTCGAGGATGCCGGGCTCGCCGACGCGCTCGACGCCCTGTGACCGAAGCCGGGCTTGCGGCCCGGCGAAGCGCGAAACGCAGGCGCCGGCCGCGCCGGCGCCGCAACGTCCTGCCGCAGCGACCGAATGCCCGCTTGGCGCGCCGGGGTGGCGTCGGCTGAAGTCGTTCGGCCGATCGACGAGGAAGCATCCGATGCTCGATTCCCTTCGCGACCGCGTGCGGCGTGCGCGCCACGCCTGGACATGCCGGCAGATCTGGTCCACCGCGCCGGTGGCGGCCGGCGATCGCGGATCCGGGCTGGCACTGGTCACGCAGCTCGGTCGGCGGGATCTGCTCATGTATCTGGTCGCCGCGAAGTCGGCTCTCCGAGCGCTCGGTCCGGCCCAGGTCATCCAACTCGACGACGGCAGCCTGCAGGACCGGGATCGCGCGGCGCTGGCGCGCCATCTGCCCGGCAGCCACTGCATGCCGATCGCCGCCGTCGAGACCGGCCCATGCCCGCGCGGCGGCACGTGGGAGCGGCTGTGCCATATCCTCGACCGCGCCGCGGCCAGCTACGTCATCCAGCTCGATGCCGACACGCTCGCGCTCGACGGCCTCCAGACGGTGCGCGACTGCGTCGCCGCCAACCGGCCCTTCGCGCTCGGCACCAGACTGGGGCGTGCGCCGGTCCGGCTGACCGAGGCGGCGGGCCACGCGCCGCCCCTCGGGACGCATGTCCAGTATGCGGCCGAACGGGTCCTGGCGGCGCTGCCCGATGCAGGCGAGCTGAACTATATCCGGGGCTCGTCGGGTTTTGCCGGCTTCGCGCGCGGCGGCTTCGCGCGCGCGCGGCTCGACATGTTCTCGCGGCGCATGGAGGCCGTTCTCGGGCGGCGCTGGCATGAATGGGGCACGGAGCAGGTCGCCTCCAACTTCGCGATCGCCAATTCGCCGGGCGCGGTGGTGTTGCCCTATCCCGAATATGCCTGCTTCGACCCGCAGGTCGATCCGCGGCGCGCGCTCTTCCTGCACTTCATCGGCACGCACCGCTTCGTCGGCGACACCTATGGTGCCTGCAGCCGGGCGGTCCTGATGTCGCTCGCCGCCGGCGTCACGCCGCCGGCTCGATGACGGGGCCTCGGCGCGTCGCGACGTCGCGCACCAGATGGGCGCGCAGCAACTCCATGTTGCGATCGTTCGCACGGTAGAACCCGTCCGCGACCCACCCGACGACGGGGATGGCGCTGAACACCGCGTCGACGCCGAGATTGCCCAGCATCCGCGCCAGAACCGGCGCCGGCGCCCCCAGCCGACGGGCCTCCCAGACGAGATAGACGGCGATTGCCTTGGACAGGACGAAGCCCAGGCCCGGGATCAGGTTCAGCAGGGCGTCGGCGCCGAAGCGCAGCGTCGTTCCGGGGATCGCGAAGGCGCTGTCCATCGTCCGCGAGAGGGCGTCCAGCCGGCGCTGGGCACGATCGACGCCCGCGTCGTCGACCAGACGCGTGGTGGCGAAGGCGTGGAAGAAGGCGGCGATCATCCTGTCCTCCAGTCGGGGGATGGGGCGCGTGTCGGCCGTCAGAGGATGAACTTGCTGAGATCGGCGTTCCGGGCGAGATCGCCGACCTTGGCGCGGACATAGGCGGCGTCGATGCGCAGGCTGGTGCCCGGCTGGTCGGTCGCCGTGAAGCTGATCTCCTCGAGCAGACGCTCCAGGATCGTGTGCAGTCGCCGCGCACCGATGTTCTCGACGCTGCGATTGACCTCGGCGGCGAGCGCCGCGATCTCGGCGATCCCGTCCTCGGCGAAGTCCAGCGTCACGTCCTCGGTCTTCAGCAGCGCCTGATACTGGCGCGGCAGGCTGTTCTCCGTCTCCGTCAGGATGCGCACGAAATCCTCGCGCTCCAGTCCCTTGAGCTCCACCCGGATCGGCAGCCGTCCCTGCAGCTCTGGCAGCAGATCCGAAGGCTTGGCGACATGGAACGCGCCCGAGGCGATGAACAGCACATGGTCGGTCTTCACCGGCCCATGCTTGGTGGCGACCGTCGTGCCCTCGATCAGCGGCAGCAGGTCGCGCTGGACGCCCTCGCGGCTGACATCGGCCCCGGCACGCCCCTCGCGGGCGCTGATCTTGTCGATCTCGTCGATGAAGACGATGCCGTTCTGTTCCGTGGCGCCCTTCGCCTCGCGCAGGACGCGATCCTGGTCGAGCAACTTGTCGGATTCCTCCGCGATCAGGATCTCGTAGCTTTCACGCACCGTGGTCTTGCGCGGGCGCGCGCGGCCGCCGAGCGCCTTGCCCAGCATCTCGCCCAGGTTGAGCATGCCCATCTGGGCGCCGGGCATGCCCGGGACATCCATCGTCGGCATCTGCATGCCGACACCGTCCTGGACCTGGATCTCGATTTCCCGCCCGTCGAGCGCGCCGTCGCGCAGCATCTTGCGGAACTTCGCGCGCGTCTCGGCCGAGGCGTTCTCGCCGACCAGCGCGTCGAGCACGCGCTCCTCGGCGGCAAGCTCGGCGCGCGCCTGGACTTCCTTGCGCAGCCGCTCGCGGGTCATGGCGATAGCGACCTCGAGCAGGTCGCGGGCGATCGAATCGACGTCGCGACCGACATAGCCGACCTCGGTGAACTTCGTCGCCTCGACCTTCAGGAAGGGCGCCTGCGCGAGCCTCGCCAGCCGGCGCGCGATCTCGGTCTTGCCGCAGCCGGTCGGCCCGATCATCAGGATGTTCTTGGGCAGGACCTCCTCGCGCAGCTCGGGCGGCAGCTGCAGCCGCCGCCAGCGGTTGCGCAGCGCGATCGCGACGGCCCGCTTGGCCGCCGCCTGGCCGACGATGAAGCGATCGAGCTCGGAGACGATCTCGCGCGGGGAGAAGCTGGTCATCGCCTGGTCCTGGGGGTGCGGGGTCGGGTCGTGGGCGCCCGACGCATGTAGGCCCCGCGTCGCGCCCGATCAAGCACTTGGCCGGGATTCCCGGCCGTCAGTCCAGCGTCTCGATCGTCAGGTTCGCGTTGGTATAGACGCAGATCTCGGCGGCGATGCGCATCGAACGGGTCGCGATCTCGCGTGCCGACAGCCCGTCGACGGTCGTCAGGGCGCGCGCCGCGGCCAGCGCATAGCTGCCGCCGGAGCCGATTCCGATCAGCCCGTCCTCGGGCTCCAGCACGTCGCCGGTTCCGGTCAGGACCAGCGACACGCTGCGGTCGGCGACCGCCATCATCGCTTCCAGCCGCCGCAGATACCGGTCCGTGCGCCAGTCCTTGGCCAGCTCGACGCAGGCCCGGGCGAGCTGTCCCGGATGCTTCTCGAGCTTCGCCTCCAGCCGCTCGAACAGCGTGAAGGCATCGGCAGTCGCGCCGGCGAACCCGGCCAGGATTGCCCCCTCGCCCAGCCGCCGAACCTTGCGCGCGTTCGACTTGATGACGGTGGGACCCAGGCTGACCTGGCCATCGCCGGCGATCACGACTTGGTCGCCACGCCGAACGGACAGGATGGTGGTGCCGTGCCAGGCCTGGGGGCTGGTCTCGTCGCGCATGGATCGATCCTTTCGGGTCCGGACAGGCGATCTAGGCGCCTGCGCCAGCGGGATCAAGCGCGTCGCGCATTGTCCCGGCGGCCGGCCGCCATAGTTGTTCCGGCAGGGCACGGCCGTCTCGGCCGGAACCCCAGGGAGGACGTCATGATTTCCAAGTTGCGCGCGCTCGTCGTCGCGACGGTGCTGGCCGCCGTCACCGTATCCGTCGAGGTACGTGCCCAATTCACGCTTCCGCCGCTGCCCTACGCCGCCAGCGCGCTCGAACCGCATATCGACACGATGACGATGGAGATCCATCACGGCCGGCACCATCAGGCCTTCATCGCCGCGCTCAACGCCCAGGCCCGGGACAATCCCGCGCTGAAGCCCGATGCGGTCGAGGCGGTCCTGGCGGAGATCTCCAGACATTCCGTGCCGACGCGAAACGCGCTCGGGGGCCATTACAACCACGACCTGTTTTGGAAGATCATGGCGCCGGCCAATTCAGCCGGTTCTGCCTCGCCGGCCCTGTCCGCCGCGATCGACGCCGCGTTCGGATCGATGGACGAGATGAAGAAGCGCTTCGACCAGGCGGCGATCGGACGCTTCGGCTCGGGCTGGGCGTGGCTTATCGTGACGCCGCAGCGCAAGCTGGCGATCACCTCGACCGCCAACCAGGACAACCCGCTGATGGATGCGGCCGGGATCGAGCGCGGCACGCCTGTGCTCGGCCTCGACGTCTGGGAGCACGCCTATTACCTCAAATATCAGAACCGGCGCGCCGAGTATGTCACCAGCTGGTGGAACGTCGTAAACTGGTCCGAAGTCAGCCGCCGTTTCGACGCGGCGATGAAGTGAGGACAAAAGTCTGCGATGCGCAACCTGACTGTCGACGGCCGCCGACTCTGGAACAGTCTGATGGAAATGGCGCGGATCGGCGCCACGCCCAAAGGCGGGGTCTGCCGCCTTGCGCTTACCGATCTCGACCGCGTCGGCCGCGAGCTCTTCATTTCCTGGTGCAGGGCCGCGGGTTGCACGATCTCCATTGACAAGGCCGGCAACATCTTCGCGCGCCGTCCTGGCCGCGATCCCGGGCGGCCAGCGGTGATGACGGGCAGTCACCTCGACACGCAGCCGACCGGGGGGCGGTTCGACGGCATCTTCGGCGTGCTTGCCGGCCTCGAGGTCGTCCGCACCCTCGACGACAACGGCATCGAGACCGAGGCGGCGATCGAGATCGCGGTCTGGACGAACGAGGAGGGCTCGCGCTTCTCGCCCGCGATGATGGGATCGGGCGTCCATGCCGGGGTCTTTCCGCTCGCGGGGGTTCTGGACAAGCGCGACGCGGAAGGCCGGCGCTTCGGCGACGAGCTCGCGCGGATCGGCTTCGCCGGGCCCGACGAGCCCGGGCGCCGCGCGATCGGCGCCTATTTCGAGGCTCATATCGAACAGGGTCCGATCCTGGAGGCCGAAGGCCATACGATCGGCGTCGTGACCGGCTCGCAGGGCCAGCGCTGGTACGAGGTCACGGTCAGGGGGCAGGAGGCGCACGCCGGACCGACGCCGATGTCGCGCCGTCGCGACGCGCTGGTCGGTGCTGCACGCATGATCGACCTCGTCAACCGAATCGGACGCGAGCACCCGCCCTATGCCTGCGCCACGGTCGGCGTGGTCCTGTCGAAGCCCAACTCACGCAACACGATCCCCGGCGAGGTCTTCTTCACGGTCGACTTCCGCCATCCCGACGACACGGTGCTTTCGGCCATGGACGCGGCGCTCAAGACCGGCTGCGCGGCGATCGCCGCCGAGGACGGGCTTGATCTTGCGATCGTCGATTTCTGGTATGCACCGCCGACCGGCTTCGAACCGCGTCTGGTCGAGGCGGTGCGCGCGGGCGCCACGCGGCATGGCTACAGCCACCGCGACATCGTTTCCGGCGCCGGCCACGACGCCGTCTACATCGCCAAGGTCGCCCCGTCGGCGATGATCTTCGTTCCCTGCATCGGCGGCATCAGCCACAACGAGATCGAGGACGCCAAGCCCGCCGACATCGAGGCCGGCGCCAACGTCCTGCTGCACGCCATGCTGCAGGAAGCGGGTGGGTGAAACCTCTCTCCCGCGCAGAAATTCCCCGTCGGAACCTGCCTGAAGGAAGGATGGTGGGAAGGGATTTCTGCGCTGGAGAGGGTTCGCCTTACGCCAGCGCCGCGCGCAGCCGTGCGGCGATGTCCTCCGGCGCGGCAGCGAGCCAGCTGGCATTGGCGCGGACGGCGAAGACGCGGCCATGCGGCTCGGGCAGCGCCAGGCCGGCGTTCCGGGCGGCGGCGCGCAGCGCGACCGGATCGGCGCCGGGCGCCTCCAGCCACAGCGTGTTGGTCGGCGCGACGCCGATCGCCGACAGGACGAAGCGCGCATCGCCCGCCATCGCCGCGCGGAACCGATCCAGCCGCGCGAAGATCTCCGGCCATTGCGCGAATGCCGCCTCCAGGCGCAGCAGCGTCATGGCCGCCAGCGGCCAGAGCTGCGGCATCGCCCCGCCATGGCGGCGGCGATCGTGCTCGATGTCGGCCAGCGTCGTGGCGCTGCCCGCCAGCGCGGCGCCCCAGGGCAGGCCCAGCATCTTCCACAGCGACAGATAGACGCTGTCGAAGGGCGCGCAGAACGCGGCCACGGAGCGGCCGGCGGATTGCGCCGCGATCGGCAGCCGTGCCCCGTCCAGATGCGTGGCCACGCCCGCGTCGCGCGCGGCCGCGACCACGCCATCCATCATCGCGGCAGGGAAGATCTCGTTGAAGCGCCGCCGCACCGGCGTCTCGATCACCACGGCGCCGACGCCCTGTCTGACCCGGCCGGCACGCGACGCCGCGATGGCTTCGCGCGTGGCTTCGGCGGTGAAACCCGCGCCCGCCGGTTCGACCGCGACCAATGTCAGCCCCATGACCGAGGCTGCGCCATCGCCGGTGTCGGCGAGCACATGGCTGTCGGGATGCACCAGCGCGCGCCGAGCGAAGCGCGGGCAGAGCCGGTCGAGCGCCAGCATGTTGGCGAGCGTGCCGGTGGCGAAGAGCACCGCACGCTCCTTTCCCAGGAGCCGGGCGATCGCGGCCTCCGCCGCGCGGACCACGTCGCCCTCGCCATACCGGTCGGCGACCGTGCCGGCCAGCTGCGCCGCCGCCGCCAGCCGTGCGGCGTACTCGGCCGGCGAGGGATCGTCGCTGTCGGAGTCGAGGCGGATCATGGGCTGCCCGGCGGCTCGGCGCCCTTGCGCTCGACGATCATGCGGTAGGCCTGCGGCTGGCGGTGGCGCGCGAAATCGAAGGTCGAGCGCTTGTAGCTGAGCCCGATGTCCAGGTCGCATCGCGCCACGACGAGCTCGTCGTCCTGGGTCAGCGCCTGCGCCACGACCTGTCCGGTCGGCGCGACGATCGAGGAATTGCCGATCATCTCGCATCCCTCCTCGACGCCGCACTTGGCGACCCCGACGACCCAGGTGGCGTTCTGGTAGGCGCCGGCCTGCATCACGAGCTGGTTGTGGAACTCGCCGAGCCGGTCGTGGTCGGGGGCCGGCGGGTTGTGGCGCGGCGTGTTGTAGCCGATGAAGACCATCTCCACGTCCTGCAGCCCCATGACGCGATAGGTCTCCGGCCAGCGCCGGTCGTTGCAGATCGCCATGCCCATGTTGGCGCCCATCGTGCGCCACACCCCCCAGCCCAGGTCGCCGACCTCGAAATAGCGCTTCTCCAGATGCTGGAAGGCGCGCCAGGGCTCGTGTTCGGCATGCCCGGGAAGATGGATCTTCCGGTACCGCCCGGCGATGCCCCCGTCCTTGTCGACGAGGAGGGCGCTGTTGAAGCGCCGCGTGCGGCCGTCCTGGACGACCAGCTCGGCGAAGCCCAGCTGGAAGCCGATGCGCGCCTCGGCGGCGGCTTCGAACAGCGCGCGCGTCTCGGGCCCGGGCATCTCGCGTTCGAAGAATGAATCGATCTCCGCCTGGTCCGCCATGAACCAGCGCGGAAAGAACGTGGTCAGCGCCAGCTCGGGAAAGGCGACGACATCGCAGCCATGGGACTTCGCCTGGCGCAGCAGCTCGATCATGCGCGCCACCACGCGGGTGCGGCTGTCGGCGCGCTGGATCGGCCCGAGCTGCGCGGCGCCGACGGTCAGGATCCTGCTCATGCCGTCGCCCTCGCCATCACGCTCTCGGCGCTTTCGCCGACGAGCGTCGCGTAGAGCGTGGGGTCGGTCGCGCCTTCGGTGCCGAAAAGCAGAACGCGCGCGTCGGCGCCCAGCGCCAGCGCCGCGCGCATCGCCGGATCCAGCGCCGCGATGCCAAGCGCCGCAAGACCGGCCACGCCCGATTCGCCCCCCACCACGCCGGCGGCCGCAAGCCGCCGCATCGCCGGCACGATCGCGGCGTCGCCGATCGCCATGAAGGCATCGGCGCCAGCATCGAGCACCGCCCAGGCGAGCGACGAGGGCTCGCCGCAGGACAGCATCGCCATGATGGTGCCGAGCTCACCCGTCAGATGCACGACCCGCCCCGCCTCTGCCGAGCGCGTCAGGCAATCGGCCTTGTCCGGCTCGACCACGACCACGCGCGGGCGCGCGGCGCCGAAACGCTCCCAGAGATGCGCCACCGTCGCCGCCGCGATCCCGCCGACGCCGCCTTGCACGAAGACATGGGTCGGCAGGCTGGCCGCGCCGCCGCCCTGCGCGATCGCTTCGCCGACCATCACGCCATAGCCTTGCATCACGTCGCGCGGGATGTCCTGGTAGCCCTCCCAGGACGTGTCGGAGACCACCGTCCAGCCCTCGCGCGCCGCGTCGGCTGCCGCGATGCGGACGGAATCGTCGTAGTTGCCGGGGACGCGCCGGATCTCGGCGCCGAAGTCGCGGATCGCCGCGGCACGGCCTTCGCTGACCCCCTCGTGGATGTAGATCACGCAGCGCAGGCCGGCCGCGCGCGCGCCCCAGGCGACCGAGCGCCCGTGATTGCCGTCGGTGGCGCAGCACACGGCGGCAGGCGGTCCCTCCGGTGCAGCCGCGAGCTTCTTCACCGCATAGGCTCCGCCCAGCGCCTTGAAGCTGCGCAGGCCGAAACGATGCTGCTCCTCCTTGAACGCGACGTCGCCAAGGCCGAACTCGCGTGCAAGCCCCGGAAGCTTGCGCAGCGGCGTCGGCGCGTAGCCTGGCCAGGAGGCGATCTCGCGCCGCGCCGCGGCCTCTGCCGCAAGCGACAGGATCGCGCGCAGCGTGGCCGGATAGGTTGACGCCCGGTCGACCCGCGCATTCAGGACGAGACGGGCCGGGCAAGACGCGCCGCCCGGCGTGGAGAGAACATTCATGACGCCGAGCCTAGGTCCGAACGGCCCGGCGAGGGAACAGTTTCGCCTGCGCTTGCAATAGGAACTCACCTGCGTAAGGTAATTTCGATACCCGGACTGTGAACGGGATAGCACGGGGACGCGATCTCAGTTCACAGGCAACGCGGATGAGCCATGAAGTCAAGAATACCGGCCCCGCAGGGCCCCATCCTTCCCATCGGAACGCCGGTGATGCCCGGACTTCGGCCCGTCATCCCGAAGCCGGAAGCATCGATCAAACCGCCGGTCGGGGAACGCCTGAGGCCGCCCCTGCGCAAGCCTGCACCGAAGGTTCCCGACCCGACCCAACCGGAAAATGCCAGGATCGCGGCGCTCGCCGCAGAGTTCATCCGACAATTCGGCGCCCCCGGCCTGTCCGTCGCCTTTTCCCGGGGAGGTACGCTGATATACCGCAGAGCCTTTGGCCACACCGGTGCCGATCGACGAACGCTACTCACGCCCGACCACGTCTTCAGAATAGCAAGCGTATCGAAACCGAT
>JBIKLI010000364.1:0-4304 GCA_044359885.1 Alphaproteobacteria bacterium | reverse complement strand
GCGTCGTGGACCGGAACATGGCCGGCGAACACCCTGGCGCCGTATTCGGTGCCGAGCCCCGCGGTGTCGATCAGGTCCTTGACCCCGACAGGCAGTCCTTCCAGCGGCCGGCGCGCACGGCGCCGGTCGCTCGCCGCCGCGACGCGGCGTGCGTCGGGGGCGAGGCGCACGAAGGCGCGGATGGCCCCGTCGCGCGCGGCGATCTCGCCGAGACAGGAATCGGTCAGCGCCTTGGCCGTGAAGCGGCGGCGCGTCAGGCCCGCGAGCATCTCGCGGGCGCCGAGCCAGGCGAGGTCAGACGCCATCGACGGCCAGGTGGGCGACGCAGTCGCCGCGTTCGACGCGCGCCGGATGGCGCTGGCAGATCACGAGACCGTCATGCCGGAAGAAGCATGGCACCGGCGCGCGGCCGGGATCGTCGACGAAATGGACGTGGCCGCACAGATCCCCGGCCTTGACCCAGTCCCCAAGATCCGTGGCCGGCTCGAACAAGCCCGGCGACGGCGCATGGACGTGGTAGTGGACCCCGGGCACGTTCATGTAGCGCGTCGGCGGCGCGGGCACGGTCGGCCCGTCCCAGATCCCCGCATGCTTGAGCAGCCGCCAAAGCCCGTCCTCGACGTTGCGCAGCATCCGGCGGTTCACGCTGCCGCCGCCGCCGAACTCGCCGGCGATCTGGACCAGACCGCGCTTGATCGCGGCGCCCGGCGAATAGCGCGGGTCGGCATGCTTCCAGACCACCGAATACTCGGTCCCGAAGGCGGTCAGCGCCGCGAGCGATCGACGGTTGAGTTCGGCGTCCGGCCCTTCGTTGGTGCTGCCGAACGGGATATAGGCCAGCGACGAGCCTCCCGAATGCAGGTCGGCGAAGAGATCAGCCATCGGGAAGATCGCGCTGTCGATGTAATGCGCGATCTCCTGGGTGACCCCTCGCTCGGGGTCGCCCGGAAAGGAGCGGTTCAGATTGCCGCCGTCGATCGGCGACACGCGCGCCCCGGCCATGGCCGCCGGCAGGTTCGCCGCCGGCATGACGACGACGCGGCCCTGCACGCGCGCCGGGTCGATGGCACGGATCAGCTTGCACAGCGCGATCTGGCCCTCGTACTCGTCGCCGTGGTTCCCGGCCATCAGGAAGGCGGTCGGTCCGGTGCCGTTGCGGATGACGGCGATTGGGATGGCGATCATGCCGTAGGCCGAGCGCGTGACCGAATGCGGCAGGTTCACCCAGCCGACCTGCTTGCCCGGCTTCTCGAAATCGATGTCGGTCCAGATACGCGTCCTGCCGTTCATGCAATCCTCCCCGCCGTCAGGCTGCGCTATCATCGCGGGCGCGCCGCAGCGGCGCAAGGACGTGCCGCCGGCCGTCCGGCGAGGAGAGCGAGTGACCCACAGGGACCACCCGGCGCGCGGCGTGATGATGATGATCGCCGCGCAGGCGGTGTTCGGGCTGACCGACGCGCTGCAGAAATGGCTGCTCGACAGCGTGCCGCTGATGATCGTCGTCTGGAGCCGGTTCGCGCTCTTCGTCCTTTTCCTGGCGCCGGCGATCCTGCGCCGGCCGGCCCATTTGACCGCGGCGCCGGAACGCGGGCTGCTGGTCCTGCGCGGCTGCGCCTTTCTGGCCGCGACGATCTTCATCGCCGCCTCGCTCGCCCGCATGCCGCTCGCGACCGTCACCGTGATCGCCTTCGTCGGGCCCTTCATCGTGACCGCGCTGTCCGCCATGATCCTGGGCGAGCAGGTCGGGTGGCGGCGCTGGACCGCCATCGGCGTCGGCTTCGCGGGCATGCTGGTCGTCATCCGCCCCGGCGGCGGCGACGCCTCTCTCGGCTGGGACGCGCTGCTCGTGCTGGGCGGCACGTTGTGCTGGTCGATCGGGATGATCGCGACCCGCCGGATCGGCGGGCGCGTCGACGCCACGACGATGCTGATCTGGCATGCGGCCGTCGCCTGCCTGCTCTCCACCCCCTTCGCGGTCGCGGCCTGGAAGACGCCCGGCCTCGCCGAGACGGCGCTGCTGGTCGTCAATGGCTGCGTCAACCTGCTCGGCCAATGGCTGGTCGTGCGCGCGCTGCAACTGGCGCCGGTCGCCACCGTGGCGCCCCTGACCTACACGGTGCTGGTCTGGGCGGCGACGCTGGGCTGGCTGGTCTTCGGCACCCTGCCCGATTCCTGGACGCTGGCCGGTGCCGCCATCATCGTCGCCTCGGGGCTCTATGTCTGGTGGCGCGAGCAGCGGCGCGCGCAGGGATGACTCGCATGGCGAGCCGTCACGCGCTCTAATGATGCGGCTTAGACCACCTACGAGGGGAAGGGACATGCGGCTTTTCGCGGCGACGATCGCAACCGAGACCTACACGTTTTCTTCGATGGCGACCTGCCTCGACGACTACAAGGAAGGCGTCTTCCTGCGCCCGGGCGAGCACCCGCAGGACACGCCGCTGATGTGCACGGCGCCGCTCTTCGTCGCGCGCAAGCGCGCGGCGGCCGAGGGCTTCACGCTGGTCGAGGGCAGCTGCTTCGCCGCGAGCCCGTCCGGCACCACCGTGCGCGCCGACTACGAGGCGATGCGCGACGAGATCCTGTCGCAGTGCAAGGCGGCCATGCCGCTCGACGGCGTCCTGCTGGGCCTGCATGGCGCGATGGTCGCGCAGGGCTATGACGACGTCGAGGGCGACGTCATCGCCCGCGTGCGCGAGATCGTCGGGCCGAAATGCGTGATCGGCGTCGAACTGGACCCGCATTGCCATCTCACGCTCAAGCGCGTGAAGGGCGCCGACATCATCATCCTCTACAAGGAGTTCCCGCATACCGACGTGGTCGAACGGGCCGAGGAGGTTCTGGATCTGGTGCTGCGCACCATCCGTGGCCAGATCAAGCCGGTCATGTCGGTCTACGACTGCCGCCAGATCGGCAGCTACCCCACGACCGAGCCGCTGATGCGCGCCTTCGTCGACCGGATGATGGCGATGGAGGGCAAGGACGGCGTGCTGTCGGTCTCGATCGGCCACTGCTTTCCCTATGCCGACGTCGCCGAACTGACGGGACGCATCCTGGTCATCACCGACGGCGACAAGAAGAAGGCCGACGCGCTGGCGACGGCGATCGGCGAGGAGTTCATCTCGATGCGCGGCAAGACCGCCCCGGCCTATCACGGCATCGAGGACGGCATCGGCGCGGCGCTCGAATTCAACGACGCCCCGGTGGTGATGGCCGACCCGGCCGACAACGCCGGCGGCGGGGCGCCCTCCGACAACACCACGCTTCTGCGCCGCCTGATCGAGCGCAAGGTCGAGAGCGCCTGCATCGGGCCGATCTGGGATCCGATCGCGGTCAAGCTGTGCTTCGCCGCCGGTCTTGGGGCCGATTTCTCGTTGCGCTTCGGCGGAAAGATCGCGCCCAGTTCGGGGCTGCCCATCGACGCCACCGTCAAGGTCGTCGGGCTCAAGCGGGATTGCTGGCAGAGCTTCGGGCCGACCCAGGTGCCGCTCGGCGATTGCGCGGCGATCCGGATCGGCGGGATCGAGGTGGTGCTGATCACCAGCCGCACCCAGGCGCTCGGGCTCGAACTCTTCACGAATCTGGGGATCGATCCGCGCGCGCGCAAGCTGGTGATCGTCAAATCGACCAACCATTTCCGGGCCGCCTTCGGGCCGATCGCCAAGAAGGTGATGTACATCGACACCGACGGCCCGCTGAGCCGCGACTACCGCAAGATCCCCTACACGAAGGTCCAGCGCCCGATCTGGCCGCTCGACGAGAAGACCAGTCCTGGCCTGATCTTCTGAGACGCCGGAGCAACCCGGGCCAGCGAGCCAGGGGCCCGATCCCCCGCGGGGACGGTCCCCTGGACGCGCCGCGCCAGCCGACCGTCAGGCGGCGCGCAAGCCGGTCACGCGCCGTCGAAACGCATCGGCTTGTCGCCGAATTGCCAGGGGAGTTCCGGTTGCCGGGTCGGCCGGCCGAAATGATAGCCCTGGCCGTACCGGACGCCGATATCCTCGAGGGCGCTCGCCTGCTCGCGGGTCTCGATCCGTTCCGCGATCGTGACGGCGCCCAGGTCGTCGCAGAGCCGCACGAGCGCCGCGACCTTGGCGTCGTGACCCCGGGCACCGCTCGTCCCTCTGGTGGGGGGCACATCGATCTTGACGTGATCGACGCGCAGCCTTTGCAGCAGTTTCAGGCTGTCGACGCCAGTCCCCATGTCGTCCAGCGTCACCGCGAAGCCTTGGCCGCGGATGCCCTGAAGGATGCGGTTCGTTTCGCCGGGATCCTTGATCCGCGCGCTCTCGGTCACCTCGATC
>JBIKLI010000363.1:0-4325 GCA_044359885.1 Alphaproteobacteria bacterium | reverse complement strand
TCCGCGAACAGCGTCGACTGGCCCAGCGACTTGCCGTCCGGGCGCACGACAAGCTTGCGGATATGGCGCGGGCCGCCCTCGACATGGCTGGCGCCCGTGTCGGCGACGTAGAGAACGCTTTCGTCGGGAGAGAAGGCCAGCCCGTTGGGCTTGACGAAATCGGTGGCGACAGCGTCGACCGCGCCGCTCGCGGGATCGAGCCGGTAGACATGGCAGGCGCCGATTTCACCCTCGGCCTCCTCGCCTTCATAGTCGCTCATGATGCCGTAGTCGGGATCGGTGAACCAGATCGAGCCATCCGACTTGACCACACAGTCGTTCGGCGAGTTGAGCCGCTTGCCCTTCCAGCGATCCGCCAGGACCGTGACCCGGCCGTCGATCTCCGTGCGGGTCACGCGCCGGCCGCGATGCTCGCACGTCACCAGCCGGCCCAGCGCGTCGACCGTGTTGCCGTTCGAATTCATCGCCGGCGCGCGGAAAACCGAGACCGAGCCGTCGGTGTCGTCGAAGCGAATCATGCGGTCGTTCGGGATGTCCGAGAACACGAGGTAGCGGCCGGCGGCGAACCACGCCGGACCCTCCGCCCAGCGCGCCCCGGTCCACAGCCGCTCGACGCGGACATGGCCCGCGAAACAGGCATTGAACCGCTTGTCCAGGACCTCGAAACCCGTGCCCTCGACCTCGCCATGGAACATGCGTGCCTCCCTTGCGTTCACGACGGCGTCGGCGCGCCGACTTCCGGCATCGTAGCCATTGCCGGCGTCACGTCCAGATCGACGGCGACCTGTAGGCGATGGGCGCCGCCGCCGATCAGCACCCCGCGCACGGGGCTGACATCGGCATAGTCGCGGCCCCAGGCGGCGACGACATGACGCGTGCCGGCGAGGCAGTCGTTGGTCGGGTCGATGTCGACCCACCCCGCCTCGTCCCCGCACCACACCGAGATCCAGGCATGCGAGGCGTCGACGCCGCGCAGCGGCGCCATTCCGGGCGCCGGCCGCGTCGCGAGATAGCCGGAGACATAGCGTGCCGCCAGCCCGAGGCCACGCAGCGCGCCGATCCCGGCATGGGCGAAATCCTGGCAGACACCCGCGCGCATCTCGACCGCGCGGGCCAGGGGCGTGGCGACGTCGGTGGCGCCGGGCTGGTAACGGAACTGGCGGTGGATCGACGCGCAGAGCGCGAGCGCGCCGGCCAGCACCGGCAGGCGCGGCGTCAGACAGATCTTCGCCAGCGCCGTCAGCATGTCCAGGCGTGGCACCAGCGGCGACGGCGCGGCGAACTCGCAGGCATCGACGGGCGCCGGGAACCCGTCGCCGTCGAGGGCGGCCGCGATGTCCTCCCAGGGGGGCGTCGCCAACGGATCGACCGGCGGCGGCGGCCGCAGCAGCCCCGTCGCGCGCAGCTCCGCGGCGAAGCCGTCATGCGGGAAGGCCAGCTGGACATGCGTCGCGACGTTGCCGAAGTGATCTCGCCGCACCGACGTCGCGTCCGGGTCCGGATGGCAGTGCACCTCGGCATGCTCGACATGCTGGCGCGCGGTGGCGCGGACGTCGAGATGCAGCACATGCTGCGCCAGATCGACCCGCGTCGCATAGGCGTAGACGCTGCGATGGCTGAGGCGAAATCGCATCATGACGCGCCGATCACACCTGCCGAGCCGACATGCGAGAAATAGGCTGCCCCGAGCGCGTCCGACAGCGCCATCAGTCCCGCCTCGGCGCGTTGCAGCGCGTCCCCGAGGCCGGCGGCGCGTCCCAGCCCGCGACCCTCGTCGCCATCCAGCGAGACGACCGCGGCGGCGACGGCGCCGAGCGCGGCGCGCACCTCGCCGCCCAATGCCGCGCCCGCGACCGGCGGCAGGGCGCCGAGATGCGCGAGCGCGCCATCGATCTGATAGGCCAGGGACTGGGGATTGCCGGGGTCGAGGAGGACGAGATCCATCACCGCGGCGTCGAGCAGCGCGGCGAGATAGCGCGTGCGATAGGTGATCGTCGAATCGCAGAGCTCCAGCGCCAGCCGCAGCGCCGCCTCGGACGCCGCGACGGGGATCTCCAGCACGCAGCGCGCGACGCGCGCGACATGGATGCCGCGCTCCACCCGCCGGCCCAGGTCGAGGAAGCGCCAGCCGCTGCCCCGGGTCATGTTCTCCGACGCCAGACCGGCGACGGCCGCCGAGAGCCGCACCAGCTCGTCGAGCAGGTCGAGCATCCGGTCGGCGTCGTCGCGCGCCGCGCCCAGGCGGTCGCGCAGGCCGCCGAGCAGATGACCGAGGGTGCGGCGCATGTCGACCGAGAAGCGATCGCGGGCCGCCGAGGCAAGGCGTTCGATCGCCGTCAGCGTCGCCTCCAGCAGGCTTCCGGGCGCGAAGGCCGCCAGCAGCGCCGCGCGGGGCGATCCGCCTTCGGCCGCCGCGGCGGTGCCCAGCGCCAGCACCCCTGCCCGCTCCAGCAGCCGCAGCGCGGCCTCCAGCTCCAGCCGGTCGCGCGGCGTCGCGATCCCCGCCACGACCCGCTGCAGCGCCGCGCGCAGGGCACGGCCGCAGCAATCGAGGCGCTCGACGCTACGCCCCAGCCAGAACAGGTCGTCCGCCGCGCGGCTCGGCACCTCGCCGCTGCTGCGGCGGATCGCGACCGGTGCCGGCGCGGCGCCGCGGCGATCGGCCTGCCCCGGCGACGGGCCGTCGCCGAGGATCCAGACGTCCTTGTTCACCCCGCCTTGCTGCAGACCCGCGCGCAGCGGATCGCGGACCGACGGCACCCGGGCAAGCCCGCCGGGCATCACGGCATAGCCGTCGCCATCGGCGGTCGCGAACACGCGCAGGATCACGGGCCGGGGCTGCAGCCCGAGGGCGCCGACGCAGGGCGCCTGCGATGCGACGATCCGCTCCTGCGCGACGAAGTCGCCCGGCGCGTCCCGCAGCCGGCGCAGGATCGCCTCGCGCGAAGCGCGATCCTCGGCCGACGGGTCGATCGCCAAGCCATCCGGCGCCAGGGCCGGACGCAATGTCAGCTCGGGCAGGCGATCGAGCACTTCGCGCAGCGCGTAGGACTGTCCGCACCACCACGCGGCGACCGACGGCAGTTGCAGGGTTTCGCCCAGCAACCGCTCGGCCAGGCGCGGCAGGAACGCGGCCAGCGCCGGCGCCTCGGCGAGCGCCACGCCCAGGGCGTTGGCGACCGCCACACCGCCGCCGCGCGCGGCCTGGACGAGCCCGGCGACGCCGAGCGCCGAATCCGGACGAAGTTCGAGCGGATCGCACCACGCCGCGTCGACGCGCCGCAGGACCGCCCCGACCGGATCGAGCCCGCCCAGCGTCTTGAGATGGACGCGACCGTCGCGCATCGTCAGATCGGCGCCCTGCGCCAGCGTCGCGCCCAGTTCGCGCGCCAGCGCCGCATGTTCGGCATGCGCCTCGTTGAACGGTCCGGGGGTCAGCACGACGATACGCGGATTGTCCCCGCCCAGCGCCGCGCGCGCGCGCAGATCGGCCGCCCAGGTCTCGAAGAAGCCGGCGAGCGGCGTCGGGCGGCAGGCGGCGAAGGCCTCGCCCATCGCCCGCGCCATCGCCCGGCGATGATGCAGCGCGAACGCCGCCCCGGCGGGCGCCTGCAGCCGGTCGGCGACGACGCGCCAGACGCCGTCCGGCCCGCGCGCCAGGTCGGCGGCGTAGTGCTGGACATATTGCCCGGGCGCATCGCCGCGGTCCCGCCGGCAGGGACGCAGGAATTCGGGGTTGCGATGCACCAGGGCCGGCGGATACCGCCGTTCGGCGAGCAGGTCCTGCGCCCCGTAGAGATCGGCGAGCACGCGATCGAGCAACCGCGCGCGCTGCGCCACGCCGCGCTCGATGACGCGCCATTCATCCGCCGCCAGGACCAGCGGCACGGCGTCGAGGGTCCACGGGCGGGCCTGCAGCCGTCCGGGCGGCGCCCGGCCACCGCCATCGGCCGCGTAGAGATTGAAGGTGACGCCGTCGTCCTCGAGCTGCTGACGCAGCCTTTCGCCGCGCGCCGCGAGTTCCGGCGCGCCCTGTCCGGCCAGGACCGCGAACAGGCTCTGCCAATGCGTCCGGATCGCCCCGGCGCCGGAGGCCATCTCGTCCCACGCATCGAAGGCGCCCGGCGGCGCCGCAGCGGTCTCGGCGATGGCGTCGCGATCGGGCATGCGGCGCGCGCGGCCTCAGCCCAGGCGCAGGTCGAGGGTCAGCGGCATCTCCGGCGAAGCGAGCGGCTGGGGCTCCGGCATCGGACCGGGCGTATGGCCGATCGCGAAGAACCGCGCCCGCCGGCGCGCCGCCGCTTCGTTGGCGTTGACCGGGAAAC
>JBIKLI010000362.1:0-4337 GCA_044359885.1 Alphaproteobacteria bacterium | reverse complement strand
AAATAGACGCCGCGCAGCTGCGGCGCGGCGTCCATCTGCGAGCCACCGAAGGCCGCGGCGACGAAGGCGCCGATCGGCTCGCCGATCGAGGCGAACTGGCCGGGGAACGAGGCGATCGCCGAACGCTGGGCCGGGCCGCGCTCGGTCTGCAGCCGGTCGAGAAGCCGGTCATGCAGACGCCCGAGCAACTTGGCGAATTCGGCGGCGAAATGCTTCGCCGCGCCCTCGGCGCCGCGCTCGATCGGGAACGTCATTCCCCAGACCTGGGCCCGGGTCTCGCGGTCCAGATCCTCGAAGAACTCGACGAAGCCGGCGATCAGGTCGGCCTTGCTGATCAGCAGATAGACGGGAAGACGCTGCCCCAGGCGCTCCTCGATCTCGCGGACCCGGCGGCGGACGGTCTTGGCGTGGAGGGCGCATCCGGCCGCGTCGAGCCCGTTGAGCATGTCGACGCCGAAGCAGACCAGGATCCCGTTCAGCGGCTGTCGCGGCCGGAAGCGCCGCAGCATGCCGAGGAAGTTTTCCCAGCCCGCCTTGTCGGCCGCCGCCGCGCTGTCCTGGGTCGTGTAGCGGCCCGCGGTGTCGATCAGCACCGCCTGGGGCGACAGCCACCAATCGCAGTTCCGCGTGCCGCCGACCCCGGAGACCGCACTCTCCTCCGCCAGCGGGAAGTCCAGGCCCGATTGCCGGATCGCGGTGGTCTTGCCCGAGCCGGGCGGACCGATGATCACATACCAGGGCAACCGGTAGAGATGATTGCCGTCGCGGCCAGCCGCGGCCTTGAGCTTTGCCAGCGCCCCCTTGAGCTTGGCGGTCAGCGCCGCCCCCTCCGCAGCCACCGCCTCGGCCGTCTCGTCGGCCGCCGACGCCGCTTCGACCAGCGCGGCATCGTTGCGATCGCGCCGCCAGCCGAGCACCGCAACGACGGCGGTGAAGACGACCAGCGGCATGGCCGAGAGCAGCGAGCGCCCGAGGGCGCCGTCGAAGGGATAGATCTCGCCGGCACCGATCAGCGGCCCGAACAGCCAGGCGAGCAGAGCCAGCGCGAAGGCCGCGCCGAGACCGGCAAGGCCGTAGAGCGACTTGACGATGTCGAGAACGGCGCGGCTCATGGCTGCACCCCCCGTGCGATCACGACCTCGATGCGGCGGTTGCGCTCGCGGCCGGCCGGGGTCTCGTTGTCGGCGACCGGTTCCGCTTCGCCGCGCCCCTCGGCGACGAAACGCCCGGCCGTTCCGCCCTCGGCGCCGGCGATGATGCTGCCCGCGGCCTGGGCGCGCGCCGCCGAGAGATGGAAATTCGACGGGAACCGGGCGCTGCGGATCGGCTGGTTGTCCGAATGTCCGATCACCCAGACGCGCCCCGGTTCGCCGCGCAGCGCCTGGCCGACGCGCGTCAGCAGCGAGACGAAGGCGGGGTCCACCGTCGCGCTGCCCGAAGCGAACATGCCGCGATTGGAGATCCGCACCAGCACGCGGTTCGGATCGGCCAGCACGCTCACCAGCCCGTCGCGGATCTCGGGCGCCAGGAACTGCGCCAGCCGCGCCGGAAGATCCGGCTGCGGCGCCGCGACGACCGGTGGAGGCGCCGGAGGCTGGGGCGGTCGAACGCGCTCGATCCCGGGCATGGCGGACGGAGGCAGGGCCGCGAGCCGCGCGAAGACCGAATCGGTGCGGGCGGACAGCCCGGCTGCCGTCCAGGCGTAGAGACCGCCGACGAGCGCCAGGGCGAAGGCCGCCACGCTCCAGGTCGGGATCCCGCTCTTCGCCGCGCGATGCGGGGCATCGAGACCTTTCCAGCTCGGCGACAATTCCCGCTCCCAGCCGCCCCGCAGTTGCACAAGGGTCTGATGGAGCCCTTCGCGCGCACGCTCGAGCGCCGCGGCGCCGTTCGGCTCCAGCCGGTAGCGCCCCTGCATGCCGAGCGCGAGGCACAGATAGAAGACCTCGAGCGCGGCGCGGAAATGGCCCGGATTGCTCATCATCGTCGACAGCCGGACGAAGAACCTCTCGCCCGACTTGACGTCGCGATGCAGCGCAGAGGACAGGCTGTACGGCCCCCAGGCGCCCGACTGGCCCCAGCTGGTCGCCGCCGCGACATCGTCCACCGCCGCGCACAGCGCATAATGGGCCGCCTCGACGACGTCGTTGGCGGCCCCGGTCTGGCGGGCCGCCGCGAGAAACGCGTCGATCGCCTCGCGCGCCGCGCGGCCCAGCTCGGCCGGTTCGACGCGCAAGGCGTCGGAGGCCAGCCGAGGCAGCAGCGAGAGCAGCGGCGCCGCCGCCGCGGCCAGCGGACCGATGCCGATGCGCGGCACGGCGGCGAGATCGATCTCGCCGCCGGTCGGGGTGGCAGCCGGGGGCCGCGGCGGAGGCGGTGCCGCGGGGCGCGTGGCACGCTGGACGACGGTACGGTCGGCGTCTTCTTTCTCGTCGAAGGGATTGTCGATCATCCGAGGATCGCCCAGAGTTCAAGCCGCAGGTTCGGGAACTCGCCCGAGGTGTAGATCGCGAAGCCACCCGAACTCTGCATCTGCTGCCAGTGCGGGCTGTTGCGATCCAGCTCGAAATAGACGGCCCCCGCATGGAACGGGATCTGCCGTGGCGCGACCGGCAGCGGGCGGATCGCGATGCCCGGCAGCCGCACGTTCACCAGTTCGCGGATCTGCTCGACGGCGCCGATGGTCACGAGACTGGGGAAGAGCCGTCGCAGATCCTCGGTCGGCATGTCGGCCGCGACCGAGAGGACGAAGGCAGCCGTGCGCAGCAGGTTGCGGTGTTCGCCGATCGCGCCGACACGCACCCCGTGGCGCGCGTCGCGCAGCGGGATCGCCACGGCGTTTTCGTCGATCGACGCGGACAGCGCGCGGCGCAGGTCGGCGATCACCGGGGCGAAGCTCCGGGTGAGATCGTCGTGGCGATAGCCCGGGTAGGTGGCGCAGCGCCGGCCCGGATCGCTGAAGGTCGCGAGTTCCCCGGCCATCTGCGCGAGCGCTGCGTAGAATGTCTCGGGATGCGCGCTGCCGGCGTCGGCCCAATGCGCCAGCAGCGGCTGCCAGCGATTCAGCGCCTGCAGCAGCAGGAACTGCGCCACGTCCGGAACGCCGCGGTTTCCCGGCTGGGCCAGCCGTCCGGCATAGGAGTCTGCGCGCTGCTTGGCCATGCCGAGCAGTTCGGCGACGAACTTCGTCAGCGGCGGCGCCGCCGCGATCCGCAGGCAGGTCGCGACGAAGCGTTCGTCGACCATCACGCGCCGGTCGGCCTGCACTTCGGCGACGCGCGCGATCGGAATGCAGGTGAAGCCGGCGCGCTCGTCGCTGTCGAGCATCAGACGCAGCCGCGGCCGTGCGACCTGGATCTCGGCCCCGAGCGGATTGTCGGAGTGCGTGTCGCTGGCCTCGAAGCTGGCGAGCTTGTGGCGCGTGACCGCCGCTTCGGGCCCTTCCAGAAAGGAGATCTCGGCGCTGCCCGCCTGGCGCACGGGAATGGCGAGATAGACCGTCGCGTTGCGCGCGGTGTCCGGCACGTCGAGCGGCGCCGGCGCGTCGGCCGTCATCGGCACGGCGAAGGGCGTGCCATCCTCGAAGATGCCGGCGGCGCTGTGCAGCGCCAGCTTGCCGGCGGCGAGAAGATCCCGGTCGAGCGAGATCTCCACGAGCCCCCAGGGCCAGGGACGCAGCGGCGCAGCGCGCGACTGCAGCAGATGCTCGACATGGCGCGACTGCTGCTGGAAATGCTGCGCGCGCAGGAACATTCCTTCCTGCCAGACGACCTTGTCGTACCAATTCATCGTCGTCGGCCTTTCCCCTCGTCGGACCCGGCGCGGCGGCGCGGCTTCTGATCCCGCGCACGGGACAAGCAACGACGACACAATAACCCCAGCGCGGTGGCGGCGTCACCCGTCCAGGCCGGCGGCACGCTCAGCGCTTGGTCGCGGCTTCGTAGGCACGTGCGAATTCCTTACCGAAGATGCCGTCGAAGTCGTCGTCGAACCGCGCCATCGTCTCGGCGTGGAGGCGCTTGTAGGCCTCCCAGCAACGTCGTTCGCGGGTCGCGAACATGCGCCCGCCCTGGTCCTCCGCCTCGATCGCCGCCGGGTCCAGCACGGCAAGCATCGCGCGAACCGCCGCCTGGGTGGCGGCGAGGCTCGCCACCTGATGCGAGACGAGGTCGTCGACGGTCGCGGCGACGGCCCGTGTGCCGGCTTCGGCGCCGATCAGCGCCGCCAGCGCGGCCTCGTCGGTGGCGGCGAACTTGAGCGGATTGTTGTTCGCCCGGCGCAGCATCGTCTGTTCGATGCGGAACTCGCGCTTGACGTCCGCCCGGGCGATCAACAGC
>JBIKLI010000361.1:0-4344 GCA_044359885.1 Alphaproteobacteria bacterium | reverse complement strand
GCTCAATCCCAGCTGGCAGACGATCCTGGGATGGACGCCGGACGAGCTGCGCGCACGGCCGCTGAAATGGTTCGTCCACCCCGACGATGCGCCGGCGTTCGATGCCCTGCTCCGCGATCCACGTGCCGAAGGCCGCGACGACGCGCTCGTCACGTGCCGTTTCCGCAGCCGCGACGGTGCCTACCGCCTGCTTGCCCCGGCGGTCAGCGGCGCGCCGGGCGCCATGGGGTTCTCCGCCCGCGACATCACAGAACAGGCCGCCGGCGAGGCGCGGATCGCGTTCAAGAGCCTGCTCAACAAGGAGCTCTCCGAGCTGCAGCGCGAGTACATCGAGAGCGCAGGCGCCGCCGCCGCGTGGTGGGAGCGCGCGCTTGGCCTGCTCATCCGGATCACCGACAGCGAATATGGCTTCATCGGCTCGATCCACGAAGACGCGCGCGGCCGTTTTCTGCGCACACATGCGATGACCAACATCTCGTGGGACGAGCACACCCGCCGGCTCTACGAGAAAAGCCGGGTCGCCGGGATGGAGTTCCGCAACCTCGACACGCTGTTCGGACGGGCGATCGCCGAGGGCAGGACCCTGGTGTCGAACGACGTGGCGCACGATCCGCGTGCGCACGGGCGTCCCACGGGGCATCCGCCGCTGCACCAGTTCCTCGGTCTCGCTTGCGGCCAGGGTGCGCAGATGGTCGGTCTGGTCGGTCTCGCCAACCGGCCCTCGGGCTACAGCCCCGAGCTGGTCGCGGACCTTGAATCGGCGGCGGTGGTGCTGGCGGCGGTGATCCACCAGTCGGAGGCGGAGCTGCGGCGCGCGCGCGTGGAATCCCGCCTGCAGGGGATCGTCGACTCGACCCACGACGTCGTGATCACGATCGACCGCCACGGGATCGTGCTGTCCGTCAATCCCGCGATCCGCGCGGTCTTCGGCTACGAGCCCGAGGAATGCATCGGACGCAACGTCGCGATGCTGCTCAATCCGCAGGACGGCGGGCGCCACGATGCCTATCTCCAGCGGTATTTCGCGACCGGCGAGACGGGGATCATCGGCAAGGGACGCGAGGTCGTGGGGCGGCGCAAGGACGGCCGGGACGTCAACATCGAGCTGACCGTCTGGACGAACGCGGCCGACCCGGGGCAGAGCTTCAACGGCCTCATGCGCGACGTCACCGCCCGGGTGCAGACGGAGAACCGCCTGCGGGAGGCCGCGGCCGAGCTGTCGGCGGCGCTGGCGCTGGCCAAGGCGGGGCACTGGGAGCTCGACCTGACGACCGGTGTCTTCACCTTCAACGACGAGTTCTACAAGATCTTCGGGACCACGGCGGCGCAGGTCGGCGGCTACCGCCTGCCGTCTCAGGACTACGCCGCCCGCTTCGTGCATCCCGAGGATTCGGGAATCGTCGCCGTCGAGGTCGGCCGGGCGCTCGCCTCGACCGAGGCGTCCTATGCGCGGGACATCGAGCACCGTTTCGTCGACGTCGCCGGCAAGGTCGGCCATCTCGCGGTCGGCATCCGGGGCACACGCGACGCGGCCGGGGTCATGCGCAAGCTCTTCGGCGTTGCCCAGGACATCACGTCGCGGCGCGAGCAGGAGCAGGAGCGCCAGCAGATGCTGGAGCAGTCGCGCGCCGCGCGCGATCTCGCCGCGCGGGTGGCCGAACTCGACCGCGCGCGGGTGGCCAGCGGCCTGCTCACCGAATGCGTCAACTTCCTGCAGCGCGCGATCTCGGCGCCGGAAGGCATCGAGATCATCTCGCGCTATGTCGCGCGGATGTATCCCGAGGCGAATATCGGCGTGTACGCCGTGGTTCCGGAGACGGACGAGCTGGCGCTGCACACGGATCTGACGCGGTTCGGGACGGATCGCTCGCCCGACACGATCGACGCGACGGAGTGCTGGGCGCTGCGCTCGCGCAGCGTCTACGCGGTTTACGAGGGCGGTTCCCATGTTCCCTGCCGCCATTGCCGCGACCGGGGCCCGGGCGTCTTCGTCTGCGCGCCGATCGCCGGCGCCGACCGCACGGCCGGGCTGGTCGTCGCCGCCTTTCCGCCGGCGTATTTCGGCGACGACGCCACCGAGGCCAACGGCCGCGTGATGCGCGAGGTGTCGCGCTTCGAGACCATGGCCCAGAGCCTCAGCGGCGCGATGTCGACGATCGTGCTGCGCGAGACGCTGCAGCGTCTCGCGCTCGCCGACGAGCTGACAGGGTTGCCGAACCGGCGGGCCTTCATCGGCAGCGGCGCCCGGATCGTCGGCCGTGCGCGGCGGGCGCGGGACACCATCGTCGTCGCGATCTTCGACGTCGATCATTTCAAGTCGATCAACGACAATTTCGGGCATGACGAAGGCGATCGCGTCCTGCGTCGTCTCGCCCAGATCGCGACCGGAACCTTCCGGCAGGACGATCTCATCGGCCGGCTGGGTGGGGAGGAGTTCGGGATCGTCCTGATCGGCGAGGAGGCCGGCGTGCGCAAGCGGCTCGAGGTCTTCCGGGAGGCCATCGCCGATGCCCTGATCCTGCGGCAGCGGCCCGTCACCGTGTCGATCGGGTACGCGGTCGCCGCGCCCGGGGATCCGATCCCGCTCGACGTGCTGCTCAAGCAGGCCGACACCGCGCTCTACGCGGCGAAGCGGGGTGGACGCAACCGCGTGATGGCCGCGACGGACATCACGCCGGACTGAATTTCGTCCCCGGCGCGGGTCGGTCCGCCGCGGCGGCCGTTGCGATGGCGAGGGCTTCGGCGCCCGTCGCGCCGCGCGCGATCGCGATGACGAAGGCGCCGTGGAACCAGCCGCCGGGGTCGCCCGCCGGGGCGAGCGTGTGGTCGGCAAGCGCCGAAAGGTCCGCGACCGGCCCTGGATCGCCTTTGCCGGCGACGAGCACACTGGGCACGCGCCCGTCGCGCGCGGCTCGAAGCAGCGTCTGCGCGCCGGCCATCCAGCCCGCGTCGACCAGCACCGCGTCGGCGCGCGCGACCTCGTTCAGCGGCAGCCAGCCGGGATCGTCGTCGAGGCCGGCGCCGCGGAAGCGTGCGACCAGACGCCGGCCTGCCGCGTCGACGATCGCGGCGGCGGTCGCCGTCCGGCCGGCGGTGCGGCTTCCTGCGGCGTCGAGCTCGATCCCGGCCCGCGCCAGCCGTTCGGCGAGCCGCCGGCCATTGGCGTCCGCGCCGAAGCGGCCCCAGAAACGGACGGCGTGGCCGCGCGCCGCGATCGCGCACGCCGCCATCGCGGCGACGCCGTCGCAACGCTCCAGATAGGAGATCGCCTGGACCTTGATCGGCCGCGCCGGGATCGCATCGACCCCGAAGACATGATCGACCGCCGTGCCCCCCAGACAGAGGATCCGGAGGCGATCTTCGCCGGCCCCGCGCGGCGGGGGCGCATCGGTCATGCTGGCCGGCGCCCGTCGCTCAGGGACTCTCGACGCGCGGCCAGTAATGCGGGTCGCGCCGGGTATAGGGGATCGCGCCGAAATCCGGGGCGATCGCGCCGGGCGTCGCGACGTAGCGCGTCGCGGCGGCGATCGGCGCGAAGCCGGCCTGGAAATGCTGGGTCGACTTCACCACCACGATCCGCCGCGTCGCCGGATCGAGACCGAGCCCGGCGAAGCCGTCGGGATGGAAGACCTGGGTGCGGACCGAGGCGAGCACGATGTCGATTCCGGCGGCCTCGATCCAGACCGACAGCCCCATGGGAGAGATGCCGCCACCCAGCCCGGTCTGGCGGTGGTCGGGGACGACCGCGCGCACCGTCGCGACCAGATCGACCGGGTCGCCCGAGACCTTGCCGCATTTGCCGCCCAGTCGCAGCTCGAGCGTCGCGCCCACGCCCGCCTCGGCGCAGAAACGCAGCGCGACCGGATCCCAGAAATAGCCGATCGCGACGTCGCGCACGCCGCGTTCGATCAGGCGGCGCAGCACGAAGGTGCTGTCCGACGGCGCGCCGCCGCCGGCGTTGTCGGCGACCTCGGCCAGCACCACCGGACCGCGCGGCGCGGCGAGCGCGGCGTCGATCGCCGCGTCGACCGTGTCGTGCGGGGTATGCGTGGCGTGGCGCAGCGCGAAGATCTCGCCGGCGAGGTCGGCGGCGAGGCGTTCGGCCTTGGCCATGTCGCCGTCGGCGATCACCACCATGCGCGCGCCGACCTCGGCCACGTCGCCCCAGGGAAAGCCATGACCGAAGGAGACGGAGAGGATGCCGTCGCGCCCCTCGAGCGCCGACAGGCGCGCGACGAAGCTCTTCATCGGCTCGACCGGCGTGCGCCACATGCCGACCATTCGGCAGTCGTGGAACGCCATGCGCGGCCGGATCTCGCCGCGCGCGGTGCGCAGCGTCAGATC
>JBIKLI010000360.1:0-4350 GCA_044359885.1 Alphaproteobacteria bacterium | reverse complement strand
GTCGACGGATTGCCCGACCCGATCGTGCGCGACGGCATGATCGAGGTCTGGGACAGACCCGGCATGGGTGTCGAGATCAACCCGGAACGCGCGCGCCGCTATCTGAACGAGGAAGACAGGGCTTTCTTCGACTAGCATCCGGTCCTCGGCCATCCGCGCCGGGTGCGTTTCCGGGCAAGGAATCGATCCATCGCGCGTCTGGCCGTTCCGCAGCCTCTGGCCCCTGCGAAACTCCTCGGATCGTCGCCCGCGCAGAACTTGGCGCCTTCGGACCTGAACTGGGCCCATGACGCTGCGACCCCGGTCTTCGGCCGGCGCACGTTCGAGACCTCGCGCGCGCGGCGCGGCGCCTCGTGGGCTCAAGCTGCCGCGTGGATCTTGAACCGCCATGCCCTCCAGCGACACGTGGCTCCGTCGCATTCTGGCGCCCGCGATGCATCCGGCGGATCACCTTGACGAGCGACGAGGTCCTGTCCGGCGTCCGTGGGCGGCCCCCGCCCAGGCGCGGGGGATCCGCCGCTGGCTACGCGGCGCCGAGAGGGTTGATCCCGGTCACGCCGCGGCGACTACATCGATCTCGATGATCATGCCGGGTTCCGCGAGACCGGCGACGTAAACGAGTGTCGATCCGGGTCGCTCGCCTTCGATCGTCCGGTTCCGGCAGTCGCGGCTGAACTCGACATGCTGAGCGCCGACCATATAGACCGTGAGCTTCACGATGTCCCGGTGAGTCATTCCGGCCGCCTCTACAACAGCGCGGACGTTGCGCCAGGCTTGGGCGATCTGTCCGTGCGGCTCTTCGATCAGAACGCCGTCCGCGCCGACGCCGATCTGACCGGCAGCGAACAGCAGGCGCGAGCCGGCCTCGACCACGTTGCAATGGTGATAGGCCCCGACCGGGGCGTGCAAGTTGGGCGGGTTCGAGCGCCAGACCGGCATGCGGTTCCTCCCTTGCGAGGTTCGGGTTCAGCGTTTGGGCGGGGTGAGGGCCGCCGGGGCAAAGGCGGCGAGCTTGCGCGTCAGTTTTCCGACCGATCGGCCGGCGTGTTCGAGGCGGTCCTTGCGCGCGACCGCCGCCAGCACCAGTTTCGCGCCGATCATTCGTACCGGCTCGCCTGGAAACATCTGCGAGGGTGGTCGCACGAGGCCGCTCGACGACCACTCGTCCTTCCTGCCGAGGACGAGGGAAGCGAGAATCCTGCCGGCCAGATGGGTCGGCCCGACGCCGTTGCCGGAGAATCCGCAGCCATAGAAGATGCGTTCAGCGCCAGGCAGCGCGCCGAACATCGGAACGGTCTCGGCGCTGCGATCGATCGGGCCTATCCAGGACTGTGCGACGTCCAGGCTACGCAGATGCCGCGAGGTCCGGCGTGTCTCTTCCAGCAGCAGCGCAAGGCGGGGCGGCGTCCCCTCGAACCGAGGACCGACCCGGCCGACGCGACCCACGTGACCGCCGCCCTTGCCGAACTCCAGCCGCCCGCCTGCCGTCGGGCGTAGATTGCCGACCATGATGCGGGAATCCGTCACCACTGGACCTCTCGTGAAGCCCATCCTGGCGAGGGTCGCCGGAATCGGCGCGCTGACGGCCGCCTCTGCGGCTGCGATCAGCAGGCTGCGCCGGAATTCGGGCAGGCCGACCGACCAGGCATTCATGGTGAGCACGATGCTGTCGGCGGCGATTTCGCCGTCGCCGGTGATCACGCGCGGCGGCTTGCCGCGGTCCAGCCGGATCATCGGCGAGCGCTCGAAGATCGCGATACCCATCTCGCGCGCGCGGCGCGCGAGACCGCGGACGAGCTTCGCCGGTTGCACCGCCGCTGCGGCGGCGTCGAATGCGCCGCCTGCATACCCATCGAGGCCCCAGCGGGCGGCGATCTCGGCTCCGTCCATCTCGCGGAACGGGTAGCTCTGGAAACGTGACAGACGCTCGGCGACGGCTGACCACGCGCCGAGATGCCGCTCGCAGGTGGCGCCCCAGAGCCAGCCGTTGTTCTCGTATTCCGCGTCGATCCCATGCGCGGCGCAGAAGGCCCCGATCTCGGCGACGGAGGCGGCGGAGGCGCGCGCCATGCGCAGCGCTTCCTCCTCGCCCATGAAAGCCGCCATGGCCGGAAAGCGCGCCCATAGACTCAGCACGTATCCGGCATTGCGGCCGCTCGCGCCGCCGCCGCAAATGTCGCGCTCGACGATCGCGACGCGCAGCGCGGGCTCGTGCGACACGAGGTGGATCGCGGTCCACAGGCCGCAGAAGCCACCGCCCACGATCGCCACATCGACGCGATGGCGACCGGAGAGGCGCGTCGTCGAAGGCGTCTCCGTCGCGAGCGCCTCGTCGAGCCAGAAGCTGCGATGGCGCGATGCCGCCGCGGAAACCGGGCCTTCGAGATGCATGTCGGCTGCCTCCTCCGGGTCCATGCGGCTCATGCCTGGGCGGCGTAGCCGCCATCGACGGGAAGGGCCGCACCGGTCACGAAATCCGCCGCGCGGCTGGCAAGGAACACGGCGGCGCCGCCGATGTCGTCGGGCTCGCCCCAGCGCCCGGCCGGCGTACGAGCGACGACCTTCGCGTGGAGGTCCGGCGTCGCCGCGCGACCGCGGATGGTGAGGTCGGTGACGATCCACCCCGGAAGGATCGCATTGACCTGGATGCCGTCGGAAGCCCAGGCCGTGGCGAGCGATTTCGTGAGTTGCACGACGCCGCCCTTGGCTGCGCCATAAGGCGCGGAGAAGGGCGCGCCGAAGATCGAAGTCATCGAGCCGATGTTGACGATCTTGCCGCCGCGCCGCCTGAGGACCGGGTAGGCGGCCATGCAGCCGAGATACACGCTGGTCAGGTTGACGTCGACGAGCATGCGCCACTCGTCGAGGCCGTAGGCCTCGGGACGCTTGCGTATGTTGGTGCCGGCATTGTTGATCAGGATGTCGATCGTGCCGAAGCGGGCAAGGGCCGCGTCGACGAAGGCGGCGCATCCCTCGGGGCTCGTCACGTCGGCACGCGACGCGATCGCCTCGGCGCCCATGTCGTGGAGCTGACGTAGCGCAGCATCGTTCTTGGCCTCGTCGCGGCCGACGATCGCAAGCGTGGCCCCGGCCTCGGCGAGGCCGCGCGCGATCGCAAGGCCGATCCCCCCATTGCCGCCTGTGACCACCGCGACGCGGCCGGAGAGATCGAAGCGCGAGCTGCCCACGCGACCCGCCGCTGTCAGGCCGAGTAGGCCGTGACGACCTTGCGGATCGCGTCGGCGATTCGCTCGGCATGGGCTTCGGTGATGGCCTCGGACCACCACATGCAGATCGTCTCGGCGCAAGCCTTCTCGGCCTCGGGGCAGAGCGCGTCGGAATAGTCCCAGTTGCGCGTGACGCCCGGCAGCGTGAACGGCCAGCCCGAGGTGCCGAAGGTCAGCCGCTCCCGGATGACCGGATAGCGGTAGAGCGGGATCGGGCCGGGATAGCCGATGAACCCGTCGATTCCCTCGGCTGCGAGCGCGTTCATGATTTCCTTGACCGGTGCGCGCAATCGCGACGGGGCGAGACGGAAGCTGTAGTAGAAGAAGACGCCTCGGCTGCCGGGCAGGATCGGCACCGGCTCGACGTCGACGCCGGCGAGCCGCGCCGTCACATGGGCCGCTGCATCGATGCGCGCCTGGACCATGCCGGGCAGCTTGCGCAGTTGCGCGAGGCCGACGGCGGCTTGCAGCTCGGTCATGTGGTAGTTGGGTGCAAGGAACAGATGGTCGCGGCCTCCGTTGGCGCGTGGCCAGCCCTTGTCGCCGCAAAGCCGCAGCGAACGGCCGAATCGCATGTCCTCGTTCGACACGACCATGCCGCCGTCGCCGGTTGTCATGTGCTTGGACTGCTGGAAGCTGAAGCAGCCGAGATTTCCCATCGTGCCGCAGATGCGGCCCTTGTAGGTGGCGAGATGCGCCTGTGCGCAATCCTCGATCACGAAGAGACCGCGACGAGCGGCAAGCTCGAGGATCGGGTCCATGTCCGCAGGCGCGCCGAAGACATGGGTGACGACGATGGCGCGCGTGCGCGGCGACAGGCAGGCTTCGATGGTCGTCGCGGTGATGTTCTGGGTCCGCGGATCGACATCGGCGAATACCGGGACCGCGAGCTGCGCCATGATCGGTATCGCGGTCCCGATGTCGGTCACGGGCGACAGGATGATCTCGTCGCCCGGCTCGGGGTTCAGATAGATCAGCGCGACATGGAGGGCCGCGGTGCCGTTGGCGACGGCCACCGCCTCGCGCATCCCCAGCAGGCCGGCGAAACCGCGCTCGAAGGCGGCCGTCTTCTTGCCGGTCAGGAAGGAGAGCGCGCCCGAGCGGATCGTGTCCGTGAGTTCGG
>JBIKLI010000359.1:0-4371 GCA_044359885.1 Alphaproteobacteria bacterium | reverse complement strand
ATGTCCTGCGGCGGCATCATCTTGGCGAGCGCGCAGATTTCATCGACGAATTCACGTGTGCCGCGTGCTCCGATGGGGATCGTCCGCGTATAGGGCTGTCCGAAGTTCTTCTCGAGGAGCTTCGCGGCCGGCAGCGCGATTTCCGGATACAGGACAACGTTGAAATCGGCATCGCCGAGCCGCGCGATGTCTTCGGGACCGGCGCCGGCGGGCGCACAGACCGAAACCTGGATACCAAGCGACTCGATCAACCGGCGGATCTCCACCACATCGTCGCGGTTCCGGAACCCCAGCGACGTCGCGCCGAGAAGATTGCAGGACCGCCCGCCCTCGCCGCGCGGACGTCCCGGCTTGGCCAAGCCGCGAACGATCCGATAGAACGTTTCTGCGGCTCCCCAGTTTTCCTTCTTGCTGTAGGACGGCAGCTCGAGAGGAATCGCCGGCACGTCGAGCCCGAGCGTGCGCGCCAGGCCGCCCGGATCGTCCTGCAGCAGTTCCGCCGTGCACGACGCACCGACGAGGACAGCCTTGGGCGCGAAGCGCGCGCATGCGCCGGCGACCGCGCGCTTGAACAGTTCTGCCGTGTCGCCGCCAAGATCGCGGGCCTGGAACGTCGTGTATGTGACCGGCGGGCGGCGGTCGTTGCGCTCGATCATCGTGAAGAGGAGATCGGCGTAGGTGTCCCCCTGAGGCGCATGCAGGACGAAATGAACGTCGCGCATCGACGCTGCGATCCGCATCGCGCCGACATGCGGCGGTCCTTCATATGTCCAGAGCGTCAGTTCCATGACATCAGGCCGCAAGCCGCGCGCGACGGACGAGTGGACGGCGGAACAGCTCTGCCAGATCACCGGCCTGTTCGTAGCCTTGGATCGGGGAGAACAGCAGTTCGATTGACCATTTCGTCGCGAGCCCCTCGGCCTCCAGCGGATTCGCGAGGCCAAGCCCGCACACGGTGAGGTCCGGGCGCATCGAACGCGCCCGGTCCAGCCCGGCATCGACATCCTGGCTTTCGAACGGCGCTGGCCCGTCAGGCAGCAAGGCAAGTTCCTCTGCCATGAGACCGCGATGCAGATAGGGTGTGCCTATCTCCAGCGGCTTCATCCCGAGTTCGCGTGCGAGGAAGCGCGCAAGCGGAAGCTCGAGTTGCGAATCGGGAAAGAAGAAGATGCTCTTCCCCGAAAGCGCATCCGACCTGGCGGCAACAGCGGCCTGCGCGCGCGCGCGATCGGGAGCCACAGCGGCATCGACCGTCGCGGCAGAGATGCCCCAAGCCGCCGCAGCTGCCTGAAGCCACAATGTCGTGCCTTCGGCACCGATCGGAAACGGAGCGCCGATCCGGACGGCCCCGCGGCGCTCGAGGGCCAGCGACGTGTCACCCAGGAACGGCTGTGCGAGCAGGAAACGGGTGCCGGGTCCGACGGACGGGAGGTCTGCGGCCCGGCGAGGAGGCAGGAATGCGACCTGGGTGATCCCGATGCGATTGAAAAGCCGCCGCATCTGGTCCTCGACCACCTCGGCCAGGGCTCCGACGACCAGCAGCGAAGGCCCCTTGCCCTCGGGCATTTCGGGCACGAGGGACGCAAGGCATGCATCTTCGCCCTGCGTGAACGTCGTCTCGATGCCGCTGCCCGAGTAGGCGAGGATGCGAACGCGCGGCGAGTGGATCCTGCCGAGACGCTGCGCAGCGCGAGACAGATCGAGCTTGATCACCTCGGACGGGCAGGAACCGACAAGAAAGAGCAGGCGGATCTCGGGCCGACGCTCGAGAAGACGGCCGACGACACGGTCGAGTTCCTCGTTCGCGTCGGCGAGCCCAGCCAGATCGCGCTCGCCGAGGATCGCGGTCGCGAATCGGGGCTCGGCGAAGATCATGACGCCAGCCGCCGACTGCAGCAGATGCGCACAAGTCCTGGATCCAACGACCAGAAAGAAGGCATCCTGGATCTTGCGATGCAGCCAGACGATCCCGGTCAGGCCGCAGAAGACTTCACGCTGGCCACGTTCGGCCGGGGCCGGCACGACGGCGCAGGAACCGCCTCCGGTCGCGGTCGAGGTGGCGGAGGCTGTCATCGGGCGAGGCCGGGAATGTTTGGGCCGCCACGCGACCACCTGGTCTCCTGGCGCGCCTCGCGCAGCTTCAGCAGGAACTGCGTCGCGTTGATCGCGTAGGCGGCGTACGCAGCCAGTGCGAGGAGCATCTGGTCCTGCTGCGTGCCGAGGCCCAGGAACAGCGCGGCGAGATAGCCCGTGTGCAGCGCAAGGACCAGGATGCTGAACACGTCTTCCCAGAAGAACGCGGGCGCGAAAAGGTAGCGACCGAAGACCACCTTCTCCCAGATCGCGCCGGTGACCATGATGGCGTAGAGCGTACCGGTCTTGACGACGACCGAAGCGGCCGCCGCCGAGTGCCCCTCGCCGGTCGAGAGAAAACGCAGCACGAGGACGAGGCTGACGAGAAAGACCACGAACTGCAAGGGAGCCAGGACACCCTGGACCATCGTCCAACGGGTTGCGTCGCGGCGCCGGCGTTCCTCGGGCGTATACAGCGGTTGCCGTCCCGGCAGGACGGGCCCGCTGGCGCGTGCCGAGACGGTCGACCACGGACAACAATCGAAACGATCCGCGATCCGATCGACGATCAGGCGTCCGATCATGGCGTCTTGCTCCTGGGAATCGCGCGCGACGCGCGGCAGGACCCCGCAGGGTCCGTCATCGACGTCGGAAGGGTATGCATCGATGTGCTCCCTCTTGCCGAGTGCGCGCCGCGGAAGGCGGCGCGTCGCGTCCAGACTGTCAGTCTGTCTGAACGTCAATGAAACTTGACACACGTCGCGCGGCGCAGGCAAGTTTTATTTCACGAAGCGTTCCGCTGCTTGCCTCGGTCCTCATGGCTCGAGCGCAGGCTGAGCCCCGTCGAGGCGCGAGCGCGGTCTTGCGGTCGCTTGGCGCTCTGGGGATTTTCGATGCAATCAGCGACTGGTCGACTCGACGGTTTCTTAGATGCATCGCCGATCCTCGGCATACGCACGGGACCGTGGCGCGCGGTCTTGGCGGAGAGCACGTTGGGGAAGATTGCATGTCCGATCCTGGGCCTCGCAGGAAACGCGCGTCGATGATGACGAACGACGATGCCCTTCGGCTCGTGTCCGAAGCGTGCGACGTCACGCTCGTTGTCGACCGCGCCGGAGCGATCCGCGACGTCGCCGGGTGCAGCGCCGAGTTGCTCGCTGTGCTGGGGGCAGGCGAGCGCTGGATCGGCAGGAAATGGTCCGATCTGGTCGTGCCCGACAGCCGGCCCAAGGTCGCGGCCTTGCTCGACGAGGCAGCGGACCGGCCGATGGGCCGGCCCCCGAAATGGCGCCACGTGAACTATGCGGCCCGCAAGCGGGGTCCCGACGTGCCGGTACTGCACGCGGCGGCGCCGTTGGCGACCGCCGGCCACTTCGTCGTTTTCGGCCGGGATTTACGCGCCGCTGCGGCGCTGCAGCAGCGCTTGACCGACGCCCAGTTCGCGTTCGAAGCGGAGGTGACCCGCGTCCGTGAAGCCGAGCAGCGCTATCGGACCCTGTTCCAGGTCCTTCCAGAACCGATATTGATCCTCGATGGTCGCGACGCCCGGGTCGCCGACGCAAACCCGTCTGCCCAAGCTGCATTCGACATGTCCGGACTGCGGGTTGGCGCGCGCCCGGCGACCGAACTCGTGGCGCCGACCGCGCGCAAGGCGCTCGAAGCGGCGATCTCCTCCGCTCGGGGCTCGCGGCGCGAGGAGTCGCTGGATGTCACGCCAGCCGGGCGCAAGGCTGCGGTACGCCTGTCGGTGTTCTCCGGGGGCCAGTCGCCCGACGCGCCCGTGTTCTTGCGTGCGGCGTCTTCCCGGCGCGGCGAGGATGCCGCTGACGAGACCGATCTCGCCGACTCGTCGCCCGACGCGATGGTCGCGACGGAGTCGAACGGACGCATCCGCCGCGCGAACCGTGCCTTCGCGGAACTGGCGCAGATCGGTTCCCCCGGTCTGGCGGCCGGCGAACCTATCGAGCGCTGGCTCGGGCGCGACGGCGTCGATTGCGACGTTCTGCTCGCCAATCTCCGCCAGCGGGGTGCCGTGCGCCATTACGGTACCGTCGTCCGCGGCGAGCGCGGGACCGCGCGCGAGGTCGAGGTCAATGCTCTCGCGCGCGGGGGCGCTTCGGGCAACGTCTTCGCCCTGCGCGTCGTCGAAGGCCGAATGGTGGCCGCACCGGCGGATCGTGGCCGAGAGGCCGCGCGCACGCCGGCCCAGCTGGCCGAGCTGATCGGGCGCGTGTCGCTGAAGGATCTGGTGCGCGAATCGACCGACGCGATCGAGCGCATGTGCATCGAAGCGGCGCT
>JBIKLI010000358.1:0-4374 GCA_044359885.1 Alphaproteobacteria bacterium | reverse complement strand
GGATGAAGAACTCGCCCTTGCCCGTCGCCGATATCGCGCAGCTGCGATCGTCGGCCCAGGTGCCGGCGCCGATGATCGGCGAATCGCCGACCCGCCCGACCAGCTTGTTGGTATAGCCGCCGGTCGAGGTGCCGGCGGCAAGATGGCCGGCGGCGTCCAGCGCCGCCGCACCGACGGTGCCATGCTTCTCGGATTCCGGCGCCGCCGCCAGCGTGCCCGCGGCGGCATGCCCGCGGATCTCGTCCAGCGCCGCCCGCCGCCACTCGGTGCCGAAATGCGCGTTGTCGACGATGGCGAAGCCGTTCGCCGCCGCCCAGCGATCCGCGCCCTCGCCCGCCAGCATCAGCGGATCCGCACCGCGTCGCGCCAGCGCGGCCACCACCCGGATCGGATTGCGGATGCGGCGCGTCGACGCCACGGCGCCGGCCAGGGCCGTCGCGCCGTCCATGATCGAGGCATCGAGCTCGTGCGCGCCGTCGGCGTTGAAGGCCGATCCGTGGCCGGCGTTGAAATTGGGGTCGTCCTCCATGACGACGATCGCGGTCTCGACGGCGTCCATCGCGGCACCGCCGCGGGCCAGCACCGCCCAGCCTGCGGCGAGCGCCGCGTGCAGGCTCGCGCGGAACGCGGCTTCGCGCGACGCACTCATCCGGTCGCGGGGAATGACGCCGCAGCCGCCATGGATGACGAGCACGGGATCGGGCATGTCGGCCTCTCCTTCGACGTTTACGGCGACAGGATTATCCCCCGCACGGCGCCGGCGCCAGCCGGACGCGCGGTCGCCGCGGCACGGAAACGGGACGGCGCGGGGCGCGCCGGACGGCTATGCTCGGCCGCGTCGCCATGTCCGAACCCGCCATCCGCAAGCGCTCGGTGCTGATCGCCGGCCACGCCACCTCGGTGTCGCTCGAGCCGGAGTTCTGGGACGCGCTGCGCCGGATCGCCGCGGCGCGCGGCCTGTCCCTCAACGCCCTGGTCGCCGAGGTCGACGCGCAGCGCGGCGCGCGCAACCTGTCCAGCGCCCTGCGCGTCCATGCCCTGGTCGCGGCGTCGCGCGAGGGCGGTCGCGGATGAAGCGATGCGGCATGCGCGACGACCGCGAGCGGGGGGATGCCGGCCGCGGGCGGCGGCGCTAGACTCGGCCGCGAGGATTTCAGAAGGAGTTGCCGACGCGATGGACCTGGGACGCTACGACTACATCGTGGTCGGCGCCGGATCGGCCGGCTGCCTGCTGGCGAACCGGCTGTCGGCCGATCCCGGGACAACGGTGCTGCTGTTGGAGGCGGGCGGCCGGGACAACTATCCCTGGATCCACATCCCCATCGGCTATCTCTACACGATGAACAATCCGCGCACCGACTGGCGCCTGCGCACGGAGGCGGAGCCGGGCCTCAACGGGCGGGCGCTCAACTATCCGCGCGGCAAGGTCCTGGGGGGCTGCTCGGCGATCAACGGCATGATCTACATGCGCGGCCAGGCGGCGGACTACGACCACTGGCGCCAGCTCGGTCTCGCCGGCTGGGGCTGGGACGACGTGCTGCCCTTCTTCAAGCGCCACGAGGATTTCCACGGCGGCGCCGACGACATGCATGGGGCGGGCGGCGAATGGCGGATCGAGCCCCCGCGCATCTCCTGGGAGATCCTCGACGCGTTCCGCGACGCCGCGGCCGAGATCGGGATCCCGAAGATCGACGACTTCAACCGCGGCGACAATTTCGGGTCGGCGTATTTCCACGTGAACCAGCGTCGCGGCATACGCTGGACGGCCGCCAAGGCCTTCCTGCGGCCCGTGCGCGGCCGCCCGAACCTGCGGATCGTCACGGGTGCGCAGGCGCGCCGGATCCTGCTCGAAGGGCGGCGCGCGACCGGGGTCGAATTCTCCTTGACCGGCGCCGTGGCCACCGCCACCGCCGCGCGCGAGGTCGTGCTGGCCGCCGGCGCGATCGGGTCGCCGCATCTGCTGATGCTGTCGGGGATCGGCCCGGCGGCGGCGCTGGCGGCGCATGGCATCGCGACGGTCCATGACCTGCCCGGGGTCGGCGCCAATCTCCAGGACCATCTGCAGCTGCGCTGCATCTTCAAGGTGGCGAACGCCAGGACGCTGAACCAGACCGCAAACACGCTGCTCGGCCGGCTGGGCATGGGCATCGAATACGCGCTGTTCCGGCGCGGTCCGATGACCATGGCGCCGTCGACCCTCGGTGCCTTCGCGCGCAGCGATCCGGCGATGGCGACGGCAGATCTCGAGTATCACGTGCAGCCGCTCAGCCTCGACCGGTTCGGCGAGCCGCTGCACGCCTTCCCGGCGATCACGACCTCGGTGTGCAACCTCCGGCCGACCAGCCGCGGCAGCATCGGCCTGCGCAGCGCCGATCCCGCCGACGCGCCGGCGATCAGGCCGAACTACCTCGCGACCCCCGAGGACCGGCGGGTCGCCGCGGACGCGATCCGGCTCACGCGACGGATCATGGGCGCGCGCGCGATGGCGCGGTTCGCGCCGCGCGAGCACCTGCCCGGCGACGCCATCGCCGGCGACGAGGCGCTGGCGCGCGCGGCCGGGGACATCGGCACGACGATCTTCCATCCCGTCGGAACCTGCCGCATGGGCGTCGACGGCGACCCGATGGCGGTTCTCGACCCGCAGCTGCGGGTGCGCGGTCTGGGCGGCCTGCGCGTGATCGACGCCTCGGCGAGGCCCAAGATCACCTCCGGCAACACCGCGGCGCCGACGATGATGATCGCCGAAAGGGGCGCGGCGTTCGTCCGGGCGGCCTGAGGGGTGCGCGGTTCGGCGACCGCGACCCTCTCGACGCGCCAAGGGCCACGGGCGCAATCTGGCGCGAAGCAATCAAGGAGGACGCGCGATGCGGGTCCTGCTGGTCGAAGACAACGCGCGGCTTCGGGCGCTGACCCAGCGCCAACTGCGCGACGCGGGGTTCGCGGTCGACGGCGTCGGCGAACTGGCGGAGGCGGATGCCGCCATCCGGACCGAAGACTACGACGCGATCGTCCTCGATCTGGGCCTGCCCGACGGCGACGGCGGCAGCTTCCTGCGCGCCCTTCGCGCGGCCGGCAAGGCGACGCCGGTGCTGGTGCTGACGGCGCGCGACGGCCTCGACGACCGCGTCGCCCATCTCGACCTCGGCGCCGACGACTACATGGTGAAGCCTTTCGCCGCGGCCGAGCTGGCGGCGCGGCTGCGAGCCCTCATGCGACGACCTGGCCAGACCCTGGGCGGCCTTCTGGCGCTCGGCGACCTGGAGCTCGACGTCGCCGCCCGGCGCGGCCAGACCGGTGGCCGCGACCTTGCCCTGTCGCGGCGCGAGCTCGCGCTGCTCGAACTGTTCCTGCGCCGCGCCGGACGGGTGGTCGCGAAGGCGGACATCGAGCGCGCCCTCTACGCCTTCGAGGACGAGGTCAGCGGCAACACGATCGAGGTCCTGGTCCATCGCCTGCGGCGGCGGCTGGCCGATGGCGGCAGCCGGGTGGCTCTGGAGACGCTGCGCGGCATCGGCTACGTGATGCGGGATCCCGAAACGTGAGGGAGACGCCGCACAGCCTGCTCGGCGTGATCGCGGCGCGAATGCTGGCCGTGACCGGGATCTGGCTGGCGCTGATGCTGGCCTTCGTCCAGAGCGAGGTCGATCGCAACGCCCTGGCGCTGCGCAGCCAGGCGCTGGAGCGGCTGGCGCGGCTGCTGGTCACCGGCGTCGAGCCTGCCGGCGATACGCTGCGCTTCGCGCCGCCGGCCGCGGAGATCCCGGGCGGCTATCTCTTCGCGGTCCGCGACGCGGCGGGCCGCGTGGTCGCGGCCAGCGACGGGACCGCGGCGGCCCTGGCGCTGACGGCGGCGGACGCCGCACAGCAGATGCTGGACCCGCACCAGGCGACGACGATGACGCGGGACACGCGCAGCGCGACGGCGACGCTGCCGGACGGGCGCAGCTCCCTTGCCGTCGAACTCGCCCTGCGACCCGGCCAAGGCGGCGGCGTCGTGATCGTCGCGGAGGACGAGACCACCCCGAGCTTCCTGCTCGATGCGCTCGCCGACCAGTTCTTCGTCCGGGTCGGCTGGCTGCTGATCCCCGGTGTCGGCCTGCTGCTCGCTGTGTCGCTGCTGTCGATCCGCGCCGAGCTGCGTCCGATCGAGCACGTGGCGGCGGTCGCCGAGACGATCGGTCCGCACAGCTCGGGCGTACGCCTGCCAGACCGCTTCGTGCCGCGCGAGATCCTGCCCCTGATCGACACCGTCAATCGCGGGCTCGAACGGCTGGAGCGGACGCTGGCGGCCCAGCGCGAGTTCACCGCCGACGCCGCCCACGAGCTGAAGACGCCGCTGGCGGTGATGCGCGCGCAGATCGACGCCATGAAGCC
>JBIKLI010000071.1:0-15259 GCA_044359885.1 Alphaproteobacteria bacterium | reverse complement strand
TCGCCGCATCCTGACCGAGCTGCAGCGCGACGGCCGGCTCAGCAACCAGGACCTGGCGACCCGGATCGGGATCTCGCCCTCGCCTTGCTGGCGGCGCGTGCGCGGGCTGGAGAGCGCGGGCGTCATACGGGGCTATGCGGCCCTGGTCGATCCCGCGGCGCTGGGCCTGAATGTCAGCGTCTTCACCCAGGTCAGCCTGGAGCGACAGGAGGAAAAGACGTTGCAGGTCTTCGAAGCCGCCGTCGCCGGCTGGCCAGAGATCATGGAGTGCTACCTGATGACCGGCGACGCGGATTACCTGCTGCGCGTGGTCGTGCCGGACCTCGCCGCCTACGAGCAGTTCCTGATGCGCCGCCTGACCCGCATCCGCGGCATCGCCTCGATCAAGTCCAGCTTCGCGCTGCGCAGCGTCAAGTACCGCACGGACCTGCCGATCGCGTGAGCACGGCGCGATAGAAGCCGGGAACCGGCCAGGGCGCGCGCGCCGCCGCCACTTCGCCGGCCAGACGGTGCGCCAGCGCCGCGTCGCCGGACCGGCAGGCCGCATCCACCATGACCTGCCACAGGATGTCGCGCTGGGCGTGGCTCCCGCCCAGCTGCGCCAGTTCGTGCCTGACCGGCAGCAGCGCCGCGAGCGCGGCGGCATGGTCGCCGTGCCGGTGCGCGATGACGGCGGTCGCCGCCGGCAGCGCCAGTTCCGCGATCGTCCGGCCCGCATCGCCCGGCGCGGTGGCCGCATGGGCACGCATCGACGCGAGCAGCGCCGCGCAATCCTCCCGGCGGCCTGCCGCAGCCAGCGCCATGGCCCAATGCGGCAGGGTGAAGGGGACCAGATGATCGCCGATCCGCGCCACGGCCTTGTCGGCGAGCTCGCGCCAGCGCCCGCCGACATCGACACCCAGAAGTTCCAGGCGCAGCAGCAGCGAGGCCGCGTTCTGGATGTCGATGTAGAGATCGGGCTGGCCCTGGACCAGCGGGGAGCCGTGGTCGCGCACGCTGGCGTCGTAAACCGCCAGCATCTCGTCCCGCGCCCCGGCCTCCAGCAGGAAAAGCGCGCGGTGCCAAGCCAGGTGGAAGCGGAAATTGGTGGCGCCGTCCAGGCGCGGCCCGGCCGCCGCGATCCAGGCGGCACCCGCCTCGTGGCGGCCGCGCATCTCCAGGACATGTGCCACCGCATGCACCGCCCATAGATCGTCGGGCGCGGTCGCCGCCGCCCGACGGGCCTGGTCTTCGCCCAGATCGAGATCGCCGGTCTCCTCGCAGGCGAAGCCATGCATGCCAAGGACCCAGCCCTGCCCCGCCATGCCGTCGGTCCAATGCGGCAGCACGCGTTCGACCGAGGCACGCATCGCCGCCGCGTCGCCGGCGTTCCAGAAATAGGCGAAATGGGCGAGCCGCAGCGCGGTCAGATCGCGCGGATGCGCGGCCAGGATCTGCTCCCAGGCTGCGCAGGCGGCGTCGCCGCGCCCGGCGCGCCAGGCTTCGAGCGCCGCCAGATGCAGCCGCTCGCGTGGCGTCGCGCGGTCCGCCGCCCGCTGCGCGACGGCGATGCGCGCATCGACCGCCCCCAGCACGGCCGTGTTGGACAGCAGCATGGCCATGTAGCCCTTCATGACCTGCGCCTGCACGCAATCGGGATCGGCGGCGATGGCCGCGTTGACATGGCGGGCGGCATCGGTCCGGAAGCCCAGATGGGCGTCGCGCGCCGCCGACAGCGCCGCCACGCAGGCCGCGGACGAGGTGCCGATCTCCAGGTCGAAATCGTCGCGCATCGGTCGGGGTCCTCAGGTCGGCGCGGCGGACATCGCCAGCGCGGCTAGACGTTCGAGATCCGGCAGGACGTCGAGCCCGCTGGTCGAGATCGCCGCGGGCGTGATCCAGCGCAGCGCCAGGACTTCGTCGGACAGCGTCCCGTCGCCGCGGCGCCAGTCGCACAGCACGGGAACCAGGGTCCAGTGGGACCGGATGCGCCCGGACCCGTCCGGCCGGATGATGTCGAGGACGGGCAGCGATCCGAAAGGCTCGGCCTCGACCCCGGTTTCCTCGGCAAGCTCGCGCCGCGCCGTTTCGAAGACGGTCTCGCCCAGTTCCTGGACCCCGCCCGGGAAACCCCAGCGGCCGGCGCTCGGCGGCCGGGCGCGCTGCACGATCAGCACGGCGCCGGCACGTCGGACCACGGACAGGACCCCGACGATCGGATGGTCCGGATACTCGCGTTTCATGGCGCCAGTCTGGACCCGCCGCGGCAAGCGCTCAACCGTCGTCGCGCAAGCCTGCGAGCAGCGCGGGATAGCGCGACGGCAGGTCGCCGGCGATCAGCCCTGGCCCGACGGCGGCGGCGGCCGCGCCATGCAGCCAGGCACCTGCCGCCGCGGCCTCGAAGGCGGGCATGCCCTGGGCCAGCAGACCGACGATGGTGCCGGCCAGCACGTCGCCGGCGCCGGCCGTCGCCAGATCCGGCGGCGCGTTGGCGTTGATCGCCGCGCGCCCGTCCGGCGCCGCGACGACCGTGTCCGCCCCCTTCAGCAGCACGACGGCCCCGCTCAGCGCCGCGGCGGCGCGCGCGGCCGACAGCTTGTCGCCGCCGGCCGCGAAAAGCCGCGCGAACTCGCCGCCATGCGGCGTCATGACCACGGGTCCGGCGATCGCCCCGAACAAGGCCTGGGCCGATCCCGCGAAGGCGGTCAGCGCATCGGCATCGAGCACCGCCGGGCGGCCGGTGGCAAGCACGCGGCGCACACGCCTCCTCGTGGCGTCGTCGGCACCGTTGCCCGGGCCGATCAGGATGGCGTTGCGTCGCGGGTCCGCGAGCGCCGCGTCGATCTCGCCCTCGGGGCCCAGCGGCTCGACCATCGACGCCGGATCGCAACTGGCGCGATAGACATCCAGCGCCGCGGCCGGGGCGGCGATGGTGACGAGCCCGGCCCCTGCGCGCTGCGCTGCCAGCGCCGCGAGCCGCGCCGCGCCGGTCAGCGCCGCACCGCCGGCGACCAGGGCATGGCCGCGGGCGAATTTGTGGTCGGCCGGACGCGGACGCGGCAGCCACGCGCGCCACAGCGCCGGCGCATCGTGCCAGCAGCGCGGCGCGATGGTCGCCAGCACCCCGGCGGGAAGCCCGATCTCGGCACAGAGCGTCTCGCCGCAGAGCTGGCGTCCGGGAAGCAGCAGGTGGCCGGGCTTGCGCCGGAAGAAGGTCACGGTCACGCGCGCCGCGGCGGCACAGCCGCGCACCGCGCCGGTGTCGCCGTCGACACCGCTGGGCACGTCGACCGCGACCACGGGCAGTCCGCGCGCCGCCAGCGCCTCGATGGTGGCGCGCGCCACGCCGTCGATGTCGCGCCCCAGTCCCGCGCCGAACAGCGCATCGACCACGATGTCCGCCTCGTCCAGGCAATCCGGCGCCAGCGCCGCGACGGGACCGGTCCAGGCCGACGCCGCGCGGGCCGCGGCGCCGCGCAGCGCCGCGAGCGGACCCAGAGCCGCCACGCGCACCGCGCGGCCCTGCGCCGCCAGGATACGCGCCGCGACGAAGCCGTCGCCGCCGTTGTTGCCGGGGCCGCAGAGCACCAGCACCCGCCCCCGCGGAAAGCGCGACGCGGTCACGGTCGCCACCGCGATCCCCGCCGCGCGCATCAGCGCGTCGACCGCGACGCCGCCCGCGGCCGCCAGCCTGTCGGCGGCCGCCATCTCGGCATTGGTGAGCAGAGCTTCGTCCAGGGCCGCGCGCATCGGTCGCCTCTTCCGCAGACGCGAAAATTGCCACAATCCACCACCAAGCTGCAGCCGATGATGCGCCACGTCCACCGCCTCGCCGCCGCGCTGCTGATCGCCCTCGCCGCGATCGGTGCGGGTCACGCGCGCGAACGGCCGGTCGACGTCGCCCTGGTCCTGGCGATCGACTCCTCCTCGTCGGTGACGATGGACGACTTCTATCTGCAGCTCGAAGGCTACGCCGCGGCCTTCGCCGATCCCGAGCTTTGGCGCACCATCGCCGCGGGCACCGAAGGCGCCATCGCCGTGGCGCTGTTCGAATGGTCGGGCAGCGCGCAGCAGGTGCTGAATTTCGACTGGCGGATCCTCGGCGCCGAGGAGGATCTGCAGCGCTTCGCGGCCGAGCTGCCCCTGGCGCCGCGCCTGGTGCTGGGCGGCGAGACCGCGATCGGCGACGCGCTGCTCTATGCCGCGGCGCTGCTCGACGGCGCTCCCGCCGCGGCATGGCGGCGGGTGATCGACGTCTCGGGCGACGGCGCGGCCAATCGCGGCACGCCGCCGGCGGTCGCGCGGGACAGGATCGTGTCGCGCGGCATCACGATCAACGGCCTCGCGGTGGTCAGCCACGAGGACGATCTGGAGGGCCACTACGCGCGCGAGGTCGTCGGCGGCGACGGCAGCTTCGTGCTTTCCGCCCGCGACTACGTGGACTTCGCCGGCGTGATCCGGCGCAAGCTGCTGCGCGAGCTGGGGCCGGTCGCCGCCGTGCCGCGCTGACCCGGCCCCGGTCGCTCACTCCGCCAGCATCGCGTCGCGCAGCCGCACGACGTTGTGGCGCATCAGGTCGAAATAGGTCGAGGCCGGACCGCCCGGCGCCGACAGGGCGTCGGTGTAGAGCCTGCCGCCCATCCGCGCGCCGCTCTCGCGGGCGATCTGCTCGATCAGCCGCGGCGAGGACACGTTTTCCAGGAACACGATCCGCGCCTGCTCGCGCCTGATCTCGCGCACGATCCGGCCGATATCGGCGGGCGACGGCTCGGCCTCCATGTTGACCCCGCGCGGCGCGCGGAAATCGACGGCGTAGCGCGCCTCGAAATAGGCGAAGGCGTCATGGGAGGTGAAGATCTTGCGCCGTTCCTTCGGGACCGGCGCCAGCTCGGCCAGGATCCACCGGTCGAGTTCCGCGAGTTGCCGGCCCACGGCCCCGGCCCGGTTGCGATAGGCATCGGCGCCGCCGGGGTCGACGGCCGCCAGATCCTCGGCGATGTTCGTGACCATCGTGCGCACACGCAGCGGATCCTGCCAGACATGCGGGTCGACGCCGTCGCGGCCATGCGCGTGACCATGGCCGTGGCCGTGGCTGTGGCCATGCCCGGATCCCCGCACACGGATCGTCGCCACGCCCCGGGACGCCACCGCCAGCCGGCCCTTGAACGAGGCGGCACGGCCGAGCTTCTCGGCCCAGGGGTCGAAGCCGAGCCCGTTGACCACGAACAGGTCGGCCGCCGCGACCGCGCGCGCATCCGACGGGCTGGGCGCGAAGCCATGGGCATCGACATCCGGTCCGACCAGGGCACGGATCTCCACGTTGTCGCCCGCGACCTCGCGCACGAGATCGGCGAGGATCGAGAAGCTCGCGACCACCTTCGGCCGCTGCTGCGCGCGCGCGCCGCGCGCGGCCCCGGCGAGGGCGAGAGGCAGCAGGGACAGGACCGTGCGTCTTGCGATGTTCATGTCGGGCTCTCCATCAACCTTGCAGGTGCCGGCGCGGCAGCGTTCGCGCGACCAGGCCGCCGACCGGTCCGAACAGGACCGACACGGCATAGGCAGCCCCCGCCGCCAGCACGATCGACGGCCCCGCAGGCGCGTCCGCCGCGAAGGACAGGACAAGGCCGGCATAGGCCGACAGCGCCGCCAGCGCCGTCGCCGCGCCGATCATGCCGGCCACGCTGCGCGACCAGGATCGCGCCGCGGCGGCGGGCAGCATCATCAGACCGATCGCCATCAGCGTCCCCAGGGCCAGGAACGCTGCGACCAGGTTGGCCACCACCAGGACCAGGAAGACCGCATGGATCAGCCGGTCCGGCCCGCCGCCGACACGCAGGAAATCGCGGTCGAAGCTCTCGACCACCAGGCCGCGGAACAGCGCCGCCACCACCAGCATCGACGCGCTGGCGACCGCGGCGATCAGCAGCAGCGCCGTGTCGTCGACGGCCAGCGCCGCGCCGAACAGCACATGCAGCAGATCGACCCCCGATCCGGCCGACGACACGACCATCACGCCCAGGGCGAGCGCGACCAGGTAGAAGACCGCGAATGTGGCGTCCTCGCGCAGCGCCGTCACCCGCGACAGCGCGCCGGCCCCCAGCGCGGTGAGCAGCCCGGCGACGAACCCGCCCAGCGCCATCGCGCCCAGCGACAGGCCGGCGAACAGGAACGCGATCGCCGCCCCCGGCAGGATCGCATGGCTCAGCGCGTCGCCGACCAGGCTCATGCGCCGCAGGATCAGCAGCACGCCGACCGGCGCGCAGCCCAGCGCCAGGGCGAGGCTGGCGACCAGCGCACGCCGCATGAAGGCGAACTCGGCGAAGGGGGCGACCAGAAGGCCGTAGGGGTCCGGCATCGGCGATCAGGCTGCGCCGCGCGCGCAGATCTCCGCGCCGGGGTCCCAGGTCTCGGCCATCGAGCGCGCGCGCAGTTGGTTGGCGGCGGTCAGGACGCTCGCGGTCGGCCCCCAGCCGACAGCCTCGCGGGCCAGGTAGAGCGCCTCGGGAAACCGCGCGCGGACCTGCTCGAAGTCGTGCAGCACGGCGATCACGGTGCGCTTCTCGGCGTGCCAGCGGCCGACCAGGTCGAGCAGGTCGCCGGTGGTCCGCTGGTCGATCGCCGCGAACGGCTCGTCGAGCAGGATGAGCCGCGCGTCCTGAACCAGCATGCGGGCGAACAGCACGCGCTGGAACTGTCCGGCCGACAGGGTCCCGATCGGCCGCGCCTCGAATCCACCGAGGCCGACGGCCTCCAGAGCGGCGCGCGCGCGCCGGCGGCCGGCGCCGGACACGGCGCCGAACAGGCCGCTGACGCCGAAATCGCCCATCGCGACGATGTCGGCGACGTCGATCGGGAAACTGCGGTCGAGGCTGGCCTGCTGGGGCAGATAGGCGATGTCGCGCGCGCGCAGCCCGCCCAGGTCCAGGCTGCCTTCGGTCGGGCGCAAGGCGCCGGCCAGCGCCTTGAGCAGGGTCGACTTGCCTGCCCCGTTCGGTCCGACGATCGCCGTCAGCGAGCCGGTCTCGAACCGGCCGGACAGGTGATGCACCGCCGGTCGCCGGTCATAGGCCAGCGTCACGTCGCGAAGTTCGATCATGACGCCAGCGCCCAGAGGACCGCCAGCCACAGAACCGCCACGCAGGCCGCAGCCAGCGCCAGACGTCGCGCCGCCGAAGCGGCCAGCATCGACCCGCTGCCCCCGGCAAGCGGCGGGTCCGGCGCGGGATGCGGATGGGGATGTGGATGGGCATGAACCGTCATCGCCTGATGTAATATTGTATCTCGCCGCCCCCGACAACCAGCCTCCGCCCGCCGCGCGGAACCAGCCGCAACGAGCCTCGGCCCCGCTTGGGGCCCGAGGGGTCTGCCACCGGCTGCCGGGCGCCGCATCGCCCCAGCGGCGGACGATCGATGCGGGCGAAAGACCGAACCTTGCCCCCAGCCTCCCCGCGCGGGAGGATGCGATCCTCGACGCGCCACCCCAGGACCGGTCCTCCCATGCCCAGATCCCGCCCCGCCGCCTATCCTCGCGATCTCGTGGGCTACGGCGCCAACCCGCCGGATCCCGCCTGGCCCGGCGGCGCGCATGTCGCGGTCAGCTTCGTGGTCAACTACGAGGAGGGCGGCGAGCGCTCGATCCTGCACGGCGACGCGACGTCCGAGGTCTATCTGCACGAAGTCCCGGGCCTCGTCCCGCGCAAGGGCCGCCGCGACGAGCAGGTCGAGTCGGTCTACGAATATGGCAGCCGCGCCGGCTTCTGGCGGCTGATGCGCCTGTTCGGGGACCGCAAGCTGCCCTTCACTTCCTGGGCCGTCGGCATGGCGGTGGCGCGCAATCCGGAGGCGGCGGCGGCGATGCACGCGGCCGGCCACGAGGTCGCCAGCCATGGATGGCGCTGGTTCGACTATCAGGACATGGGGCTGGCCGAGGAACGCCGGCACATGAAGCTGGCCATCGCGGCGATCGCCGAGGCCTGCGGCGAGCGTCCCGTCGGCTGGTACACCGGCCGCCTCAGCGCCCGCACGCGCCAGCTGGTCGTCGAGGAGGGCGGGTTCCTCTACGACTCCGATTCCTATGCCGACGACCTGCCCTACTGGACCACGCAGGGCGGAAAGGCGCATCTGGTCATTCCCTACACCTTCGACAACAACGACATGAAATTCGCCACCCAGTCCGGCTTCGGCACCGGGGAGGATTTCTTCGTCTATCTGCGCGACGCCTTCGACCTGCTCTATCGCGAAGGGGCGGCGGGCAGTCCGAAGATGATGTCGATCGGGCTTCATTGCCGGCTGGCCGGCCGGCCCGGCCGCGCCGCCGCGCTGGCGCGCTTCCTCGATCACGTGCAGAAACATGATCGCGTCTGGATCTGCCGGCGCGCGGACATCGCGCGGCACTGGCACCGGACGCATCCATTCGAGGCCGGCAGCCGGAAGGAGACAGGCGCATGATCAAGATCTGGGGACGCAAGAACTCGTCCAACGTGCAGAAGGTGATGTGGGCGATCGGCGAGCTGGGGCTGGCGCATGAACGCGTCGACATCGGCGGGCCTTTCGGCGGCAATCGCGAGGCCGCCTATCTGGCGATCAACCCGAACGGCCTGATCCCGGCGATGCAGGACGGCGACCTGACGCTGTGGGAATCGAACGCGATCCTGCGCTATCTGGCCGCCGTCTACGGCATCGGCCGGCTGCAGCCCGCCGACGTCCGGGCCGCCGCGATCTGCGGCCAATGGATGGACTGGCAGCTGACGGTCGTGGCGCCCGCGATCACCCCGGCCTTCCTGGGCCTGATCCGCACGCCGCCCGCACAGCGCGACGACGCCGCGATCGCTGCCTCGCAGGCGAAGACGATCGAAGCGATGACGATGCTCGACGCCAGGTTGGGTGCGAGCCGACATGTCGCCGGCTCCGATTTCACGATGGCCGACATCCCGCTGGGCGTCATGACGTTTCGCTACTGGCAGCTGGTGCCGCATCACCCGGCGCATCCCAATCTGAAGCGCTGGTACGACGCGATCGCGACCCGGCCGGCCTTCGTCGCCCATGTCTCCTCGATCCCGCTGACCTGACGATCGTCCGGACCGGCGAGACCGGCAGCATGGATCCGGCGCGCGGCCTCGATTCCGCCGAGGCCGCGCGCCGTCTGCGCGTCGCCGGCCCCAATGCGCTGCCCGCGCCGCGCGGCCGCGGCCTGCTGCGCTTCGTCGCCGAGGTGTTCGAAGAGCCGATCTTCATGCTCCTGGTCGGCGCGGCCCTGCTCTATGTCGCGATCGGCGATCTCGCCGAGGGGCTGCTGATGGCCGGCTGTGCCGGCGTGTCGGTCGGGCTGGTCGCCGTCCAGTCCTGGCGCAGCGAGCGGGTGATGACGGCGCTCAAGGGCGTGGTGGCACCGCGCGCGCTGGTGGTGCGCGACGGCGCCGCGCGGCGCATCCCGGCGGCCGAGATCGTCCCCGGCGACATCGTCGTGCTCGCCCCCGGAGACCGCGTCCCCGCCGACGGCCTCGTGCGCCAGGGCGCGGGGCTGGTCGTCGACGAATCCGCGCTGACCGGCGAATCGATTCCCGTGCGCAAGCTCGCCGCGCCCGGCGCTCCGGCCGACGCCGCCGGCGCCGTGCCGGGCGGCGACGATACGCCCTGGATCTTCTCCGGCACGCTGGTGCTGGACGGCGAGGGCCTCGCAGAGATCGTCGCCACCGGGCCGCGCAGCCGGATCGGGGCGATCGGCAGCGCGCTCGCGACGCTGCGCTGGCCCACGACGCCGCTGCAGCAGGCGATGGCGCGGCTGGTCCGCCGCCTCGCGGCGATCGCGCTCATGCTGTCGCTGGCGCTGGCGGCGCTGCGTACCCTTCGCGACGGCGACTGGCTCGGCGGCGCCCTGGCGGGCATCACGCTGGCGATGAGCGCGATCCCGGAGGAACTGCCGATGGTGCTGGCGGTGTTCCTCGCCGTGGGCGGCTGGCGACTGTCGCGCCATGGCGTCCTGGCGCGCCAGCCCAGCGCCGTGCTGGCGCTGGGGGCGACCACGATCCTGTGCGTCGACAAGACCGGCACGATCACCGAGAACGCGATCCGGCTGGAGCGCCTCGCCGCCGCCGGCATCGACGCGCCGGCCGGCATGGCCGCGGCGCGCGGCGATCCCCGCTTCGCGGCGCTCGCTGCTGCGGCGCTGCATGCCATCCATCCGCGTGGCGGCGATCCGATGGACCGGGCGACGGCCGCGCTGGGCGCGGTCCCGGACCAGACGCCGCTGCGGGAATACCCGCTGACGGCCGGCCGGCCGCGCGTCGCCTTCGCCTGGGCGACCGGGGCCGATCCCGGAATCCGCATCGCCGCCAAGGGCGCGCCCGAGACCATCGCGCGGCTGTGCCATCTGGAAGGACCGGCGCTGGCCGAGATGCAGGCGCAGCTCGCCGGCTTCGCCGCCGCCGGGCTGCGCGTCCTGGCGGTGGCCGAAGCCGGCGCCGGCGCCGTGCCCGACGAGATCGAGGCGCTGGACTTCGTCTATCGCGGGCTGCTCGGCTTCGGCGATCCGGTGCGCGACAGCGCGCCCGCCAGCGTCGCCGCCTGCCACGCCGCCGGGATCGAGGTGGTGATGATCACCGGCGACCATCCGGCGACGGCGACCGCGATCGCGCGCACGGCCGGGATCGATCCCGGCGGCGCGACGCTGACCGGACGCGAACTCGCCGCCCTCGATGCCGCGGCGCTGGGCGAGGCCGCCGCCGCGACGCGGGTCTTCGCGCGCACCGAGCCGGGCCAGAAGCTGCGCCTGGTCGAAGCGCTGCAGGCGCGCGGCCATGTCGTCGCCATGACCGGGGACGGCGTCAACGACGCGCCCGCCCTGCGCGCCGCCCATGTCGGCGTCGCCATGGGCAGCCGCGGCACCGACGTGGCGCGCGAGGCGGCCGGGCTGGTCGTGCTCAACGACGATCTCGGCTCGATCGTGGCCGCCATCCGTCTTGGCCGCCGCATCGCCGACAACATGCGCAAGGCGATGGTCTTCATCGTCGCGATCCATATCCCGCTGGTCGGGCTGGCGCTGCTCCCGGCGCTGCTGGGCTGGCCGCTGCTGCTCAGCCCGGTGCATGTCATCTTCCTCGAACTGTTCATCGATCCGACCTGCGCCATCGTCTTCGAATCCCTGCGCGACGAGCCGGGCGCCATGCGCCGCCCGCCGCGCCGCGCGCGCGACGCCGTCGTCTCGCACACGACCCTCGCGATCGGAGCGCTGCAGGGCACGGTCCTGCTCGCGACCGTCGCCGGGGTCTATGGCTGGGCGCTGGGCACCGGACAGGGGGCAGAGACGGCCCGCGCCCTGGGTTTCGTCGCCCTGGTCGCGGGCACGCTGGGTCTGGCGCTGGTCAACCTGTCCTGGCGGCGCAGCGCGGCCAGCCGCGCCACCCTGTCCCATCCCGCCTTCCTGGTCGCGGCCGGCGCGACGGCGGCGATCCTGGCGCTGCTGCTGGCTTGGCCGGCGGCCCGCGCGATGTTCGGCTTCGCCCTTCCCGCCCCGGCCGACCTCGCCCTCGCCCTGGCCCTGGGCCTCGCCGCCACGCTGTGGTTCGAACTCGCCAAGGCCACCGGCCTTCTCGCCCGCCTCGCCTGAACGGGCAGGCGGAGCCTGACGGACGGGGCCTGACCCCGACGCGACGCTTCCCGGGTCAGCCGAGGGCGGCGCGCAGACGGGCGAGGATGCGGTGGCGCGTCGCGTCGTCGGGGGCGGCGAGCAGGGCGCGGCGCATCTCCAGCATCGCGGCGGCGTAGTCGTTGTGCCAGTCGCGGCCGGCCGCCAGCGCGCGGCGCATTTCGGCATCCGCTCGGCGGCCGGAAGCCGGCAGGCGCTCCACCGTCAGCTGGTCGCGCGGCCCGCGCAGCGCGAATCGGTCGTCGAGTTCCGGTACGCGGATCCGCGCCGGATCGACCCCCGCCTCGACCAGCCCCGCCCCGAGCGCGGTCAACGCCGCCGCCTCGCCATGGACCAGGAACACGACGCGCGCCGCGCGGGCCGCCGGCGCCGCCCAGGCGATCAGATCGCCTCGATCGGCATGGCCGGAAAAGAAGTCCAGCGAGCGGATGCGCGCGCGCACGGCCACCTCCTCGCCATGGATGCGCACGCGTTCGGCGCCGTTGCGGATCAGATGGCCGAGCGTGCCCGGCGCCTGGTAGCCGACGAACAGCACCGTCGATTGCGGCCGCCAGAGATTGTCCTTGAGATGGTGCTTGACCCGGCCCGCGTCGCACATGCCGGACCCGGCGATGATCACCGCACCGGACTGGATCCGGCCGATCGCCTTGCTCTGCTCCACGGTCTCGACGACATGCAGGTTGGGACCGTCGAAGGCGCTGGCCGCGTCGCCATCCAGTTCCAGCTCGCGCGCATGACGCCGGAACACCTCGGTGGCGCGATGCGCCAGCGGCGAGTCGAGGAAGATGCGGACCGGCGGGATCTCGCGCCGCCGCGACAGCACCAGCAGATCGTGGATCAGCTCCTGGCTGCGCTCGACCGCGAAGGACGGGATGATCAGATTGCCGCCCGCCGCCATCGCCTCGCGCAGCTCGGCCGCCAGCGCGGCGCGCCGGCCGGCCTCGTCGATCGCCGGCCGGTCGCGGTCGCCATAGGTGCCCTCCAGCACCAGCACGTCGGTCGCGCCGAGGGGGGCTGGATCATGCGACAGCGTCTTGTCGCGCGGCCCCAGATCGCCGGAATGCGCCAGCCGCAGCGGCGGCGCCCCCGGCGGTCCGCCGATCTCCATCTCCAGCCAGGCCGCGCCCAGGATATGCCCGGCATGGCGCAGCCGCGCGCGCGTCCCCGGCACCGGCTCGAACCACGCGTCACGCGCCACCGGCGCCAGCTTCTTCAGGCTGCGCTCGGCGTCGGCGACGGTGTAGAGCGGCTGGACGTCCGGCTGGTCGCGCTTGCGGTTGCGATGGTTCAGCCGCTCGGCCTCGCTCTCGTGGATCGCCCCGGCATCGGTCAGGATCCATTGCAGCAGGTCGCAGGTCGCCGGCGTCGCCCAGGCGCGGCGGCGGAACCCGTCGCGCACCAGCTTCGGGAACAGCCCGGCATGGTCGATATGGGCATGCGTCAGGATCGCCGCGTCCAGCGCCTCGGGATCGAGCGGCAGCGCCGCGAAATTCAGCGCCTGCAGCGCCTTGGGGCCCTGAAACAGGCCGCAATCGACCAGCACCTCTCCACCGGGAAGCCCCAGCCGCAGACAGGATCCGGTGACGGTGTTCGCGGCACCGTGGAAGGTCAGCGTCACATCCGGGCGCGCCGGGGCGTCGGCCATGGGGGCGCGGCCTCAGATCACGATCTGGTCGACGATCGCGCGGATCTGCTCGAGCAGCGCGGCGCGCGCGCCGCCGTCGTCGAAGAGCGCCGCCGTGACCTGCGCGTCCGTCACCCCGAAGATCTCGATATAGCCCGGTCCGCTGCCCGGGCCCGACGCGGGATGGTCGATGACCACCGATGTCGCGCCACCGCTGCCATAGGCGGACACCCGCCCGCCGGCGCGCGCCGCGGCAAGCCAGTCCGCCTTGGTCTGCCCGGGCGCCAGCAGCGCCGAGATGTCGATCACGTCGTTGCCGATCGCGAAATCGAGGATCTTCGCCTCCGACCGGCCATCCGCGATCGCGAACACGTCGTTGCCGGCCCCGCCGGTCATCAGCACCGCTTCGACCTGGGTTGCGGCCGTGGGACTGGCGGCGATCAGCACGTCGTCGCCCGCCTTGCCGTCGATGCGGCTGCCCCCGACCTTGCCGATGCCCAGCAGGGTGTCGTTGGACTGGTCGCTGCCGTTGGACTGGCCGAGCAGGACGCCGTCGACGACGGTGGTCTGGGTCGAGATGTTCACGATCGCCGCGTCCCTCGCGACGAAATCCGACAGGTCAAGTTTCGCCGCTTCGGCGGCATCGGCGAAGCCGAATGTCAGCGTGGCGATCGTGGTGTCCGTCTCGCCGATCTGGCCCTGACCGGTGGCCTCGAGGAACACCTCCAGACCCGAGTTCTGCAGGATGGCACTCGTGAAGGACGTGGCCGCGATCGCGGGCGTCACCGCCACCGAGACCGGCATGGTCGAGGAATCGACCGCCCATTCCAGCGTGAATTGCAGGCCCGACAGGTTGACCGGCGTGCGGGCGGGAAACACCACATCGACCTGCACGGTGGTGGAACCGGGCGTCATGCGCAGATCGGCGAGCCGGAAGGGAATGTCGGCAAGAGGAAACGCCGCGCCGATCACGGTTGCGGCATCGCTCACATCGACCTGGGGTGTCCCGTTTCGATAGCGCGTGAACCCGCCACCGGCCGCCCCTTGCCGTGTCCACGACCCCGCGAGAAGGACGGCCTCGCCGCTTGCGGCCTGGATCACGGTCGCGACGGCGTCGGATGTCCGTGTCACCGCCTGACCGTCGAGGATCAGGCCCAGCCTTCGGGTCCCGTCGCCGGTGTCGATACGATCGATCCCCGTGACATTGACGGCGGCGCGCAGATCGACCGCGCTCAGCGCCGCGAAACCGCGCAGCGACAGCGTATCGGAGCCGGAGCCGAACCCCTCGGTCGCCACGCCGCCGGCGACCACGCTGGCCAGTGCGCCCTCCACGACCAGCAGATCATCGCCTGCGCCGCCCCGCAACGTATCGCCCGCCGAGCCGATCAGCGTGTCGTTGCCGCCCGCCCCGGCGAGCGTGTCGTTGCCGGCACCGCCCGACAGGACATTGGCGGCATCGTTGCCGGTCAGACGGTCGTTGCCGATGCCGCCAATCAGGTTCTCCACCGAGATCAGCGTGTCGGCGTCGCTTCCCGACACGACCGTCACCGTCGCGCCCCCCGACGCGTTCAGCGTCACGTTCAGGCCTGACGTCGCGTAGCCGTAATCGGCAGTGTCGTTCCCGGACCCGCCGTCGAGCCGGTCGTTGCCCGCGCCGCCGCGCAGCGTGTCGTCGCCGCCGGCCCCGGCCAGCGTGTCGCTCCCGGCGTTGCCCGCCAGAAGATTGGCCGTGGAATCGCCGGTCAGCGTGTCGTTGCCGGACCCGCCGAACAGGTTCTCGATCGAGACCAGCACATCGCTGTCCCCTGGACCGGCGACGGCGGTCACCGTCGCGCCCGCCACCAGCGTCGCCGTCACGGCGGTGGTCGCGTAGCCATAATCCGCGGTGTCGATCCCGCCGCCGCCATCCAGGGTGTCGTTGCCGGCAAGGCCGGACAGCGTGTCGCTGCCGCTGCTTCCGGTCAGGGTGTCGACCCCGGGGCCGCCGGTCAGCGTCTGACCAAGCGGCCGGA
>JBIKLI010000357.1:0-4426 GCA_044359885.1 Alphaproteobacteria bacterium | reverse complement strand
ATCAGGTTGATCGTCACGAAGAAGAAACCGACCAGCAGCAGGTAGGCCGCCATCACCGGCACGTCGGCGTTGTTGACGGACTGGATGAAGAGCAGGCCCATCCCCGGCCACTGGAACACGGTCTCGGTGACGATCGCGAAGGCGATGATGCCGCCGATCTGCAGGCCGGTGATGGTGATCACCGGCACCAGCGTGTTCTTCAGCGCGTGGCCGAAATGGACCGCCCGGTTGGAAAGCCCGCGGGCGCGGGCGAACTTGATGTAGTCGGTCCGCAGCACTTCCAGCATCTCGGAACGCACCAGCCGCATGATCAGCGTCAGCTGGAACAGCGACAGCGTGACCGCGGGAAGGACCAGCGCGCGCAGCCCGCTCGGCGTGAGGAAGCCGGTGCTCCAGGAGCCGAACTTGACGACGTCGCCACGTCCGAAGGACGGCAGCACCCCGAGTTGCACGGCGAAGACCAGGATCAGCAGGATGCCGATAAGGAAGGTCGGCAGCGACACGCCGACCAGCGAGATGGTCAGGAAGAAGCGGCTGAGCCAGGAGTCGCGATGGAGCCCGGTATAGACACCCATCGGCACGCCGATGCTGAGCGCCAGGATCGCCGCCACCAGGCTCAGTTCCAGCGTCGCCGGCAGCCGCTCCAGGATCAGTTGCCCGACGGGGCGGGCGAGCCGGTAGGAAATCCCGAACTCGCCCTGGATCGCGGCGAAGATGAACTTGCCGAACTGGACATAGAACGGCTGGTTGAGCCCGAGTTCCTCCACCAGCGTGTCGTACTGCAGCTGCGTGAAGTCCTGTCCCAGCATGATCAGAACGGGATCGCCGACATACCGGAACAGGGCGAAGGAGATGAACGCCACCGCCAGCATCACGAGGATGGACTGCAACAGACGGCGGATGACGAAGGCGATCATGACGGCGAAGCCGGGATGCGGCCCCGCCCCCGGCGACGCCGGGGGCGGGAAACCACGCGTGTCAGTCGACCTTGACCCACTTCACTTCGAGCTGGTTGTTCGCCATGTGCACCGTGGTGACGTTCTGGCGCATCGCCCAGGGGATCATCTGATGGTGCAGAGGAATGTGCGGCACGTCCTCGCGATAGATCCTGAGTGCCGCGTGGATCGCCGCCGTCCGCTTGGCGGGGTCGAGTTCGTTCTTCATGATGTTGATGAGCCGGTCCATCTCCGCATAGGAGTAACGACCGTGGTTCCAGATGCCGTTGCCGGGCTGACCGTCGCGGCTCTGCAGAAGGCTCTGGAACGAGTAGAGCGCGTCATAGGTCGGCACGCCCCAGCCGATCAGGTAGATCGACGTGTCGTCCTTCTGGACCTTCGGGAAGAACGTGGCCAGGGGCATCGCATTGAGCTTCGCACGCACCCCGATCCGGGCCCACATCGCCACCACGGCCTGGCAGATCTGCTCGTCGTTGATGTAGCGATTGTTCGGGCAGTCCAGGGTCACCTCGAAGCCGTTCGGATAGCCGGCCTCGGTCAGCAGCCGCCGCGCGCGCTGCACGTCGAAGGGCAGCCGGACATCCTCGGACTTGAGGTATCCGTTGACCTGCGGCGGGAAGAACGTGCCGGTCGGGATCGACTGGCCGCGCATGACGCGGGTGCGGATCGCGTTGCTGTCGATCGCGTGATAGAGCGCCCGCCGCACCCGCAGGTCCTTGAACGGGTTCTTGCCCTTGACGTCCGAATAAAGGAGTTCGTCGCGGTGCATGTCCATCGCGAAGAAGATCGTCCGGACCTCCGGACCTTCCAGAACCCGAGCCGACTGCTTCAGACGGGCAACGTCCTGAAGCGGCGGGTCGAGGACGAAATCGACCTCGCCCGACAGCAGCGCGGCGATCCGGGTCGCGTCCGACGCCACCGGGCGGAAGGTGATCGACGTGACATTGCCGTCGTTCAGGCCCCGATCGGCCCACCCCCACCAGCCATCGTTGCGGGCGAGCTCGGTGCGTACGTCGGCCTCGCGGGTGGCAAGGCGGAACGGACCGGTCCCGTTGGTGTTGCGGACCGTGAACATCTCCTCGCGCTCGCGGGTGTTCTGCGGACGCAGGGCGTTGTTCTTTTCCGCCCATTCCTTGTCGATCATGTACACGGACGAGAGCTTGTCCGGCAGGATCGGGTCCGGGATCTTGGTCACGATCTCGACCGTGTGAGCGTCGACGCGCACCGCGTCGGCGATCGTGTCGACGAAGATCGAGTAATTCGATGTCGGCTGCAGGGCGCGCTTGATCGAGAACACGACGTCGTCGGCGTCGAAATCCGACCCGTCGTGGAACTTGACCCCGCGGCGCAGCTCGAACCGCCAGCGTGTCGGGTCCACGGAACGCCAGGACGTCGCGAGGCCGGGGATCATTTCCAGCTTCTTGCCGCGATGGATCAGCGGCTCGTAGATCTGGCGCAGGATCAGCGTCACCTGTCCCGCATTCTGGGAATGCGGATCAAGCGTGTTGGCGTCGCCGGCCACCGCGAAACGGAAGGGCTTGGCGTCCGCCGCCGCGACGGCGGCGATCGCCATGGCGCCGGCCAGGAAGGCGGCGCGGTAGGCACGCATAAGGGACATCGAAAGAGCCTCCTCGACGGACCGCCCGGCGTCCTGGATTGGTGCCGCCGGAGAGGGACCGGCGACCCGGGCATTCGGGGTGACGTAGCGGCAGCCCCAAGCGCTGTCAACTTGGCCGCAGCCGTTGGCAAGCGCCCGGCCGGCTTCTATCCTCCCCGCGATCAGACCATGGAGCTCAGGCATGACCGTGCGCCCGAATTCTCTCCAGGCCCGCGACGTGGCGGCCTTCATCCACCCCTACACCAATCTCAAGGCGCACGAGACCAACGGGCCGCTGGTGATCAAGCGCGGCCGGGGCATCCATGTCTACGACGACGACGGGAAGGAATACATCGAGGGGCTGGCCAGCCTCTGGTACGCGTCCCTGGGCTTCGACGAGGAGCGTCTGATCGAGGCGGCGACCCGTCAGATGCGCGAGCTGCCGACGTATCACGTCTTCGCCAGCAAATCCCATGAGCCCGGGATCGAGCTCGCGGAGCGGCTGGTGCAGCTGGCGCCGGTTCCGATGTCCAAGGCGTTCTTCGCCAGCTCCGGCTCCGAGGCCAACGACACGGCGATCAAGATCGTCTGGTACTACCACAACGCCATCGGCAAGCCGCGCAAGAAGAAGATCATCTCGCGGCTGCGCGGCTATCACGGCGTCACCGTCGCCACCGCGAGCCTGACCGGCCTGCCGGCCAATCATCGCGATTTCGACCTGCCGATCGCCAACATCCTGCACACCGCCTGCCCCAGCCATTTCAACTTCGCCCATCCCGGCGAAAGCGAGGCGGAGTTCGCCACGCGCTGCGCCGACGAACTCGAGGCGCTGATCCTGCGCGAGGATCCCGAGACGGTCGCCGCGTTCATCGCCGAGCCGATCATGGGCGCGGGCGGCGTGATCGTTCCGCCGCCGGGCTATTTCGAGAAGATCCAGGCGGTGCTGCGCCGCCACGACATCCTGTTCATCGCCGACGAGGTCATCTGCGGCTTCGGCCGCACCGGCAATTTCTGGGGCAGCCAGACTTTCGGCCTCGAGCCGGACATGGTGTCCATGGCCAAGGCGCTGACCTCCGGCTACATCCCGCTCTCGGCCCTGCTGGTGAACGAGAAGATCTATCGCGGGCTGGTCAGCCAGTCGGAGAAGATCGGTCTGTTCGGCCACGGCAACACCTATGCCGCGCATCCGGTCGGGGCGGCGGTGGCGCTGGAGACGCTGAAGATCTACGAGGAACGCAACATCGTCGCGCATGTGCGCAAGGTCGGCGGCTTCATGCAGGCGGAGCTGCGCAAGCTGGCGGACCACCCGCTGGTCGGGGAGGTCCAGGGCGCCGGACTGATCGCCGGGCTGCAGCTGGTGCCGTCGAAGTCGGTGCGCGGCAATTTCGACGCCAAGGAAGGCGTGGCGCCCTATTTCGCGAAGCGGGCCGAGGCCCATGGCCTGATCTGCCGCGGCCTGTTCGGCGACCGGGTGGCGCTCTGCCCGCCGCTGATCATCGACGAGGCGCAGACCGCCGAGATGCTGCGCCGCTTCGCCGCGGCACTGGACGACACCTACGCGATGGTCCGCGAACGCGGCCTGCTCAAGGCGGCCTGATCGCGGGCGGCGGAGCGGGCAATGCCGCGTTTCAAGGACCAGTCGCTGATCCCGCAGGAGGCGGTGCAGCTCTGCGCGCTGGGCCTGCTGACGGAACGCGATCGCGCCTTCGGCGAGCTCGCCGTCGAGGTCCGGCGCTTCGTGTCGCGTATGCTTGGCCCCAGCCTGGACATATTGGGAACGTCGATCGAGGCGCTGCGCTACCAGGGGCTGGTCGAGCCGGTCGGGCCGCGCGCGGCCCCCGGCCAGAGCCAGACCGGGGACACCGGGCTCGCC
>JBIKLI010000356.1:0-4440 GCA_044359885.1 Alphaproteobacteria bacterium | reverse complement strand
GAGCAGGTCGACCAGCCGCGCCGCTAGCGCCGCCTCGACCCGCGCCGGCAGATCGGGATCGACCTTGACCGGCGCGCGCGCGGCGCGCGCGAAGGCGTTGCGGGCCATGGCGCGTTCCAGCGCCGGCCGCGTGGCCGTGACCCAGAGGCCGCGACCGGGCAGCCGGCCGGCGATGTCGGGCACCAGGCCCAGCGCCGGATCCGGGGCGACGACGAAGCGCAGCATCGCGTCGCGCGCGCCGGGCTCGCCCGTGGCGAGGCAGCGTCGCTCGCTGTCGCCCATCGGCGCCTCGTCGTCCGCCGCTGCGAGCCCCAGATCCATCGCGTTCAGCCCTGCGCCTCGCCGGCGAACCAGTGTTCGCGGGCCTTCATGATGATCGCGTTGGCGGTGTCCGGGTCCATCTCGTCCTTGCCCACGATCTCGACGAGCTCGTCGCCGGCGAGGTCGGCCAGGTCGTCCAGCGTCTTGACGCCCTTCTCGCCCAGCGCCACCTGCATCGCCGGCGACAGCGCCTCGAAGGCGGCGATGTCGTCCGTGACGCCCAGCTCGCGGCGCCTGGCGTCGAATTCCGCGTCGCGCTTCTCGACCCAGGCGCTGGCGCGGTTGCGCAGCTCCTCGGCGATCGCCTCGTCGAAGCCCTCGATCGCGCCGAGATCCTCGACCGCGACGCCGGCGATCTCGTCGACCTTGGTGAAGCCTTCGGTGACCAGCAGGCCGGCGATGACGTCGTCGACGTCCAGCGCCTCGACGAACAGCGCCGAGCGGGACCGGAACTCTTCCTGGCGACGCTCGGATTCCTCGGCCTCGGTCAGGATGTCGATCGCCCAGCCGGTCAGCATCGAGGCCAGCCGCACGTTCTGGCCGCGGCGGCCGATCGCGAGCGACAGCTGGTCGTCGGGCACGACCACTTCGATGCGGTGGTCTTCCTCGTCGAGCACGACCTTCGCCACTTCGGCCGGCGCGAGCGCGTTGACCACGAAGGTCGCGGGGTCGGACGACCAGGGAATGATGTCGATCTTCTCCCCCTGGATCTCCTGCACCACGGCCTGGACGCGGCTGCCGCGCATGCCCACGCAGGCGCCGACCGGATCGATCGAGGAGTCGTTCGACACCACGCCGATCTTGGCGCGGCTGCCGGGATCGCGGGCGACGGACTTGATCTCGATGATGCCGTCGTAGATTTCCGGCACTTCCTGGGCGAAGAGCTTGGCGACGAACTGCGGATGGGTGCGCGACAGGAAGATCTGCGGCCCGCGCGCCTCCTTGCGCACGTCGAAGATGTACGCGCGAACGCGGTCCGAGACCTTGAATGTCTCGCGCGGGATGGTCTCGTCGCGGCGCATGACCGCCTCGGCGCGGCCCAGGTCGACGGTGACGTTGCCGAAATCGACGCGCTTGACGATGCCGTTGACGATCTCGCCGATGCGGTCCTTGTACTCGTTGAACTGGCGCTCGCGCTCGGCGTCGCGCACGCGCTGCACGATCACCTGCTTGGCGGTCTGGGCGTTGATGCGGCCCAGATCGATCGCCGGCAGCGGATCGGTGAGGAAGTCGCCGATCTTCGCGTCGGGATGGATGTCCTGCGCGGCCTCCAGGCTGATCTGGGTGAACTCGTTCTCGATCGGCTCCGCGACCTGGCGGTAGCGGAACAGCTGGGTCTCGCCGGTCTGGCGGTCGATCGTGGCGCGGATGTCGTGCTCCGGGCCATATTTCGCCTTGGCGGCCTTCTGCAGCGCGGCCTCCATCGCCTCGAGCACCTGCTCGCGGTCGATCGACTTCTCGCGCGCGACCACGTCGGCGGCCTGCAGCATCTCGATGCGGTTGTAGGCGGTCTTGGTCTGGGCCATGGCGGGGTCCCTGGTTTCTTCCGGTTCGTGCGGATCAGTGCGTGACGCTGCCGGCCTGCGCGGCGCGCAGCAATTCGTCGGTCAGGACGAGCTTGGCGCGGGCGATGGCGGCGATGGGCAGTTCGATCTCGCCGGCCTCGGTGGCGAGGCGCAGCGTCGCGTCGTCGGCGGCGAGGATGCGACCGGTGAAGCGGCGCTGGCCGGCGACGGGCTCGCGGCATTCGATCTTCGCCAGATGCCCGGCGAAGCGGACATAGTCGGCCGGCCGGGTCAGGGGCCGGTCGATGCCGGGCGAACTGACTTCGAGCGTGTAGGTCGTGGGCAGCGGATCCTCGACATCGAGCTTGGCCGAGATCGCGCGGCTGATCGTCTCGCAATCCTCGACCGTCATCGGCTGGCGGTCGCGGCGTTCCGCCATGATCTGCAGCGTGGGGCGCTGGCGACCCGAAACGACGACCCGCACGAGCTCGTAGCCCAGACCTTCGACGGTCGGCTGGATGAGGGTCTCGAGGGTCGTCTGGCGTTGGTCCATGCGTCGGGGAACGGTTCCGGTTGAGTGTCGTGGCGGCGCCTCGGCGGCGAACTGGGGCAAACAAAAAAGCCGGCCGCCCGGCCAGCTTTCTTTTTGTCGCAGCGCCGGCCATGACGAGGCCTAGGCGTCATTGCCGCGCACTATATTCATGGCGCGCGCGCAGGCAAGCGGATTCGGCGTCTGCGGCCGCGATGCTTGCGTATTGCGCCCGAATCGCACGCGCGAGGCCGGCGCCGGCGGTCTCGCGCGGGCTTCCGGGCATGGCGCGACTTGCGGCTTGACGCTCCGGGCAGCGTGATTTTAACGTTCAACATCTGTCGCTGCCGGATGTGCGCCCTGCGCCCTCCCGGCGGCGATGGCCGGCCAAAAGGGGTTCCAGGGGAGAAAACGCATGACCCGACTGTCTTTCTTGCGCCGCATGCTCGCGGCGACGGCCTTCGCCGCGTTCGGCGCGGCGGCCGCGACCACCGCCCCGGCGCAGACCGTGCTGCGGGTGCTGATCGACGGCAACGTCACCAATGTCGATCCGGTCGTGACGACCGAGAGCATGGCGATCCAGCATGGCTTCATGGTCTACGACCAGCTCTTCGCGCTGGACGCCCAGGGCCGGCCTCAGCCGCAGATGGTCGCCAGCTACGAGCGATCGGCCGACGGGCTGAAATGGCGCTTCGTGCTGCGCGAAGGCCTGAAGTTCCACGACGGTTCGCCGGTCGAGGCCAAGGACGTGGTGCCGTCGCTGCGGCGCTGGGCCGCGCGCAAGGCGAGCGGTGCCGCGCTGATCCGCCACGTCGAGGCGCTCGAGGCGGTCGACGCGCGGACCGTCGAGATGCGGCTGAGCCGTCCCTTCGGGCCGGTGCTCGAGATGCTGGCCGATCCGCTCAACGCGCTGTTCATCATGCGCGCCGCCGAGGCCTCGACCGATCCCGCGACGCCGCTGACCACCTCGATCGGTTCGGGTCCGTTCCGCTTCGTCCAGCAGGGCTGGAAGCCCGGCGACAAGGCCGTCTACGTCAAGAACACGGACTACGTGCCGCGCAACGAACCGCCGAGCGCCATGGCCGGCGGCAAGGTGGTCAAGGTCGACCGCGTCGAATACTGGAACATCCCCGACGCGACCACCTCGGCCCAGGCGCTGATCTCGGGCGAGGTCGACATCATCACCTTCCCGCAGCTGGCGCTGATGCAGGTCTTCGAGCGCGCACCGGGCATCGAGGTGCTGATGCTCAATCCGATCGGCGAGCAGGGCGTCCTGCGGGTCAACCACCTGGTGCCGCCGTTCAACCATCCCAAGGCGCGCGAGGCGCTGCTCTACCTGCTCGGGAACCAGACCGACCATCTCTCGGCCATCGTGCGGATGCCCAAGCTGCAGATGCCCTGCTGGTCGATCTTCGGCTGCGGCACGCCGCTGGAGACAAAGGCCGGGATCGGCGACTGGGCCAAGGGCACCGACGTCGAGAAGGCCCGGGCGCTGCTGCGCGAGGCCGGCTATGACGGCCGCCCGGTCGTGATCCTCGACGCACCGTCGCAGGGCAGCATCCATGCGATGTCGCTGGTCACGGCGCAGAAGCTTCGCCAGGCGGGCGTCACGGTCGACGTCCAGGCGATGGATCTGGCCGCCTGGGCCGCGCGGCGCAACGAGCGCGGCGACCCGCGGACCACGCCCAACGGCTGGAACATCTTCCATACCGCCGGCAAGATGATCTCGCAGGGCAACCCCCTCGCCAATGCCGGCGTCGTGACGGTCTGCGACGGCCGGAACTGGGTCGGCTGGCCGTGCGACGAGGAACTGCAGAAGCAGCTCGAGGGCTATGCGTTCACCCCTTCGGATGCGCAGAAGGCGTGGGTCGATGCCTACCAGACCCGCTACTTCCAGGTGCTGCCCTACGTTCCCGTCGGCCAGTTCCTGCTGCCGACCGTGAGCCGCAACACCGTCACCGGCCTGCTGCCCGTGCAGGGCTATCCGGTGATGTGGAACGTCCAGAAGCGCTGAGCTGACAGGGCCGCCGCGCCCCCCCGCGGTCCCCCGGGGGGCGCCGCGCCGCCACCCAAAAGCGGCCTAGT
>JBIKLI010000355.1:0-4447 GCA_044359885.1 Alphaproteobacteria bacterium | reverse complement strand
GACCATGTGGTCCCCGCCGAGGCCGCGGAAGACCAGCGAGAAGATCGACGCGCCGAGCAGGATCACGAACACCATCGAGCTGATCAGCGTGGTGCCGCGGGCGGCGCCGAACATCGTCGTGAAGACATCTCGCCGCAATTCGGAGACGGCGAGACACCAGACGAGTCCAGCGGCGACCGCCGCCACCAGCGCCGTGAGCAGCCCGACCGCGCCCATCGTCCAGCCGAGCGCGACCAGCAGTCCGATGAAGCCGATCCAGAACCAGAACAGCCGCCGCTCGAGTTCCTCGGTGCCCATGTGCCGGCCGAGGCGCTCGCTGATCGCCTTGCTGAGCGTCAGCATGATGGCGCCCAGCGAGCCGACAGAGGCCGATTCCGTCGGTGTCGCCACGCCGGCGACAATCGAGCCGAGCACCGCGACGATCAGCAGGATCGGCGGGATGAGCGCGATGACGATCCGGCGACCCAAACCCTTTCTTTCATCCTCGGACATGCCGAGCGGGGGACAGGATTTCGGGTCGATGATCGCCTTTACGATCACCCAAACCATGTAAAGCAGCGCCAAGCCGATGCCGGGCAGCATGCTCCCTGCGAACAGGTCGCCGACCGAGACGGTGTCGGGCGAATAATTGCCCTTCGCGGCCTGAGCAGCCGTGTTGGCGCCCTGCAGGATGTCGGCAAGGAAGATGAGCACGGTCGAGGGCGGGATGATCTGCCCCAGCGTCCCCGAGGCGCAGATGACGCCGGTCGCCAGACGCGGATCGTATCCCGCGCGCAGCATCGCCGGCAGCGACAGCAGCCCCATCGTGACGACTGTCGCGCCGACCACGCCGGTCGAGGCGGCGAGCAGCGCGCCGACGATGACCACCGAGATCGCAAGCCCGCCGCGAAGATTGCCGAACAACTGGCCCATCGTGGTCAGCAGGCGTTCCGCGATGCCGGATTTCTCCAGCACCATGCCCATGAAGACGAAGAGCGGGACCGCGACCAGCACCTCGTTGATCATCGTGCCGTAGAAGCGCGACGGCAGTCCGCGCAGCAGCGCGTAGTCGAACGCGCCGAAGGAATGCCCGATGAAGGCGAAGATCAGCGACGTGCCGCCCAGGGTGAAGGCGACCGGAAAGCCAAGCATGAGCGAGGCGACGATGCCGACGAACAGCAGCACCGAGAGGATTTCGCCGATGACGATCGGATCCATGTTCCGGCCCCCCTCAATGCGCCGAGCCCTGCGGGGCGTATTCGGTGCGTCCCCCCAGGACCAGCAGACCCCGGGCCACCACCGCGATGCCCTGGATGAAGATCACGGCGCAGAACACGTGCAGCATCGACTTCAGGAACCAGACATCCGGCATGCCGCCGGGTTGCTGCGAGACCTCGTCGTTGGCCCAGGACAGCGCCACCATGGGCGCCGACTCGTAGGCGATCACGATCGCCAGCGGCCAAAGCAGCACCACCGTGCCCCAGATGTCGACCAGCGCCCGGCGACGGGGCGACATCTTCCCGTAGAACAGATCGACCCGGACATGGCCGCCATGGAGCAGCGTGTACCCCGCCGCGGCCAGGAACACGATCGCGTGCTGCCAGACATAGAGTTCCTGGATCCAGGGTTTCCCGGTTCCCAGCGCATAGCGCATGTAGACCGTGGCGAAGCACACGAGCACCACGCCCAGCGACAGCCACATCACGATGCGGCCGACGGTCTCGTTCACCGCGTCGACGACGCGGACGACATTAGCCAGAAAATCCACGCAACGCCTCCCCAGAGGGGCGGCGGCATGCAGGCCTGAAGCCAGCATAGCGCCGTTCCAAACGACGCTGCCTTTTAAACCCGGCCCCTGGACAACGCAAATCAGCCGAGGCGGCGCGCCCGCGGGAAACCGGGCGGCGGCAGGCGCCCGGCCTGTCCGCGCTCGCCCCGCCAGGGGCGCAGATCGGTATCCTGGGCGCCGCGCCACCACCCGCCATCGGCCCAGCGCCAGACCCGGGCATCGGCGAGCTGGCCGTCCTTGTATTTCTGCAGCGCGACGCCGCGTCCCCGGGTCATTTCGGGCAGCTCCGACAGCGGGAAGAACAGCAGCTTGCGGTTCTCGCCGATGACCGCCACCGTGTCGCCCTCGGCGGGGACGCAGACCACCGCCCGCGCCCCCTCGCCCAGGTTCAGCACCTGCTTGCCGGCCCGGGTCTGCGCCAGAACCTCGTCCTCGGGAACCAGGAACCCGCGGCCATCGCTGGAGGCCACCAGCAGGCGCCGCCCGCCCTTGAACAGCATCATCTGGGCGATGTCGGCCTCGCCCATGTCGAGCATGATCTTGAGGGGCTCGCCGTCGCCGCGCGCGCCCGGCAGCTTGTCCGCCCCCAGCGTGTAGAAGCGCCCGTTCGAAGCGAAGACCAGGATCCGGTCGGTGCTTTCGCAGCGCAGCGCGAAGCCAAGCGAATCGTCGGTCTTGAACCGCAGATCCGACAGATCCTCGAGATGCCCCTTGAAGGCCCGGATCCAGCCCTTCTGGGAGCAGATCACGGTCAGGTTCTCGCGCTCGATCAGCGCCTCGGCCGGCACCGCCACCTCCGCCGGCGCCTCCCCCAGCGCGGTACGGCGGCGACCCAGCGCCGTCTTCTCGCCGAAACGCGCCCGCAGGTCGGCGATCTCCGCCGCGATCCGGTCCCAGCGCAGCTTCTCGTCCGCGAGCAGCCGGTTCAGCTCCTTGCGCTCGGCCGTCAGCTTCGAGTGCTCGCCCCGGATCTCCATCTCCTCCAGCTTGCGCAGGCTGCGCAGCCGCATGTTGAGGATCGCTTCCGCCTGGTTGTCGGTCAGCCGGAAACGGGCGATCAGCACCGGTTTCGGCTCGTCCTCGGTGCGGATGATGCGGATCACCTCGTCCAGGTTGAGATAGGCGATCAGGAACCCGTCGAGGATCTCCAGCCGCTTCTCGATGTTGCCCAGGCGAAAACGCGACCGCCGCACCAGCACCTCGTGGCGGTGGTCGAGGAAGGCCTGCAGCACCTCGCGCAGGTTCATGACCCGCGGCGTGGTTCCGCCATCCAGCACGTTCATGTTGAGCGGGAAGCGGATTTCCAGGTCGGTCTGCCGGAACAGGGATTCCATCAGCACCGCAGGATCGACGTTGCGGCTCTTCGGCTCGAGCACGATCCGCACGTCCTCGGCCGACTCGTCGCGGATGTCGGCCAGCAGCGCCAGTTTCTTCTCCTGCAGCAGCTCGGCGATCCGCTCGATCAGCCGCGATTTCTGGACCTGATACGGAATCTCGGCGACCACGACCTGGAACTGGCCCAGCGCCAGCTTCTCGACCGACCAGCGCGCCCGCACCCGGAACGCGCCGCGACCCGTCGCATAGGCCTCCTCGATCGCGGCGCGCCCTTCGACCAGTTCGCCGCCGGTCGGGAAGTCGGGCCCCGGGACGAGATCGACCAGCTTGGCGATCGACGCCTTGGGATGCTTGATCAGATGCAGCAGGGCCGCGCAGAGTTCGCCGACATTGTGCGGCGGCACGGAGGTCGCCATCCCGACCGCGATCCCCGCCGCCCCGTTGGCGAGCAGGTTCGGGAAGGCCGCCGGCAGCACCACCGGCTCCTCGCCCTCGCCGTCATAGGTGCCCCGGAAATCGACTGCATCCTCGTCGATGCCCTGGAGCAGGGCCTGGGCGACCTCGGTCAGACGCGCCTCGGTGTAGCGCATGGCCGCGGCGTTGTCGCCGTCGACATTGCCGAAATTCCCCTGGCCGTCGACCAGCGGATAGCGTTGCGCGAAGGATTGCGCCAGGCGCACCATCGCGTCGTAGATCGCCTGATCCCCATGGGGATGGTACTTGCCCATGACGTCGCCGACGATGCGCGCGCATTTCTTGAAGCCCTGGTCCGGATCCAGGCGCAGCTGGCGCATCGCGAAGAGCAGCCGCCGGTGGACGGGCTTCAGGCCGTCGCGCACGTCGGGCAGCGAGCGGGCCATGATCGTGGACAGCGCGTAGGACAGGTAGCGCTCGCCCAGCGCGTCGGCGAGCGCGACGGGCTGGATCTCGGAGACGGGAAGCGGCTTCGTGGCCATCGATGAATCGGCACCGGCTCGGTTTCAAGGGCCGCGCAGTCTAGCGTCGCGCGCCAGCCGATCAACGACGCGACGCCGGGCCGGCGGCATGTCGCGTCGGCCGGGCGCCAGCAGATGGCGCTCGAGGAAATGACCGGTCAGTGCGAGACCGGCGACGATGTCCGCCGCCGCCGCCGGGATCGCCGGGTCGCGCAGGAAGCCCGGCAGGACGAGCAGCCGGGCCGCCAGCGCGCCCGCGCCGGCGCGCGACACCGCCCTCCCACTGCGCGGGCTGACATAGGCGAGATCCTCCGTCGTCCCGGTCGCCGCGCAGCGCGACAGGTCGAGGCCGAAGCCGAGCGCGGCCAGCAGTCCGGCCTCCCAGCGGACCAGAAGCGCCGCCGGCGGG
>JBIKLI010000354.1:0-4458 GCA_044359885.1 Alphaproteobacteria bacterium | reverse complement strand
GCGCGTCAACAGCGAGAACCGCGTGCTGCAGGTCGCGGGCGTGGTCCGGCCGCAGGACATACGCTCGACCAACGAGATCCCGCATGACCGCCTGGCCGAGGCGCGGATCCAGTACGGCGGCCGCGGCCAGCTGACCGATGTCCAGCGTCCGCGCTGGGGTCAGGAACTCTTCGACATCGTCTTCCCGTTCTGAAGTCGGGCCGGCCTTGCAGGCCGGAGCGGGCGCGGCGCCTGGAGGGGTGCCGCGCCCGAGCCGTCTTCAGTCGTCGCGCTGGGTGCGCTCGACCCGCTCGTGTCGCTCCTGCGCTTCCAGGCTCAGCGTCGCGATCGGCCGAGCTTCCAGCCGGCGCACGCCGATCGGCTCGCCGGTCTCGTCGCAGAAGCCGTAGCTGCCGTCGTCGAGACGGCGCAGCGCGGCGTCGATCTTGCCGATCAGCTTGCGTTCCCGGTCGCGGGTCCGCAATTCGGTGAAGCGGTCGGTCTCGGTGGCGGCCCGGTCGGTCAGGTCCGCCTCGGGGACGGTCTCGTTCTGCAGATGGATCAGCGTCTCCGAACTCTCCTGCAGAAGCTCCGATCGCCAGCGCAGCAGCTTCTGGCGGAAATATTCCCGCATCACGGGATTCATGAACGGCTCGTTTTCCGACGGCCGGTAGTCGACGGGCAGCAATGGATGGGTCATGGAATCGGCCCTGGTCCAGGTCGAAGAGGGCGCGGAGTATAGGAACCGACCCCTGCCCCATCAAGCCGCCCGCGCGGCTTCGAGGCGGCGGGACGGATATAGATCAACTAGCTGATTCGTATTGATATTTTGCGATTTCGACCTGGACCCTCAGGTCGATCTCGTCAAGCACCCCGGCCAGCATCGGGTCGTCGACGGCCCCGCGCCGGACGGCCACCAGGCGCTCGAGCTCGGCCAGCTGGCCGCGGGTCAGCGATCCCATCAGCAGCGCGTGACGCAGTTCGTCCAGCTTGTCCAGCAGCGTGTCGGCCCGCAGGACGGCCCGCCGGCGCGCGCCGCTGCGATCATCCGTCTCCTGAAGGGTGAGGATCCCGGCGATCCCCGACGCAGCGGCCGCGCCGCCTGCCGCCGAGGCGCCGCGGCTTTCTTCCGCATCGGAGAGGTGCCGGGCGAACTCGCCGCTCCGCGCCCCGCCGCGTTCGCTGCGTCGGGCGCCTGTCTGCGCGCGGATGCTGGAGGGATCGACGATCTTCATGCCATGCCACCGAAGGGCTTGGCGGCCGGGCCGGCCGACCTGATTGCGACTCTGCGGTTATGACAGATCGGGCGCGCGTTTCAAGCCGCATGCCGTCGGCAGATTTTGCCGCATGACGGCCGGACTCTGCCGGGCACGGCCGGGCGCGGCGACGGCGCGACGGACGAAAAGCCCGCCGTTGCTGCGTTTTCGACACTGGCCGGGCTTGGCACGGCCCTCGCAAGGGATGTCGCGAGAAACCCGCAGAATGCAGGCTCCCATGTTCGTTCGATTCCTCCTGTCCGCCCTCGCCGTCGTCACGACGATGACCTTGTCGGCCACCGCCGACGCCCAGACGCGGTCGCGGATCAAGGACATCGCCGATTTCGAGGGGATCCGTCAGAACAAGCTGATCGGCTACGGGCTGATCATCGGCCTCAACGGCACCGGCGACACTCTCAACAACTCGCCATTCACGCAGCAGAGCATCATCGCGATGCTGGAACGGCTGGGCGTCAACACCCGCGACATCGCCGGCAGCCTGCGCACCCGCAACGTCGCCGCGGTGATGGTCACCGCCACCCTGCCCGCCTTCGCCCGCCAAGGCTCGCGCATCGACGTCGCGGTCGGGACGTTCGGCGACGCCACGTCGCTGCAGGGCGGCACGCTGCTCGTGACGCCGCTGCTCGGCGCCGACGGCGAGGTCTACGCGGTCGCCCAGGGCGGCGTGACCACCGGCGGCTTCACCGCCCAGGGACAGGGCGCGCAGGTGACGCGCAACATCCCGACCAACGGCAAGATCGCCGGAGGCGGCATCGTCGAGCGCGAACTCGGCTTCCAGCTGGCCGCGATGGACCGCACGCGCATCGCGCTGCGCAACCCCGACCTGACGACCGCCCGGCGGATCGCCCAGGCAATCAACAATTTCCTGCGCGTGCCGGCCGCCCGCCCTCTCGATCCCGGCACGGTGCTGCTGCTGGTGCCCGACAACCGTCGCGGCGACCTGGTCAACCTGCTCACCGACATCGAGCAACTGCCGGTCGAACCCGACCAGATCGCCCGCGTCGTCATCGACGAGAAGACCGGCACGGTGGTCATGGGCGACGCGGTGCGCATCTCGACCGTCGCGATCGCGCACGGCAACCTGACCATCCGCATCACCGAGGCCCCGCAGGTCTCCCAGCCCAACCCGTTCGCGCCGCAGGGCGCCGGCGGACCGGCCATCCCGGGCCAGATCACGGGCGGCGCGATCGCGCCCGGCGGCGCCACCGTGGTCGTGCCGCGCACCCAGATCGACATCCAGGAAGAGACCGACCGGCGCCTCGCCATCCTGCCGTCCGGCGTCACGCTCCAGGAACTCGTGAACGGCCTCAACGCGCTGGGCTTCGGTCCGCGCGACATGATCACGATCCTGCAGGCGATCAAGGCGGCCGGCGCGCTTCAGGCCGACATCGAGGTGCTGTGATGAGCGTCCAGGCAACGGCCTTCGCCGCGATGTCCAATCTCGCCCCCGCGATCGCCGCCGGGCGGTCCGAGACCGCCGCCGCCACCGACAAGGCCGCCGCGGCGATGCGGGTCGGCCGGCAGTTCGAACAGATGTTCCTGTCCCAGATGCTCGCCCCGATCTTCGAGACGATCCGGACCGACGGTCCGTTCGGCGGCGGGCACGGCGAACGCATGATGCGTTCCTTCCAGGTCGATGCCTACGCCAAGTCCGTCGTCGCCAAGGGCGGCATCGGCCTCGCGCCGCGGATCGCCGACGAAATCCTTCGCATGCAGGAGATGTCCAATGGCTGAAGCAAAGCAGCGCAACGCGCCCCTCGCGCCACCGACCGCAAGCCTTCGCGAACTGATCGCCGTCGCAGGTCGCCTGGTCGGCGTCATGAAGCGCGAGACCTCGGCGCTGCGCAGCATCTCCGTCGCTGCCCTGCCCGGGCTGGTGGCGGAAAAGGCGACGCTCACCGAGAGCTTCGCCAAGCTGACCCGCGCGTTCCGGGACGATCCCGAAACCCTGGCCGCGGTGACCGACGCCCTGCGTGGCGAGCTCGAGGACACGTTCGCCGCCTTCGAGGAGGCCGCGAGAGAGAACGAGAAGGCGCTCGTCGCCGCGCGCGAGGCCAACGAAAAGGTCCTGCGCGCCGTCGTCGCTGCCGCCGAGGCGCTGCGCCCGCGGGCCCAGGCCTATGGCCGGACCGGCATGCCGCCCGCCCCCGTCAAGCCGACCGACCGTCGCATGGCGCCGGTCGCCGTCGACCGCCGGCTCTGAGCCGCCACCGGTCACGCCCTCCAAGCCCGCCCCCCCGCCATGTCGCTCGCGTTCCTCACCGGCATCATGTCGACGTCCACGAGCGGCATGCGCGCGGCGCAGGCGCAGCTGGACGTCATCTCGCGCAACGTCGCGAACGCGGGCACCCCGGGCTACACCCGCAAGGAAGCGCCGCTCGAGACCATCCTCGCCGACAATTCCGCCTCCGGGGTCACGACCGGCGAAGTCCGCCGCACGGTCAGCCGCAGCCTGCTGCAGGAACTGCGCAGCGGCGCCGCCGCCGCGGCCGCGCTGCGGGTGAACGAGGACTATCTCGCCCGTCTCGAACGCGCCTTCGGCACGCCGGGGGAGGACAGCTCGATCGCGTCGACCCTGGGCAAGATCGGCGACGCCTTCCGCAGCCTCGCGACGGAACCCAGCTCGGCGATCCTGCAGCAGCAGGCGATCCAGCGCGCCAACAATTTCGCCATCGGCGTCAACGAACTGACCCAGACGATCCAGACCTTGCGGCTGGAGGCGGAGTCGACGATCACCGAGGCGATCGAGACCGCGAACACGGCGCTGCGCGAGATCGACGAGATCAACCGCAAGGTCTCCCAGCAGCGCGGCCTGGGCCGGGCGACCGCCGATCTCGAGGACCGCCGCGACACGCTGCTGCGACGGCTGTCGGGGGTGATCGACATCCGCACCTTCGAGCGCGCCTCGGGCGAGGTCGTCGTGACCACCCGTTCGGGGCGCGAATTGCTCGACGCCGAAGTTGGTCAACTGAGTTTTAACCCAAAACCGGCCATCAGTGCGGACATGGAATACGCCGACGGCGACCTGTCCGGGATCCTCATCGAAGGCACCGACATTTCCGCGGAGATCGCCGGCGGCCAGCTGCGCGGCTTGCTGGACGTTCGCGACAGCACCATGGTCGGCGCCCAGCGCAGCCTGGACGAGCTCGCGGCGCGGATGGCCCAGAACTTCGCCCTCTGCGACCTCGACCTCTTCTCCTAC
>JBIKLI010000353.1:0-4472 GCA_044359885.1 Alphaproteobacteria bacterium | reverse complement strand
ATCTCCCTCGCGCTTTACGTCTATGCGGCGGGTCAGGGCTTCGTGTTCCCCATCACGGCCACCGCCGCAGTCAGGCCCTTCCCCACGCGGGCGGGCACGGCGGCGTCGGCCTATCTCTTCCTGTTCATGACGATGGCGGCGCTGGGGTCGATCGCACCCGCCCTCATCCATGCCGATCTCCTCGTCGGCCTGCCGGCGGCGATGGCGATCATGATCGTCCTGTCGGCTTCGTGTCTGATCGGGGTCTATCTGCCGGCCGTGCGAGCCGCGGCGTCCGCGCCGCCTGCATGAGGGCGCGCGTCCGCCGCTTGCGGCATCGCGCAACCCGACGCCGGCGCGCGCCCGGTCCGGCCGATCGAAAATCGGGGTCTTGCGATCGCTCGTGGGAGAGACGGATTCGTCATGACGTCGCCCTGCCGTTCGACGCGGGCTTTCGCCTTGACAACATCCGGCGCGAACCATTCAATCCTGGAAACTCGACGATCGGTCGCGGCCATGCGCTGCAGATGCGACGGAGGAGGCAACGCGGTGGGCTCGATCAGGATCGGCAACGCGCGCGACGTCCAGGAGCCGATCGAGATCTTCGGACCCGGTGGCCCGGCCCTCGCCGGGCATGCCCGCGAGGTCCGGGGCGACGGGCCGAATTTCCAGGCGCGCCTCGTCGGCGGTGGCAACGACGATCCGGCCGGAGCGATGCTGCTGCTGAAGCGCAGCGGCTTCGGAATGTCCATCCTGGACGGCCAGGCCCCCTGCAGGGAGGATGGTCCCGGGTGGAGGCATCGCGGCCGGGCTCACGCCATCGCCAATATCGAGGGGCCGCAGCGCTCGCTCGCGCTGTTCGCCCGACGCGCAAGACAGAGAGATCCCAACCCGAAAATGGAGAGAGCGACATGAAGACGCGCTATCGGCTCACGCGACGCGCCATGCTTGCCGGGACGGCGGCAGGTGCCGGTCTTGCGACGGCGAAGGGAGCGGTCGCCCAGACTGCTGTGCTGCGGGGCACATCGCTCACCTTCTGGGGCGGGCTGATCTTCTCGGACGTCGCCAACAGATTTCTTTCCGACAGCATCAACCGCTGGGGCCAGGCCAATGGCGTGCGCACCGAGGTTGTGATGATCAACCAGAACGACACCGTGCAGCGCGTGTCGGCGGCGGTCGCCGCGAACACGCTGCCCGATGCCTTCGATCTCAGCCTCGATCTCATGATCCTGCTGGCGCGGCAGAACCTTTTCCTGCCGGTGGACGATCTCTACGCCCGGATCGGCGGGGCGCAGGGGGGCTGGCTGAGCGCCGTGGACGGTGCGACCACCCTCTCGCGCGGACCCGAGGGCCGGGCCGGCATCCCGTTCGGCGTGACCGGCAACATGCTGCTGCGGCGCAACGACGTCCTGTCCAAGGCCGGCTTCGCCAATCCGCCGTCCACGTGGCAGGAACTCGTGACGCAGGCCGCGGCCGTCAACAAGCCGCCGCTGTTCGGTCTCGGCCTCGCCCTATCCAATGTCGGCGACGGCAACCTGCAGGTCAGCGCGATGCAGTCCTTCGGCGGACGCATCGCCGACGATACCGGCAAGACCGTCGCGATCAAGTCCGATGCGACGCGCGAACATCTGCGCTGGGTCAAGGATGCCTGGGATCGCAAGCTCTTCCCGCCCGGCGTCACGACCTGGGACGGCGCCGGCGACAACCAGTCCTATCTGGCCGGCCAGTCGGTCTTCATCGCCAACACGGGATCTGTCGGGCTCGCCGCCCGGACGCAGGATCCGGAACTTTTCGCCGGGACCCTCTATTCCTCGCTGCCCGGCGGGTCCCGGGGGGTCGTGTCGCCGCTGTCGATCCAGTACCGCTCGATCGCGCGGTCGAGCCGCAACCCGAACGCCGCGCGCGAGCTGATCGAGCATCTGGCCCAGCCTGCGTTCATGAACACCTATTTCGAGAACGCGATCTACGGACCGGTGCTGAACGACCAGTCGAAACTCAAGGCGTTCGACGGCTCGAACAAGATCCTGGCTGGTCTTCTCGACCTCTCGCGCCGCGGTACGCCGCCGGGGTTTCCGGACGTCTACAACGTGGCCTACGCCGACGCCTGGAACAACTTCGTCATCCCCAAGATGATCCAGCGGGTCGTGATCGACAATTGGGATCTCGATCGCGCGATGGACGACGCTCAGCGCTCGACCCAGGCGATCTACGACAAGTACAAGTGACGGCAGCCCGCGCGTCACGCCGCGGCCGCTCTGTGCCGCGCCCAGCCGGACCCCGGCCGGGCGCGGCACGCAAGGATCCTGCGTGCGCTTCCGGATCCCGGTCCTGACCGATGGCGAACCCCGTCTCGCATCGCGCCTCCCTCGGCCGGGTGCCGGAGATCCTTCGCGTCAATGCCTTCGCCTGGGCGTTGATGCTGCCGGCGGTGGCGTTGCTGCTCGGCCTCGTCGCCTATCCCTTCCTCTATGCGATCTACGTCTCGTTCACCGATCGCGTCGTCGGCAGCGAGGGCGAGTGGATCGGGTTCGCCAACTACGCGTATCTGGCCTCGAACACGTCTTTCAGGAACACGATCTGGAACACCATCGTGCTGGTGACGGTCAGCGGTGCGCTCAAATTCGCCATCGGGCTGGGCCTCGCGCTGCTCGTCCACCGGCATTTCCCGTTCCGCGGCGTCTTCCGCGCGTTCCTGATGCTGCCCTGGGCGATGCCGGCCTTCGTCTGCTTCCTGACCTGGCGGGTCCTCTATCAGCCGATCGGCGGCGGCATCAATCTGGTGCTGACGCAGACGGGCCTCTATCCCGAGATCATCGACTGGCTGGGACAGCGCTCGACCGCCATGCCGGCGGTGATCGCCGCCTCGACATGGCGCGGCTTCCCGTTCTGGTTCGTCAGCTTCCTCGCCGGTCTCCAGTCCATCCCCCGGGAGCTTTACGAAAGCGCGCGGATCGACGGGGCGAACGCGTGGCACTGCTTCCGGCATATCACGCTGCCCGGGCTCAAGCAGGTGATCATCGTGGTGACGCTGCTCTCCTCGATCTGGACCGCGAACGCCTTCGAGCATGTCTGGCTGCTGACGCAGGGCGGACCGTCCGACGCGACGATGGTGTTCCCTGTCCTCGCCTATTACGGCATGCAGACCCAGCGGATCGGCGAGGCGGCAGCGGTGTCGGTCGCGATGCTGCCGGCGCTCGCCATCCTGGTGTTCTTCGCCACCCGCATGATGCACCGGCGCGAGGACGAGCAATGAGTGCCGCGCAGGATCCCGGACGGGGCCGTCCAGCGGCGCCGGCCGTGCCGTTCTGGACCATGCAGCGGCGCGAGACCGCAGCTCGGATCGCGACCTATGTGATCCTGTCCGTCGCCGTCCTGCTGATCCTGTTCCCGATCTACTGGATGGTGATCACGTCGTTCAAGCTGCCGCGCGAGATCTTCCGGGTCCCGTCGCTGTGGCCCCAGGTCTTCACCTGGAACAACTACGTCATCCTTCTCGAACAGAAGGATTTCCTGCTCCCGATCCGCAACAGCCTGATCGTCTCTTCGGCCGTCACCGTGACCTCGTTGCTGGTGTCGTCGCTGGCCGCCTATTCGATCGTCCGCTTCCGATATCCCGGCCGCACGCTGGTCGGAAGATTGATCCTGCTTGCGTATCTGACGCCGACCTCGCTGCTCTTCATCCCGCTGTCGATCCTGATGGCGCGACTGCAGCTGGGAAACTCGATCTTCGGGCTCGTGATCGTCTACCTGACATTCTCGGTGCCTTTGGGAACGTGGCTGCTGCAGGGCTATTTCCGGGCTGTCCCGCGCGAGCTGGAAGAGCAGGGAATGATCGACGGCCTGTCGCGGCTTGGCGCGCTGTTCCGGATTGTCCTGCCCCTTTCCGGTCCGGGCCTCGCGGCGGTCGCCATCTTCACCTTCACCGGAGCCTGGAACGAGCTTCTCCTGGCGCTGGTGCTGGTCACGTCCGACAGCCAGCGTACCGCGCCGCTGGCGCTCAGCTACCTGATCACCAGCGACGTGCTGCCCTGGGGCCCGCTGATGGCCGGGGCGGTGCTGTCGTCCTTCCCGCTGATGATCCTGTATTTCGTGGCCCAGCGCTTCATGGTCACGGACCTGACGGCGGGTTCGGTGAAGGGCTGAACGGCCCGTTTAACCACAAAAACATTCTGGAAAATCAGGCTGTTCCACGCGTCTTTTTGTCGCCGGACATGGTTGAAATGTCGGCCGAGGCCGCCAGATTCCCGAGGCTCGCGGCCGGGTTGTGCCGGTGCGCGGTCCTTAACTCCGGCGAAGATCCCCGTCTTCGCCATCTCTCAACAGCGCCCGGCCGCAAGGGTCGCAAGATCAAGACACGGAGGCTTTTCTTGAAGCTCGCTGCAATCTTCGCCGCATCCGCCGCGGCGTTCATCGCGTTCGCGCCCGGCATCGCCAGCGCGGGCGCCGCCCTCGACGCCATCAAGCAACGCGGTACCCTGCGCTGCGGCGTCCAG
>JBIKLI010000352.1:0-4481 GCA_044359885.1 Alphaproteobacteria bacterium | reverse complement strand
CCCGCCCGGCCGGGTCAATGCCGCGATCCGGGGCACGTCGAAAGCCGCATAGTCGCGATGCGGGACTGCCGCGACGACCCCGTCGAACCCGTTGGCGGCGTCGAGCGTGTCCATCAGGTCGACCCCGTATTCGCGCCGCGCCTCGGCGCGATCGGCGAGCGGATCGTGGACCGAGACCGAATGACCCCAGGACTCCAGCCCGCGGATCACGTCGATGACCTTGGAGTTGCGCAGGTCGGGCACGTTCTCCTTGAAGGTCAGGCCGAGCACGAGCAGCCGCGCCGCCCTGCGGTCGCGCGACTGCCGGGCCAGGATCCGCGCCAGCTGGTCGGCGACGTAATGTCCCATCTGGTCGTTGATGCGGCGCCCGGCGAGGATGACCTCCGGATGGTGGCCGAGCCGCTGCGCGAGATCCGCGAGGTAGTAGGGATCGACGCCGATGCAATGGCCGCCCACGAGCCCCGGCGCGAAGGGCAGGAAATTCCATTTCGTGCGCGATGCGGCGAGCACGTCGAACACCGAGATCCCCAGCCGCTGGAAGATCATCGTGATCTCGTTGACGAAGGCGATGTTGATGTCGCGCTGCGCGTTCTCGATCACCTTGGCGGCTTCGGCCGTGCGGATGTCGCGCGCCCGGAACACGCCGCCCGAGGTGATGGCGCCGTAGACCGCAGCGATGCGGTCGAGGGCCGCGGGCGTCTGCGCCGCGACGACCTTGGTGATGCGCTCGACGCTGTGTTCGCGATCGCCGGGATTGATGCGCTCCGGGCTGTAGCCCAGGAAGAAGTCGGTGCCGCAGGCGAGGCCGGACACGCGCTCGATCTCAGGCCCGCATATTCCCTCGGTCACGCCCGGGTAGACGGTGCTTTCCAGCACCATGATCGCCCCCTTCCCGATCGCCTGGCCGACCGTCCGGCACGCGGCCCGAACCGCACCGAGATCGGGCCGGTTGCCGGCGTCGACCGGGGTCGGAACCGTTACGATGAAGACGCTGCACCCGGCGAGCGCCGCCGGATCGGCCGTGCGGACAAGCGTCGAGGCGGCGAGGGTCTCGCCGTCCACCTCGTTGGTGCGGTCGAGGCCGGCCGCCAGTTCGGCGACGCGTTCGGCGTCGATGTCGAACCCGACCGTCGGCATGCGTCGCGCCAGGGCGACCGCCAGCGGCAGGCCGACATATCCGAGGCCGATCACGGCGACGCGTTCGTTCATCGTGGCGGAACTCCTGCCCGGCGAAGATGGGTCCGGTCGCGACGTGTCCTACGCGATGGCGTGCTCGACCGACAACGGGAATCGGTTTCCACCCCCCGGTTCATCTTGTCGCGCCGCCGCGGAACTGGATCACGCCCGCGTACCACGCGAGGCCGAGGAATTCGTGGATCGCGTCCGCCGAACGGTGAAGCGCCGCGGCGGACGGCAGGAGGTCGCGCGGCGCGGGCATCGCGAGGCCGCCGCCGGCGCCGGCCGGCGCCGGCACGACGCGAAGACCGGCGGCCGCGAAGACCCGGGCCGCGCGCGCCATGTGCGCGGCATGGGTGACCAGCAGCACGGCGTCGATCCCGTCCGCGCGCAGGATGCGGGCGCTCTCGACCGCGTTCTCCAGGGTGTTTCGCGAGCGCCCTTCGACCCAGCGGACGGGAACCGCGAAATCCTGCTCCAGGGACAGGCGCATGGCCTCGCCCATGTCCGGCGTCAGCCCGGGCGGCGAGCCGCCGCCGCTGGCGAGGATCGGCAGGCCGCTGCGCCGGTGCAGATGGGCCGCATGGCGCAGCCTTGCGAGCGTGCCGGGACCGATGGTGGGATGCCCGTATTCCGGCGCCACCGCCCGATAATCGCCGGAGAGCACGACGATGGCGCGCGGCGCGAGGCCCGGCGGTGCGGCAGGAACCATCCATTCCAGCGCCACGTTGAACAGCCGGTCGGCCGCAGGCATGGCGCAGACGGCGAGTGCCGACGCCGCGGCCAGGGCGAGCGCGCGTCCCCGCCGGCCGCCGGCGAGCAGGCCGCCCAGGACGACAAGCAGCAGCGCGCCGGGCGGCAGGATCAGAGGCTTGATCCAGTTGATGTCGGTCCAGTCCATCCTTCGCTCCGTTCCTTCGCGCGCGTCCGGGCCGCCCGGTGGAAGTAACCGCGCCGGACAGGATCGCCGCGAGCCATGCGCGAGTCATAAAGGCCGGGCGCGGGCCGCGCGACCTCGCACAGGACACCGACCGCCTGCCATGACCGCCATCACCGACAGACTCATATCGCTCCCGGATGCCCGGCGCCGCGCATGGCGCGCCGCAGCGGCCACGCTGCTCGCGGGCACCTTCGCCCTGATCGCGATCTTCGGCGATGCCGCACTCGCGGCCTGGCGGGTCTGGACCTCGTCGGCGACGTTCAACCACTGCCTCGCCGTCGTCCCGATCGCGGCCTGGCTCGCCCATCGCCGCCGCGCCGTGTTCGTCGCCGCCGACCCGGCGCCGGTCGCGGCGCTGCCCGCCGCCGCGGCGCTGCTGGGCGGGGTCGCCTGGCTCGTGGCCCATGCCGCCACCGTCTACGAGATCCAGCAATTCGCGCTCGTCGGGATCCTGCAATGCCTGTTGCTGGGGGTCCTGGGCTGGCGGGCCTATGGCGCGCTGCTGCTGCCATGCCTCTACCTGTTCTTCCTGGTGCCGACCGGCGAGCAGCTGGTGCCCGCGCTCCAGAACTTCACCACGGCGTTCATCGTCGCCGGCCTCGACGCGATCGGCATTCCCAACTTCGTCGACGGCGTCTTCATCTCGATCCCGAGCGGCAGTTTCCACGTCGCCGAGGCCTGTGCCGGGCTGCGCTTCCTGATCGCATCGCTGGCCTACGGGGTGCTGTACGCCGACCTGACCTATCGCAGCTGGCGCCGCCGGCTGCTGTTCGTGGCGCTGTCGCTGGCGGTGCCGATCCTGGCCAACGGCATACGCGCCCTGGGGATCGTGCTGATCGCGCATTACTCGAACCATCGCTACGCGGTCGGCGTCGACCACATCGTCTATGGCTGGGGCTTCTTCCTGGCGGTCACCCTGCTGCTGAGCTGGATCGGCCGGCGCTTCGCCGACGGGAACGACACATGGCAGCCCCCGGCCTGGCTCGCGCCACGGACGCCCAGCCGGCCGGGGCAGCGGGCCGCGCGCCTCGCCGTCGTGGCGGCGGGGATCGTCGTCGCTGCCGGGCTGGGGCCCGGCTACGCGGCCTATCTCGAACGCCACGGCGACGGCCATCCGGCGCACGCGTTCGAATTGCAACCCGCCCCGCCCTGGCGGCAGGAGACGCCGGTCGCGGATTGGCGGCCGGTCTTCCGCGACCCTGCCGCCGAATGGCAGCTGCGCTTCGCCGACGGCACCGGCCGGTCGGTCGATGTCCATGTCGTCTTCTACGCCGCCCAGCGCAAGGGCGCCGAACTGCTGGCCTTCGCCAACGACCTGCAGGACGACCGCTGGCGGCGCGTCGCGGATGCCCGCACGCCGATCGAGCTGGACGGGGCGACGCTGCAGGCGCGCAGCCGGCGGATCCTGGCGGGTGTCGAGCGCCGCACCGTGGTGGTCGCCTACTGGGTCGACGGGCGCTTCGTCGCGACGCAGGTCGAGGCCAAGCTCGCCCAGGTCGCCGGGACGCTGGCGACCGGGCGGCGGGCCGCAGCGGCGGTGCTGCTGTCGGCCGAGGGCGACGATGCCGCGGTGGCGATGCGCACGCTGCAGGACTTCGCCCGCGGCGCGCAGGGAATCGGACCCGCGCTCGCCGCCGTCGCGGCGTCGCTTCGCTGAGGGCGGCGGCGGATGTGTGGCATCGTCGCGCTGTTCGACGTCCTGGGCACGCGGCCCGTCGATCCCGGGCTTCTGGCGCGGATGACGGAGTCGCTGGCCCATCGCGGGCCCGACGGCGCCGGGCTGCATGTCGAACCCGGCCTGGGGCTGGGCCATCGCCGGCTCGCGATCGTCGACCTTGCCGGCGGCCAGCAGCCGCTCGCCAACGAGACCGGCGAGGTGCTTGTCGTGTTCAACGGCGAGATCTACGGCCATGCGCGGCTGGCCGACGAGCTGCGCGCCCGCGGGCATGTCTTCGCCACGCGCAGCGACACCGAGACCATCGTCCATGCCTGGGAGGAGTGGGGAGAAGCCTGCGTCGAGCGCCTGGACGGCATGTTCGCCTTCGTGATCTGGGACCGGCGCCGCGAAATGCTGTTCGCCGCGCGCGACCGGCTCGGCAAGAAGCCGCTGCACTACGCCTGGCTGCCGGATGGCGGTCTCGCGATCGCCTCGGAGATCAAGGCGCTGCTGCTGCATCCGGGGCTCCGCCGGCGCATCGACGTGCGCGCGATCGAGGAGTTCTTCGCCTATGGCTACGTTCCCGATCCGCGCACGATCTACGCCGACATCCGCAAGCTGCCGCCGGCCAGCACCCTCGCCGTCCGCCGCGGCGACGGCGCCGCCCCCACGCCGGACCGCTACTGGCGCCCGGTCTTTCGCATCGAC
>JBIKLI010000351.1:0-4483 GCA_044359885.1 Alphaproteobacteria bacterium | reverse complement strand
CAGCAGGTTCAGCGGATCGCGCACCGTGGTCGCGCCATGGACGCTCAAGGTCCGTGTCGCGGCCGTCCCGGCTTCGGCGAAGCGCCCGATATTGATCTCGCCGAACCCGTCCTGGAACACGGCCGTGGTGCCGGAGAACCAGGAGCTGGCCAGGAACAGCGGCGGGGTGACGTCGGTCACCGCGTCGGCCGGCGCGTCGGTCGAGGCCGGACTGGGCTCGGTGCCGCCGAGTTGGATGTTGACGTCGCGCAGCGGCCGGATATTGAGCTGGCCGGTCGCGGGATCGGCGCCGTTGCGCGCGCCCGTGACGCGCAGGCGGCTGGACGAGCTGTTCGCGAAGCTCATCGAATCGGCGACGAGGTCGATGTTGCCGGTGAAGACCGGCTGGCCCGTGACCGTCTTGTCGGTGTCGGTGTTGCGCGCCTGGCCGATGGCGATGCTGTTGCCGTTGGCGCGGATGCCATAGCTGGTCGTCTTGCCGCCGGTGCGGCCGGTCAGCAGGATGTTGCCGGTCGTCGAGACGATCTGGGTATCGTCGTCGCTGAGCAGGATGCCGTGGTTCTGCCCGACATTGTTGTTGTTGCCGCCGCCGCCGGTGCCGCGGACCGAGATGGAGCCGGTCGTCGACCGGATCAGCGCCGCGTCCGAGATGACGACGCCGTTGTAGCTCGCCCCCGAGGTCGCGGCGAAGCCGGCGCCGTTGGCATCGCCGGTGATCGAGATCGCGCCGGTGGTGGTCAGGATGGAAACGGTCGAGCGTCCGCCCGCGCCGATCACCACCGCGTCCTTCTCCGCCGAGCCCGAGGTCGACTGGACGATGCCCGAGATCGAGATGTCGCCGCGACCGGCGCGCAGCGTCGTGACGCCGGTCATGGCGACGCCGTAGCCGCCGACGCTGGACGACACCGGCGCGGTGCCGAAGATCGAGAGCGCACCGTCGGCCGCGGTCCCGGTGGTGTCGAGCGTGGTGGCATCCAGGCGCACCGCGTCGGTGTTCTGCTCGGTCGCCACGCCGAAGGCGCGATTGGCCGCGGTGGCGAGCGAGAGCGCGCCGCCGCTAGTCGCGATGGTCGCGTTCTGCAGCGCGATCGCCCCTGAGTTGCCGCCCGCCGTGCCCGGCTGCAGCGTCACCGTCAACGGCGCCGTGGCGTCGGACATGGCCGTGCCCGCGGCGTTCACGCGGGTGGCGGAGATGGCGAAATTGGTGATCTCGACCGAGCGGCCGGAATTGATCGCCAGGGCGGGCGTGGCGCCGATGGCGTTGCCGAGGACGATGTCGAAGGTCTTCTGCTCGTAATCGGCGCTGCCGGAGGCGAAGCCGGTGACGTTGATCGTCGTGCTGTCCGCCCCCAGGACCAGCCGCGGCCGGTAGCCTTGCGGCGCGCCGAAGGTCATCGTGTCGCCGGACGGCTTCTTGAGATTGATCTGGTCGGTGTTGAGGAAGGCGAAGGACGGCCCGAGCACGGTCAGGCTGTCGAGCGGCAGGAGGGCGGTGCCGACCTGACCGCCGAACGTCACCTTGCCGGAGTAGTTCGCGTCGCCCGACCCGGCGATCGAGATCGCCCCGGTGGAGTTGAGCGTCAGAGCCCAGGGGGTATTGGCGCTGAACGAGACGATGCTGGACTTGAAGTCGATCTCGCCGCCGCGGCGCACGAAGGTGCTGCCCGAGGCGACCGACTGGGTCGAGATCGTGACCGAGTTGAGTCCGGCATTGGCGAGCGTCACCTGCTGATGGAAGGTGACGCTGCCGGAGTCCGGCGTCGCGGCGATGCCGCCGGGGGCGATCCGCCCGACGGTGGTCGAGATCGGCTGCGCGTTTGCGAGCGTGACCGGCTTGAACGAGACGAAGTTCCCGCCATTGGTGTTGACCTGGCCGTAGAGCGTGACCATGCCGCCCGTCTGCGTGGCCGAGCCGAACACGACGGTGAGCGAACTGGTCGCGGCCTGCGCGAGATCGGCGTTCGAGCCGGAGATGTTGCGTGTGACGCCCGGCGCGCCCAGCTGGATGTTCCCGGCGGCGAGGAATGTCAGCGTCGAGCCCGCGCCCGCGGTCTTGGCGATGTCGCTGCTGATCGTGATGTCGTTGTTCGCCTGGACGGTGACGTTGCCGCCGGTGTTCAGCACGGCTTCGATCACCGCGGCGTCGACGACCAGCGCACCCGGACCGGTGGACGGGGTGACGACGCCACCCACGACCGTCCCGGTCCCGCCCGACGTGGCGATCGTGACGGTATCCGGATCCAGAAGCCACTGGCCGCCGGTGCCGACCTGGACCTCGCCGCCCACGCCCAGCGCGCCGCGCGAGGAGGTCTCGACCTGCCCGCCGGCCTCGCCGCCGGCGCCGCGCGCCTGGATCCTGCCGCTCGCCTGTGTCTGGTCGCGCGACCAGAGCACGACCGTGCCGCCGCGGCCCTTTTCCGTCGCGTCGGCCTTGATCGCCGACCCGGCCGCCTGGACGACCGTGCCGGCCTCGCGGATCGCCGGATCCTTGCCCTGCCACCCGCCGCCGATCAGCACGGTGCCGCCGCCCGCGGCGCCCGACGCATCGATCGCGCCGGTCAGGTCGACACGCTCGCCGGTCGCGGTGACGCGGCCTCCCGTCTGGCCGGTCGTCTGGCCGCGCGCCTCGACGCTGCCGCCGATCGCGGCGCCGCCCTGGGGGCCGGCATCGATCCAGATCTCGCCGTTGCGCGTCGCGATGCTGTTCGCGCGCACCACGCCGGACTGGTTGATCGCGGTGGCCAGCATCGGGCCGGCCTGCCGCGCGGTCATGATCACGCGCCCGCCATCGGCCGCGATGACGCCGCGATTGTCGATCCGCGCGCCGGCGACGGCGCTGTCCACCTGGACGCCGATCAGGCCGCCGCCGCCCAGTTCCAGCCGGGCCGACTGCCCGGCCGCCAGCGCCGCCGTGCCCCCCGGCGCGAAGATCGCGCCGTCATTGGCGACCTGCGGCGCGACCAGCGCGACGAAGCCGCCTTCCTTCGCCGCGATCTCGCCCAGGTTGCGGACGGCACCGCGCCCGGCGCCGCCGGTCAGCGCGTAGCGCCCGCCGTCGGGCCCGTCCGCCGCGACGTCGAGCGAGGTCGCGACCAGGCCGCCGACATCGACGCGCGCGCCCGGTCCGATCACCACGCCAGCGGGATCGACCACGAAGACACGCCCGTTGGCCGAGAGATTGCCGAGGATCTGCGAGGCCTGGCCACCGCCGGTGACCCGGTTGACCGCGACCGAGGACGCCCCGGGCTGCTCGAATCGCACGCTGGCGTCGCGGCCGACATTGAAGGACTGCCAGTTGGCGGTCATCGTCGGCGAGGCCTGCCGCACCGTCATGGCGGCCCCGCTGGACTGGATCGTGCCCTGGCCGGCGACGATCCTGCCCTGGGCCGGCAGCGCGTTGCCGGCGACGGCCGCCGGATCGGCGGCCCAGGCCGCCGGCGCGTGGTGCTCGGCGAAGAACGCGACGGAAATCGCCAGCAGCGACGTGCCGCGCAGCAAGGACTGGATCGTCATGGCTTGCCCCTATCCCCGCCGGCTCAGTATCTGATCGTCCCGAGGATCCAGATCCTCGAGTCGCGCGAATTGCCGTCGGCGTCGGCGCCGGTCAGCGACGTGTTCGGATTGTTTCCGACCTTGCGCGCCCAGGTCAGGTTGAGATTGCCCAGATCGGAGGTCAGGCTGAGCCCCAGGCCGTAGCCCGCCAGCGTGTAGCCGTTGGGCTGATCTTCGCGCAGGGCGTTCGTCCACAGCGAGTCGTACTGCCGGACGCCGCCGACGTCGAAGAGCCCGAAGGCATGCACCGGCCCGATGCCGGTCTCGAACAGCCGCCGGTGGATCTCGGCCGAGGCCAGGAACCCATGGTCGCCGAGGCCTTCGCCGACCGGATAGGCGCGTACGCCGCTGGGGCCGCCAAGCTGGAATTTCTCGACGCTGTCGAGATTCTTGCTCGATACCTGGCCCGACGCCCCGGCATACCAGAACCAGCCGCCGTCGGCGCTGAGCGGCTGGGTGCGCGAGTAGGCGAGGTTGAGCTTGCCGAACATCCCCTCGGTGCGGGCGGAGACGGCATCGCGCAAGGCGAAACTGGCGTTGTTCGACAGGTCGAGATCGCCGACCGAGGCCGAGGCGCTCCAGACGCTGCGCCCGGCCAGGGTGTCGTAGAAATCGCCCGCGACGATGCCGGTCGCCATCGGGATGCGGCGGTCGCTCTCCGGCTGGCCCAGCAGGTCGTTGGTCACGATCTTGTAGTCGAGATTGCCGCCGACATTGAGATTGACGTCGGCGCCGCGCCAGACCGGATAGCTGGTGAAGGTCGAGAACACGGTCGTGCGGCTGTTGAGGTTCAGCGGCGCGAGTTCGCGGCCGACATCGACACGCAGGGTCGACACCGACGCACCGAGCCGCATGCCATCGCTGCCGACCGGCGCCTGCACCCCGAACTTGAAATTCTGCGAGCGCCCGCTAGCCATGCCGGAGAGCGAGA
>JBIKLI010000350.1:0-4495 GCA_044359885.1 Alphaproteobacteria bacterium | reverse complement strand
TCGATCTCCCGCTCGCAAAGCCGAGGCCGGCGCGCACGCAGCGGAAACGCCACGTTCTCGAAGACCGTCATGTGCGGGTAGAGCGCGTAGTTCTGGAACACCATCGCCAGGTCGCGGCGCTCGGGCGCCAGCGTCGTGACGTCGACGCCGCCGACATGGATCGTGCCGCCGTCGATCTCGGCCAGGCCGGCGAGCAGGTTGAGCGTCGTGCTCTTGCCCGATCCCGACGGCCCGAGCAGCGAGACGAATTCGCCGGGCTCGATGTCGAGATCGAGCGCGTCGAGCGCGACCACGTCGCCATAGCGCTTGGTCGCGCCGCGGAACCGGACATCGGACATGCCGAGCTAACCCTTCACCGATCCGCCGGTCATGCCGGACAGGAAATAGCGCTGCAGGACGACGAAGATCGCGATGATCGGCAGGATCGACATGACCGAGGCCGCGAGCAGCGGGCCCCATTCGCGTCCATAGAAGCCGAGATAGAAATAGATCGCCACCGGCAGCGTGCGTACGGACTCCGAGGACGTCATCACGACGGCGACGACGAAATCGTTCCACGCGAAGACCAGGACGAACAGCGCCGCGGCGATCAGGGCCGGCCGCGACAACGGGATGACCACCTTGCGCAGGGTCTGGACCGGGGTGTAGCCGTCGATCCGCGCCGCCTGTTCCAGTTCGACGGGCAGCGAAAGGAAGTAGCCGTAGAGCATCCAGATCACCATCGGCAGCTGATAGGCCGTGTAGAGCAGCGCGAGGCCGACGCGGGAATCGGCGAGCCCGAGCAGGCTCAGCGCGGTGAAGGTCGGAACCAGCAGCGAGGCGATCGGGATGCTCATGATCGCGACGATCAGGATCATCGTCGCGGCACGCCCGCGGAAGGCGAACCTGGCGAGCGCATAGCCGCCGAGGGCGCCGAGGAACAACGTCGCGACCACGGTCGCTCCCGACACCAGCGCGCTGTTGAGCGCGTACCAGCCGGCGCTTTCGCGCAGGATGCGCTCGTAGTGCTCCAGCGTCGGCTGGCCAGGCAGCAGCCGCGGCGGAAATTCGAGGATCCGGTCCTGCGGCTTCAGCGACGACGACACGCCCCAGAGGATGGGAAACAGCGCCAGCACGGCGATGCCGGCATTCACCGCGCCGTCGGCCAGACGGCGCCAGGCGGCGCGGCGCCGATGCGCGGGGACCGCCGCGCTCACAGCCGGTTGGCCTTGCGGAAAAGCAGGAGGAGCATCGCCACGAGCAGCAGGTTGGCGGCGAAGATCATGATCGCCAGCGCGTTCGCCGGCCCCAGCAGATGATCCTGGAAGCCCAGCCGGAACATCCGCAGGACGACGACCTCGGTGGCGTTGGACGGCCCGCCGCCGGTCAGGATCAGGGGGAAGGTCAGGATGTTGACGAAGTGGATGAACAGCCGGACGACCGTGATCAGGATCGGGACCTGCAGCAGCGGCAGCGTGATCCGCCAGAAGCGATAGACGGCGCCGGCGCCGTCGATGCGGGCGGCCGCGAAGATCTGCAGCGGGATGCTCTTGAGCCCGGCCAGCAGCAGCATCATCGCGAAGGCGGAGTCCCGCCACATCGCGTTGTAGACGAGCGCGGCCATGGCGCTGCGCGGATCGGCCAGGATCGCGTGATCGCCCAGCCCGAACGGCCCCAGGATCAACGGCGCCAGCCCGCCCTCCTGGGCGAAGATCCATTTCAGCAGCATCGACCCGACGAGCATCGCGATCATGTAGGGCACGAAGACGATCGCGCGCATCGCCACGTTCAGCCGCGTGTCCCGTTCGAAGCGCAGCGCCAGCGCGAATCCGACCACGAAGGTGAGGGCGAGCGAGGACAGCGAGAACACCGTCGTCACCCACAGGCTGTTCGCGACCTCGGGCGAGGTCAGGACCCGGACATAGTTGTCCCAGCCGACATGGCGACGGATCTGGAAGAAGCGCACCTGATGCAGGCTGTACCAGAAGCCGATCGCCAGCGGCACCAGGACGAAGGCCGCCTCCACGGCCACGGCCGGCAGCAGCAGCTTGTAGGGGAGCCACGCATCGCGCCGCATGGTGTCCAGTCCGGCTGTCCTTCGGGGCGCCCGCTGGCCGCGATCTATTGGCGCTCCTGGGTCGCGCGCTCGATGCCCCTGACCGCGTCGGCGAGCGAACGCTGTCCCAGCACGACCTGCTGGGTCGCGAGGTTGAAGTCGGACAGGGTCCTGGTCCAGTTGCAGGCGGCCGGCATGAAGGTCCCGCCCGCGCTCCAGATCGCCGCCGTTTCGCGCAGGTGCTGGAACTGCGCCTGACCCATCTCCGGGCGGGCGGCGACGGAATGCAGCATCGGCACCTGGCCGCCGGGAAGGTTCCAAAGCGCCATCGCCTCGGGCGCGGTCATGTGGTCGATGAACCGCGCCGCGGCGGCGACGCGCGGCGACTTCGCCCAGGCGACCGCGAACCATCCGGAGACCAGCGCCGGCCCCGGCCTGTCGGGCGACCCGCTCGGGATCGGCGCGATCCCCAGATTGTCGCGATCCCATCCGGAGGCCGTCCGCTGGATCTGCTCGAACCGGCTGTTGGCGATGACCTGCATCGCGTAGCGCCCGGCCGCGAACTGGTCGATCGCGTCGTCGCTGGTCAACGCCAGCGCCTCGCGCGGCGTCACCCTGTCGGTCAGGATCCAGTCGGCCTGCATGCGGACCGCGCGTTCGGCCGCGGCGCCGGCGATGCGGGCGTTGCACTGGCCGTCGAAGATCGGCCCCGCCCCGATCGTGGCGAGGAAGGCGGGCGAGGCCGAGGCCCGGTCCTGGGACAGGCCGAGCCCGATCCCCCATATGTCGGGCTGTCCCGGCACGCCGGTGCGCGTCAGCTTGCGCGCCGCCGCGGTCATCCCCTCCCATGTCCGCAGGTCGGCGGCGGCGAGCCCCGCCTGCTGCAGCAGGTCCTTGCGGTACATCAGGACCCAGCCGGCATGCATGATCGGCAGGGCATGCAGCTTGCCGCCCGTCGTCATCGCGTCGAGGCCGGCCGGAAGCACGTAGTCCTTGCGGCGTTCCGCGGACCACCGGGACGTCACGAGCGGACCCAGATCCGCGGCGGCGTTCGCCTGCAGGACCAGCCCCATGCTCTCCATGTTGACCCAGCCGATGTCGGGCGCGTTGCCGGCGTTGTGTCCCAGGGCGAATTTCTCGCCGAGCGTGGTCCAGACCTGGGGCTCGACCTTGATCCGCACGTCCGGATTGGCGCGCTCGTAGCTCTCGATGATGGTCTTCAGCGCCTGCTCGCGTCCGCCGGGACGCGAGGGGTCGAGAAACGACCACATCGTGATCGTGGTCTGGGCCAGGGCCGGCGCCGTCGTCGCGACGAGGGTCGCGACGGCCAGCGCGGCGAGAGTCGGTCGGGTCATCGTTTCCTCCGTGTCGGCTTCCGTTTCGGCCGGTCTTTCGCCGGCGACTGGTCTTCGGGTCCGAAATAAAGCGCGCCGACCCGATCGAGATGCGCCTGCATCGCGGCGCGCGCGCCGGCCGCATCGCGCGCGCGCAGGCAGTCGAGCAGCCGGCGGCGGAACGCCATGCCGTGCGCCAGCATCGCCGGCGCCTCGACGCGCCGGCGCAGCGTCTGCCACATCTCGCCCGCGCGCAGTCGCCAGAGTTCGCGCGCCACGCTCTCGAGGACGGAGTTGTTCGCGGCCTCGGCGATCAGGACGTGGAACCGGGCATGCTCCTCGGCCGGATTGCGCCCCGCCGCGATGATCGCGACCAGCCGCGCGTAGCTGGCCTCCAGGCGTTCGAGCTGGGCCGGCGTGGCGGCGAGGGCGGCGAGTTCGGCGCAGGCCGGCTCGACCGCGCGCCGCGCGACGAACTGTTCCAGCGGCCCCGGACCGTAGTCGCGGCTGCGCGTCCAGGGCAGCCCTGCGGCGATCGCCGCCGTCGGTCCGACATAGGTGCCGTCGCCGACGCGCGTCTCGATCAGGCCGGCGGTCTCGAGCGCGATCAGCGCCTCGCGGATCGACGGGCGGCTGACGCCGATCAGCTCGGCGAGTTCGCGCTCGGCGGGAAGCCGCGACCCCGGCGCGAAGCTTCCGGAACGGATCAGCGCCTCGATCTGCTCGGCGATCTGCTCGTACATCCGCTTCGGACGGACGAGCTTCAGGGCCGGGAAGCCGGCGCGGGGCCTTGGCGACATCATTCGCCGACGATCCGCCATATTGGACAGATTGTCAATTGGTCTGACCAATTGACCACGTAGGCCGGGTCGGCTAGCTTGCCGGGCCTGACCGCGAGGAGCATCGGCCCATGATCGACGCCACTGCGACCCGGATCCGGGTCGAGCCAAGCGGGGCCGCGCTCGGCGCCGACATCGTCGGCGCCGATCTCGCGGATCCTACGCAAGAAGACATCGCCGCCATCCGGCAGGCCTGGATCGAACATCGCGTGCTGCGCTTCCGCGGCTGCGCGATCGACGATCGCGCGCATGTGGCCCTGGCACGGAAGTTCGGCGAGCTCGAATAC
>JBIKLI010000349.1:0-4515 GCA_044359885.1 Alphaproteobacteria bacterium | reverse complement strand
CCCGGCAGATGGATGCCCATCGCCGCGTAGTGCAGGAAGTAGAACAGCGACAGGCGGACAGGCGTCGCAAGCTGCGGCACGGCGATCGGCCCTGGGCGGGCCGTGTCAGCCGAAGGCCCAGTTCGGCAGCCAGAGCACCAGGCCGGGAATGTAGGTGATCAGGACCAGGACCAGGAACATCGCGCCGAGGAAGGGCAGAGCCTCGCGCGTGAACTTGTCGAGCGGCACGCGCAGGATCGCCGAGGTCGTGTACATCAAGGTTCCCACCGGCGGGGTCACGCCGCCGATCGTCAGGTTCAGGACGATGATCAGCCCGAAATGGACGGGGTCGACGCCCAGCTTGGTGACGACCGGCACCAGGATCGGCGTCAGCAGGATGAGCGCCGCCGTGCCTTCGATCAGCATCCCGACGACGATCAGCAGCAGGTTGATGATCAGCAGCAGGATGGCCGGCTCGCGGGTCAGAGACACGATCCAGGCGGCGATCTTGGGCGGGATCCGCTCCCAGGTCATGTAGTAGCCGAAGGCCGAGGCACAGCAGATGATCAGCATGATCACCGACGTCGCCAGCGTCGCCTCCAGCAGGATCGGGTAGGCGTTCGACAGCTTGAGTTCGCGATGCCACACCGCCCCGACGAACACAGCGTAGAGCACGGCGAGTGCGCCGGCTTCGGTCGGCGTGAAGATGCCGTAGCGGATGCCGATGATGATGAAGACCGCGATCGAAAGCGCGCCCAGCGCGTCGACGAAGGCCTTGCGGACCTCGCGCGCCGGCGGCATGGCCTTGCGCTGCGGCGCGTAGCCGCGCCGCTTGGCGATCACGTGGACCGTGATCATCAGGAAGGCGCAGACCATCAGCCCGGGCACGACGCCGCCCAGGAACAGGCGGCCGATGGAGACGTCGGCGATGAAGCCGTAGATGATGAAGCCGATCCCCGGCGGAATGATCGGCGTGATGACCGCGGCGCAGGCCGTGATGGCCGCGGCGAAGGCCGGGGTGTAGCCGCGCCGGATCATCTCCGGCCCGACCATCTTCGCCTGCATCGCGGCGTCGGCGTTGGCCGAGGCCGACAGGCCGCCCATCAGCGTCGCCAGAAGCACGTTGACCTGGGCCATCGCGCCGTGCAGGTGGCCGACCAGAGCGTCGGCGAGACCCATCAGGCGGCGGGTGATGCCGGCGTGGTTCATGATCACGCCGGCGAGCGTGTAGAACGGCACCGCCAGCAGCGGAAAGGAGTCGGTCGGGCTGATCAGGCGCTGGGCGAAGATTTCGAGCGGCAGCTCGTCGCCCTTGAACATGAAGTAGCCCAGCGCGGCGGCGCCCATCGCGATGCCGATCGGCACGTTGAGCGCGAAGAACACGAACATCAGGAGCAGCGGCAGGTATTCCACGGTTCCGCCCTCCGTCAGGCCGCGCCGAAGCGCGACCAGGCGGCGCGCGCATGGTGCAGCGTCATCAGCACGAAGCCGAGCGCCGCGCCCGAGTAATGGATGGAATAGGGCCAGCGCAGCGATGGCATCGGCGTGGTCCAGGATTCGATCGTGAAGTCGATCGCGAGCCAGCTGACCCAGCCGAGGAAGCCCAGGACCAGCAGGTCGGTGGCGGTGCCGAGTACGCGCCGGACCGTGGCCGGCAGGGCCTGGGTCAGCATGTCGATCGAGATATGCTGCCCGCGCTTGAAGGCGGCGGCGGAGCCCAGAAAAATCGCCCAGCAGAACCCGACCGCGGCGATCTCGGCGCTCCAGGTGGCCGGCTGAGCACTGACATAACGCGTGAAGACGCCCCACGACGTCGACAGCACGACGACGGTCAGCGCGGTGCAGGCGACGATCTCTTCGAAGTTGCGCAGCCAGCCGCCGGGAAGCCCGCCGGCAGCGGTGCTCGCCTGTGTCGTATCGGTCATCGCCGGGGGGCGTGGCAGGGGGTCAGGCGTGGGGCTGGGCGCTGGGCTGGTAGCGCTTCGCCGCCGCCGTCGGCGCACCGGCGAAGAGGATCTTCGTCACCCGGTCGATCATCGCGCCGTGGAACGCGACCGCGTCGGGATGGAAGTCGGACTTCGGCCGGGGCTCGGGATCGAAATTGCGGAATTCGTCGACGCCGCGCACGAGCATCGCGCTGTCGCGGCCGCCGATCTGCTTCACGTAGGTCGGCACGTAGCGGATGGTGAAGCCGATGCGCGGCCAGTCGGCGTTGTTCGGCTCCGAGCCGTGGATGATGCGCACGTGATGCAGGGAGAATTCGCCGGGCTGGAGGACGAGGTCGACGGCATCCTTGGCGTCGACGTCGACCTGGATCTCCTGGCCGCGGCTGAGCAGGTTGTCGGCGGCGAAGGTGTCCCGGTGCGCCACCTGGTCGCGGGTCTGCGTGCCCGGGATCACGCGCATGCAGCCCGCCTGCGGCGTCGAGGCCTCGAAGGCGACCCAGGCCGTGACCACGTCGGGAGAGGACAGCCCCCAATAGGTCGAGTCCTGATGCCACGACACGAAGCCGGGGCTGCGGGGGGGCTTGTGGAAGAAGCCGCCTGCCCAGCAGAGGATGTTGGGGCCGATCACGTCCTCGACCGCGTCGAGAATGCGCGGATGGCGTACGAGTTCGTCGAGCCAGGTGACCAGCAGATGCGGCTTCTGGTTCGTGCGCTTGGTCAGCATGCCGCCATCGCGCGCGCACAGCGCCTCGTATTTCTCGCGCAGCACAGCCATCTCGCCCGGGTCCATCGCCCGCAGCGGCGAGAGATATCCGTCGCGCCGGTAGGCGGCGACCTGATCCTCGGTGAGCAGCTTCGGCATTGCGTTTCCTTCCCGTGTCCCGGCGGTCATTAGACGGGCGACCGGCCGGTCGCGTCAAGCCGCAGCCGCCACGCGACGCAACCTGCGATCGCGCGCTGCGCGACCTGCGCCATCGAAGCGAAGACGTGCGGCGTCCGGTGATCGACCTCTCGCCGAGGAGCGGCGCCGGGACCGGCCCGTCCCGACCGGCACGGATCGTGTCCCGCCACGCGACGGGCTGAAGCTGGTGACCGGCGTGCCGAGGTTCTATTCTGCATCCCTCATTTGCGAATGGATACGAGATCGATGACGACCCATGCGCGGCCGCGCGGCCGGATGTTCTTCGCCAATCCGGGGCCGACCAACATCCCCGACTCGATCCTGCATGCCGCCGCGCATGCGACGATCGATTTCAACGATCCCGCTTTCCTTGCCGTGTATCGCCGCTGCGTTCAAGGGGTGAAGCGCATCCTCGGCACGGACGGCCATGTCTTCTTCTACACCGGCTCCGGACATGCCGCCTGGGAGGCCAGCCTCGTCAATCTCTTGTCGCCGGGCGACCGGCTGCTGATGCCGGAGACCGGCTATTTCTCCGAAGACTGGACGCAGATGGCGCGCGACCTGGGGCTGGACGTGCAGACGGTGCCGGCCGATTGGCGCGTCGGCTGCGACATCGCCGCGATCCGCGCGGCGCTCGCCGCGGATGCCGCGCATGCGATCAAGGCGGTCTGCGTCGTCCACAACGAGACCTCGACCGGCATGGTGCTGCCGGTGGCCGAGATCCGCGCGGCGCTCGACGCCACGAAGCACCCGGCGCTGCTGCTGGTCGATACGATCTCCTCGCTCGGCAGCATGGATTTCCGCATGGACGAATGGGGCGTCGACGCCGCGGTCGGAGGCAGCCAGAAGGGGCTGATGCTGCCGACCGGCATGAGCTTCACCGGCGTCTCCGCGCGGGCGATGGCCGCGCATGGCGCTGCACGGTTGAAACGGCATTACTTCAGCTGGACCAAGATGCTCGCACGGCCGCACAAGAGCTTCGTCGGCACGTTGCCGACATCGCTCTTCTACGGCCTGGAGGAGAGCCTGCGCCTGCTGGAGGAGGAAGGTCTGCCGCAGGTCTTCGCGCGCCATGCGCGGCTGGGCGGCGCCGTGCGGGCCGCGGTGCGTCACTGGCGCGGCAATGACGGACCGCAGCTGTTCTGCACGACCCAGGCGCGACTCTCCGACTCGGTCACCAGCATCCTCATGCCGGAGGGCAGCAGCGGCGACGCGCTGCGCGCGACCGCGCTGGGGCGCTTCAACGTCTCGCTCGGCGCCGGGCTGGGCCCGCTCGCCGACCGCGTCTTCCGGATCGGACATCTGGGCGATCTCAACGAGCCGATGATCCTCGGCACGCTGGCGGCGGTCGAACTGGCGATGACGGTCAACCGCGTCCCGCATGCGCCGGGCGGCGTCGGCGCCGCGATCGCCGCATTGGCGGCGCCATGAGCCCGCGCGCGGGCGGCGGGCGGCACGCATGACGTCGCTGCGCGGGGAGGGCGGTCCGCGCTACCGCCACGATGTCGGCGAGGCCCGGCCCTACGCGACGATCGGCGTCGACCGGCTGACGCCGATCATCGGCGCCGAGATCTCCGGCGTCGACCTGTCGCGGCCGCTGGCCGAGACGCAGCTGGCCGAGCTGCGCCGCGCGCTGGCCGAGAACCTGGTGATCTTCCTGCGCGACCAGACGATCACGCCCGCGCAGCA
>JBIKLI010000348.1:0-4522 GCA_044359885.1 Alphaproteobacteria bacterium | reverse complement strand
CTGAAGCGACAGCCAGCCGCCGCCCGCCGACAGCGTCGTGCGTCCGACCGTCGCCAGCGACGACAGCAGCGCGTACTGGGTCGCCGTGTAGGCGATGTTGCAGAGCCTGGAGAGATAGGCGACGAAGGCCGCCGATCCCATGCCGCCGGTGAAGTTCTCGATCCCGATGGTCGCCGTCAGCAGCGCGACGTCATGGCCGGCCAGCGCCTGCAGCGCGTACATGAGGTTGGACAGCGCCTGCAGGATGCCGCTTGCGATCAGGGCACGGCCGAGGCCATAGCGATGGACCACCACCCCGCCGGCGGCGACGCCGGCCAAGGTCGCCGCGACGCCGAACACCTTCGAGATGTTGGCGATCTCCAGGCGCGAGAAACCCATCGCGACGTAGAACGGATTGGCCATCACCCCCGCCAGCGCGTCGCCGAACTTGTACAGCACGACGAAGATCAGGATCGCGAGCCAGCCCGGCCGCCGCATGAATTCGCCGAACGGCCCCGCCACCGCGGTCGCGAACCAGGCCGCGACCCGCATCGCGGCGGGACCGGTCGCCGCGGTCGCCGCCGCGGGCACGCTGGCGTGCGGCTCGCGCGCCAGCCAGACGGCGGCCATGCCGACGCCCATGAACCCGGACATGATCGCGAAGGCGATGCTCCAGCCGCCGAACTCCGCCGCATAGAGCGCGCCGGCCGACGACACGATCATGCCGCAACGATAGCCCCATTGGGTCGCCGCGGCCCCTGCGCCCTGCTCCTCCGGCCGCAGCATTTCGATGCGATAGGCGTCGATGACGATGTCCTGGGTCGCCGACAGGATCGCGATCGCCACGGCCACCATGGCCGTCGCGCCGGGATCGATCCGCGGATCGGTGAAGCCGAGCGCGAGGATCGCGAGCGCCAGCGGCACCTGGACGGCCAGCGCCCAGCCCCGGCGCCGGCCCAGCCGCCGCGTCAGCGGCCCCAGCTCCAGCCGGTCGACCAGCGGCGCCCAGAGGAATTTCAGCGAATAGGCCGTCCCCACCAGCGCCAGCAGCCCGATTGTCGCGCGGTTGACGCCCGACTCGGCGAGCCAGAACGTCAGGGTCCCGAAGGTCAGGGGCAGCGGCAGCCCCGACCCGAAGCCCATCGCCAGGACGGCGACAAGACGCGGCCGGAAATAGATCGCGAGCGAACCGCCCCACCCCGTCATGCCGCCGCCTCCGCTCCCCGCCCGCCGCGCGTATGCGATCAATATAACAGGCCGGCCGCCGACGCGCTCAACGATTGGCCGGCGCCGACGCGGGCCAGAGATGGACCCGCCAGGCGATCAGCATGGCAAGCGTTCCCGCAAGGCCGATCCCGGCGTAGATCGCGGCCGTCGCCGCGAAGCCCACGGCCTCGATCATCGGGCCGGAGATCCACAGCCCCAGCGGCAGGCCATAGACCGCCAGGGTACGCAGTCCCGCGATGCGGCCGCGCAGTTCAGGCGGCGCGTTGCGCAGTTGGATCACCGTCATCGGAACCATGCACATCCCCTGCACGATCCCCGTCGCCGCCAGCACCAGCAGGCCGATGGCGAGGTTCTGCGTCAGCCCGAGGGCAAGGGTCAGGCACTGCCAGATCAGGCAGAACACGATCATGCTGCGTGCCGGCAGCAGCCGCCCCTCCAGCGATCCCAGCAGGACCGAGGCGGCGACGCAGCCCAGCGCCGTGGTCGCGACCATGTAGCCGAGACCGGCCTGGCCAGTGCCGTAGATTTCGCGCGCCACGTAGGGCAGCAATCCGAGGATGAACGGATAGGTGGCGATGTTGACCAGGAAGGCCAGGCACATCACCGCACGCTGCGGCGGCAGCGCCCATACGAGCCCGGCCGCGGCCCGCAGGTCGCGCCACGGCGAGAACCGCGCGGCACCCGGCACGCGGATGCCGGCGTCGGGGCCGGTGCTGCCGGTGGGCGCCCCTGCACCGGCGGTCAGGACGAGGCTGACGGCATAGAGTCCCAGGACGACGACATAGGCCCAGCCCAGCCCGAGCGCCGCGACCATGCCCGCTCCCGCGACGGCGCCCAGCGCCCGCGCGCCGTCGGCGGTGATCCGCGACAGGCCCAGCGCGCCGAGCAGGCGGTCCGCCGGCATGGTCTCGCTGATCAGCACGTTGCGCTCGCCGAAATCCGACGCGCGGACCAGCCCGGCGAGCGCCGCCACGGCGAAGACCTCCACGGGGCCGAGCGCGTCGGCGAAGGCGAGGGCGCAGAGCAGCGCCGCCAGCACCAGATAGACCGCCCGCATCGCGCAGAGCAGGCGACGGTGCGAGACGCGGTCGCCCACCATCCCGACGAACGGCGCCAGCAGCGTCCCGAGATATTGCAGCGAGGCGAAGACCCCGAGCAGCATCACCGACCCGGTCTCGCTCAGGATGAACCAGGCCAGCGCCAGCGTCTCCATCTCGAAGGCGCAGGACGCCGCGAGATCGGCGGGCCACTGGAAGCGGAACGCGCGGACCCCGAACGGGGCCAGCATCCGGGTGCCGAAACGCGGGCTCACCGGACCGCGGTCCCTGCGGACATGGCGCGGATCGGCGTCGCCGCGCGGCGCGGCGTCCGGCCGGTCCCGCCCGTCAGACGATCTCGCGCAGCACGCCCAGCAGACGGACCATCTGCGCGGGCGGCAGGATGCGCTCCGGCGCGCGGGCGGTGACGCGGTTCCAGACGGACATGCTGTGGTAGATCCCGTTCAGATTGTTCCCGAGGCACCAGAAATGGCGCCGCGCGTTCAGCATGAAGGCGGCGAAGGCGGCGGCCGATTCGCGCTTGCGGAACAGCAAGTCGAAGCTGCCGTTGAAGTCCTGGAAGATCGCCAAGGTCTCGCCAAGCGTGTGCCGCAGGCGCGCGCGCACCTGGGCACGGTCGCGGTCGATGGCCGCGGCGTCGTCGCGATGCATGGCGCCGCGGGGCATCGACGACTGGAGCCAGTGGGAGAAGGCGCGCACCAGCGGCGTGTTGCGCGCGAATTCGTACTCGAAGAAGCTGATCCCCTTCCAGCTGTAGAAGAACTCCGCGGCGCGATCGACCGGCAGACCGAACGCGACCAGCAACGGGTGGATCGGCTCGAGGTCGCGCGCCTCCCAGATCCTGTCGACGAGGCGATCGATCATCTCGGGCCTGACGTCGTTCCGCGCATCCGTCGCGAAGCGGCACATGAGCGCGAAGCGCTCGCGGATATAGGCCCGGATATTCGCCCATTCCGCGTCCGACAGCTTGAAATAGGCCTGGTTGATCGGCAAGCCGCTGAGCGTGAACCGGTCCTTGAGCAGGAAGGGATCGAGCGACGGCAGCTGCTCGATCAGGCGGATCTTCTCCAGATCCCGCTGCAGCACCTCCGGCGAGACGTCGCCCCCGCCGGTCAGGTAGTTGAGCGCTTCCTCGAAGCGCGGATCGTCGGTGTAGGCCGAACCGCCGCCCTCGTAGGGATTGTCCGCGTTGTACGGAACGAAGAGCTTGGTCCGGATCGGCAGCGGCGTCGTGAACGGGTCGCCCGGTCGATCCCCGCCCTGGTTGGGTTCCTTGATCAGGATCGCATGGTTGAGGTTGCGCGAACCGAAGAACAGTTCCGCGGCCGGAATCTGGCCGGGATCGCGTTCGCCCCGCACGTCGCGGGTGAGGTTCAGGCAGTTGAAGACGCGCGATGCGCCCGATTCGAGCTTCAGCCGGAGATTTGCGTCGCTCATGTCCACCGCCATTCCCGTCGCGCAGGCACACCCGGATCGACAGGATTGCCGCAGCAGGGAGATAAACACATCCCATGATGTATCGAAACATCTGCTTTATTTTAGGTAAACGTCCGGCGCTCAGAGGATCTCGCGCAGGATCCGCATCAACCGCACCATGGTGGCCGGCGGCAGGGTCCGGTCGGGGACCCGCTCGAGGACCCGGGTCCACAACGCCATCGCGTGGTAGACCCCGTTCAGACCGCTGCCGAGGCGCCAGAAGTGACGGCGCGATTCCAGCATGAACCGGGCGAAGGGCGCGGCGCTCTCCCCCTTGCCGAAGAGCATGTCGAAACTGTCGTTGAAGTCCTTGAGGATCGCGATCGTCTCGGCGAGCTGCCTGCGCAGGCGGTCGCGGAGGACGGCGCGGTCCTGTTCGAGCACCTCGGCATCCGAGCGATGGATGAAGCCGCGCGGCTGGGCGGCCTGCAGCCAGCTCGTGAAGCTGCGCAGTTTCTGCGTATTCCGGTTGAACTCGAACTCGAAGAAGGCGATGCCCTTCCAGCACTGGAAGAACTCGCCGGCCCGGTCGACCGGCAGGCCGAACGCCCGGAGCAGCGGGAACAGCTGGTCGAGGTCGCGCGCCTCCCAGATCCGGTCGACCAGACGGTCGACGATTTCCTGGCGCACATCGCCATCCGACTGCGTGGCGAATCTGGAGATGGTGACGAAACGCCCGCGGATATGGGTGCGGATGTTCTCCCACTCGCGGACCGGCAATCGCAGGTAGTCGTCGTTCACCTCGACCCCGGCCAGCGCCAGCTTGTCCTTCAGCAGGAACG
>JBIKLI010000347.1:0-4525 GCA_044359885.1 Alphaproteobacteria bacterium | reverse complement strand
CGCTGTTCGACATCGTCGACGACGCCGGCTACGACCGGCTGGAGGATTGGCGCTATCCCGAGCCCGAGGAAGCACATCCCGTCGGCGGCCACGCCCAGACCCGCAAGATCCGCAGCGCCCAGGCCGAAGCCGGCGAAACGCCGGTCTGGGCCATGCCCCATGGCTACGGCCCGGTCGCCGATTTCGCGCGGCGGTTCGCCATCGCCCACGACGCCGCGCGCGGCCGCGTCTGGGTCAACCGCTACGGCTATCTTTCGGACGCGAAGCTCGACGCCATGGGCGCCACGGTGGCGCACGGGGCGACACGCCTGATCACCTGAGGGAGGAAGAAAATGTCCGCAAAACATCTGACGATCGCCTGTGCCGCCGTCGCCGCAGCACTGGCCGCCGCCCATCCCGCCGCCGCGGCGTGGCCGGAGAAACCGGTCCGCGTCACCGTTCCCTTCGGGCCGGGCGGAACGACCGACATCCTCACCCGCAACATCCAGAAGATCGTGCAGGACAAGAGCCTGCTGCCCCACCCCCTGACCGTGATCAATGTCGGCGGCCATTTCTCGGTCGGCTCGACCCAGGTCAAGAACGCGGCGCCAGACGGTTACACCTTCCTGGTGATCCACTCGGCGCTGCTCTCGGGCGAGGTCGTCGCGCCGCAGCGCAATCTGTCCTATCGCGACTTCGAACCGGTCGCGCTCACCGGCGGGTTCTGTCTGCACCCGATCGTGCGCAAGGACTCGCCCTACCGGACGCTCAAGGACCTGCTCGACGCGGCCAAGGCCAGCCCCAGCACGATCACCATGGGCGTCAATATCGGCGCGCTCAACCACATGATGGGCGTGTTCATGGAGCAGGGCTATCCCGGCGCCAAGTTCCGCTTCGTCCAGATCGGCGGCGGCGGCGAGAACTACGCGGCGATCACCGGCGGCCAGACGCAGTCCACGGTCCTGTCGAGTTCCGAATACCAGAGCTACAAGGCAGGCAACATCCGCGCGCTGGCCTATTCCGGCCCGCAACGCCTGTCGCTGGAACCCGAGATACCGACCGCGCGCGAACTGGGACTGGGCTTCGAGTACTGCATCGAGAATTACTGGTTCGCCCCGAAGGGGACCCCGCGCGTGGCGGTCGACGGCATGGCCGACATGCTCGCAAAGGCGATCCGCCTGCCCGAGATGAAGGAGTTCTTCGACCGTCAGGCGCAGACCGACCAGTTCATGCGCGGCGAGGAGTTCCGCAAGCGGCTGGACGAGGAGTTCAAGGCGATCGAGCCCGTCGCCAAGGCCTCCATGCCACGCTGAGCCGGAGCGATGGACCGCAACGCCACGCGCTGGGAATTCGGGACGGGCGCCGCCGCGATCGCCATCGCGGCGGCGTTCCTCTGGGATTCGCGCAAGCTGGGGCCCGGGATCTTCGAGCCGATCGGCCCCGCCCCGGTGCCGCGCGCGGTCGCCTGGATCGTCATCGCGCTGGCTGGCGCGATGACGCTGCGCGCCGGCTGGCGCCTCGCGCAGGGCGCGGCGCCGCCGCCCGACGATCCCGGCTACGTGCCGCGCCCCTGGGCGGCGGCGGCGCTGATGGCGGGGACCTGCGCCTATGTCACGGCGATGGGGCTCGGAATCGTCAGCTACGCCCCGGCGACGATCGCGTTCCTCGCGCTCTCCATCTGGTTCCTCGCCGATTTCCGGCGCGCCGCGCTGCCCGCGATCCTCGCGATCGCGGTCGTGCTCGGCTTCGGCCTGCGCCACGTTTTCACCAAGATCCTCGTCACCGATCTTCCCTGAGGCGCGATCATGGACCTCGGCAGCGCCATCCTCAGCCTCTTCACGCCGTGGCCGTTCTTCCTCATGGCGCTCGGGACGGGCCTCGGGATCATCGTCGGCGCGATCCCCGGCCTCACCGGCTCGATGCTGATCGCGCTGGCCCTGCCGATCACCTTCTACATGACGCCGATCGACGCCATGAACCTTCTGGTGTCGATGTATACGGGGTCGATCACCGGCGGCCTCATCTCCGCCACGCTGCTGCGCATGCCGGGCACGCCGGCGAACGTGATGACCACCTTCGACGGCCATCCGATGGCGAAGGCCGGCATGGCCGGACGTGCGCTCGGCCTCGGGATCGGCGCATCGACCTTCGGCGCGCTCTTCGCCTGGGTGGCGCTGGCGACGATCACGGAGCCGCTGTCGCGCATCGCCAACCGTTTCGGCCCCTTCGACTACTTCGCCCTCGTGATCATGGCGCTCGTGCTGATCGCATCGGTCAGCCAGGGGTCGCTGCTCAAGGGACTGCTGTCCGGCGCGCTCGGTGCGCTGTTCAGCTTTCCGGGATCAGACGCCAATAGCGGCGAGATGCGTTTCACCTTCGACTGGTGGCAGTTGCAGGGCGGCCTCGACAACCTGCCTGTCCTGGTCGGAGTCTTCGCGGTCGGCACCTGCATCGCCGACGCGATCTCGATCCGCGAGCGCGGCGACACGATCGCCTATACGCGCAAAGGCATCCTGATGGGGCTCGGCGACTGGATCGCGCAGCGCTGGAACCTGCTGCGCTCCGCCGCGATCGGCACCTGGATCGGCATCCTGCCGGGGATCGGTGCGAATGTGGGGTCGGTCGTCGCCTATACGGTCGCCAAGAACATGTCCGCCGAGCCGGAGAAATTCGGCACCGGCCATCCCGACGGCATCGTCGCGTCGGAGGCCGCCAACAACGCCACGGTCGGCGGGGCGCTGATCCCGCTGATCGCGATGGGCATTCCCGGCAGCGTCATCGACGTCTTCCTGATGAGCGCGCTCCTCATCCACGGCATCCAGCCGGGCCCGCTGCTGTTCCAGTCGAAACCGGAGATCGTGAACATGATCATCGCGGCCTGCCTGGTATCGACCGTCGCGATGTGGGTGATGATGACGGCCAGCGCCGGAATGCTGGCGCGACTGATGCTGGTGCCGAAGGCCTATGTGCTCCCGATCGTGCTGGTCTTCTGCGTGGTCGGCGTCTTCGCCTCCAACAGCCGCATGTTCGAGGTCTGGGTGATGCTCGCCTTCGGCGTCGCCGGCTTCGCGTTGGAGCGCGCGAAAATCCCGCTCGGTCCCTTCGTGATCGGCTTCATCCTCGCGCCGCTTGCGGAATCCAAGTTCCGTTCGGGCATGATGATGACCGCCGGCGACTGGACCCCGGTCTTCACCCAGCCCTTCCCCGCGGCGATGCTGCTGACCTCGCTCGTCCTGCTCGCCTGGCCCGGGTTCTCGGCCTGGCGGCGCCGACGCGCCGCCGGCGGCGGCGCATGACCGCGGCCGAAGCCTGCAGGACGATCGAGGGGCCGCGATGAGAACGGCGACGACCCTCGCCGCAGGCCTGGGAACGCTGGTCCTGCTCGCAGCACTCGCCTTCGTCCTGCTCGGCCCCGAGCGCGTGCGGGGCATCTTCGGGCCGGCCGATCTGGGTCCGGTCGATGTCGCGCGACTGCAGCGACGTAGCTCGCCCAACGACGCGCTTGCCACGCCCCCGGGATTTGCGGGCACGGCGCGCGCGGATCTCGCCTCCCCCGTCTTCGCGCTCGACGCGCGGGCGCTGCGCGCCGCCATGGCACGCGCCCTGGCGGCGGAGGACGCTCTTCTCCAGCGCGTCGACGCCGACGCGCGCGCCGGCGCGGAACGCTATGTCCAGCGCACCCGGCTGCTCGGCTTTCCGGACACGATCGATGTCCTCTATGTCGATCTTCCAGACGGCCGCAGCTCGCTGCCGCTCTATTCGCGCTCGAAGCTCGGCTATGGCGACCACGGCGCCAACCGCGCCCGGCTGGAAAGCTGGCTCGCGCACCTGACGACCGTCGCGGGAAAACCCGATCCAGAGTAACATTTTGGCTCGCTGTGCCGACCGCCCTGCGGCGCAGTTGGTGCGGAATAGTACTCTGGATCGGATTTCCGGATCGGATTTCCCTCCTGCGATCCGGCCCGTGCAGATCCCACCGGCATCGTCACAGGCGACGCGTGCGGCATTGCCCTTGCGGGTCATGCCGCTTGCCCGGTGACGCCGTCGCCTCAACCCAACGCGCGGCGTCGGTCGAGGTGCTGGCGGGCGAGAATCGTGGCGGCGATGCCGAAGCCGGCGAGGTCGGTGATCCAGCCGGGCTTGATCAGCAGCAGCGCCGCGACGACCAGCGCCACGCTCTCCCAGAGTCGGCAGTCGCGCAACAGGTGGCCGTGCAGACCCGCGGCGAGCAGCAGGCATCCCGCGGTTCCGGTGACGACCGCGCTGGCGATCGCGGGCCAATCGCCGATCATCAGCATCGCGGGTTCGTAGACGAACATGAACGGCACGATGAAGCCCGCCGCACCGATGCGCACCGCGGCCCAGCCGGCCTCCCAGAGATCGGCCTTGGCCAGCGACGCGGCGGCGAAGACGGCGAGCGCGACCGGCGGCGTGATCGCCGAGAGGATCGCGAAATAGAAGGCGAACATGTGCGCGGCCGGTTCGATCGCGCCGAGCTTGATCAGCGCCGGCACGAGCAGCGAAACCATGATGATGTAGGCGGGCG